>JAICIL010000007.1 GCA_025924435.1 Chloroflexia bacterium | reverse complement strand
CGAGGGTGGCCTGGATTTCTCGGAGAGCAGCGAGCAGCGAGTAGCGAGTAACCGGTAGAAAGCCGCGAAGCGTTTCCGCGTTCAACTGACAACTGACTACCGACTACTGAAGGAGCGAAGCGACGAATGGCACGGATTGATCCGGCAACATTGGGGGACCTTGAAGAGCGCGTCGTGCAGATTAACCGCGTCGCCAAGGTGCAGCGGGGCGGGCGGCGCTTCAATTTCTCCGCGGTCGTCGTCGTCGGGGACGGCAAGGGCCACGTCGGCGCGGGGATGGGCAAGGCCGGTGAGGTGCCGGAGTCCATTCGCAAGGGCGTCGAGGATGCGAAGAAGCGCGTCATCAAGGTGAACCTCGAAGGGACGACGATCCCGCACGAGATTCAGGTGACGTACGGCGCGTCGCGCGTCCTGCTGCGCCCGGCGCGCCCCGGTACGGGCGTCATCGCGGGCGGCGGCGTGCGCGCCGTCATGGAAGCGGCGGGCATCCACGATGTGCTGACCAAAACGATCGGCAGCACGAACCCGGTCAACGTCGTCCGCGCCGCCCTCAAGGCGCTGGAAGAGTTGGAGTCGGTCGAGAGCGTGGCGGCGCGGCGCGGCAAGCCGGTCTCGTACTTCGGTCGCCGCCGCAACAAGGAACTGGCCGACGAAGCGGCGAATCACGCCGCCGCGACGGCGTAGGAGCGTCAAGCATGGCAGAGAACGCAGCGCCGATGATGCGCGTCACCTATGTGAAGAGTTCCATCGGCTACGCACACGATCAGAAAGCGACGGTTCGCGCCCTCGGACTCCGGCGACTGCACCAGACGGTCGAGTTGCCGGACACGCCATCGGTGCGGGGCATGTGTCACAAGGTGCGCCATCTCGTGGTCGTCGAGGATGCGGGCGCGGCGCCGAAGGAGTAACCGAACCATGCAGCAGCAGGACCTCAAGCCGAATCCCGGCGCGCACAAGGAGCGCAAGCGCGTCGGGCGCGGCATCTCGGCGGGCCAGGGCAAGACCGCCGGGCGCGGCACGAAGGGGCAGGGCGCGCGCTCCGGGCCGAATGTCCGCCGCGGGTTTGAAGGCGGCCAGAACCCGATCTACATGCGGATGCCGTACAAGCGCGGGTTTACCAACATCTTCAAGCAGCCGTTCGCGGTCGTGAATGTCGCCCGGTTGGAGGAACTCTTCGCGGCGGGGGATGAGATCACGCCCGAAGTCCTCGTCGCGCGGCGCGTCGTCCCGGACAAGGTGTTGCGCCCGCCGGTCGTCCCGTTCAAGGGGTGGCAGGTGAAGGTGCTCGGCGATGGCGAGATCACGAAGGCGCTCACGGTGCGGGTGCACCGCGTGACGGCCTCCGCGCGCGAGAAGATCATCGCGGCGGGCGGCACCGTCGAAGAGACGGCCGCGGGCGCGCCCGATGGGGCGGAGGAGACGGCGTAGCGTGGCGCGCGCCGCCCGGTGTATCGCATCTATCCCGCTGCCGGTTCGCTGAGGCAGCGGAGAGGACGACAGAACGATGTTGCAAGCCGTCTTCAACGCATTCCGCATTCCCGATCTGCGCAAGAAGATCCTCTTCACGATCGCGATGCTGCTGATCTTCCGGATCATCGCGCATATTCCCCTGCCGAACGTGGATCACGCGGCGCTCGACCGGCTCTTCCGCAACAACGCCTTCCTCGGCACGCTCAACCTGTTTTCGGGCAGCGCGCTCAGGACATTCTCGATCGCGATGATGGGCGTCTATCCGTACATCACCGCCTCGATCATCGTCCAACTCCTGACGCCGATCATCCCGAAACTGGATGAATGGTCGAAGGAAGGCGAGTCGGGCCGGGCGCGCGTCAATCGCGTCACGCACATCCTGACCGTGCCGATCGGCTACTTGCAGGCATACGGCCAGATCCGCCTCGCGGTCGCCAATCAGGTGATCCCGGCGGATCAGTTCGGCATCCTCAATATCCATACCTTCCTGCCCAGTTTCACGCTGCTGACCTCGACGGTCGTGGCGACGCTGGTGCTCGTCTGGATCGGTGAGTTAATCACGGAGAACGGCGTCGGCAACGGCGTCAGCATCATCATCTTCGGCGGCATCGTCGCCGGGCTGCCGGGCGGCTTCGCCAATCTCGTCACGGGTGGGTCGTCCTTCAACCTCGTCTCGATCATCCTCTTTGCGGGGATCGGGCTGCTGACGATTGTCGGCATCATCCTCATCAATGAGGGCGTGCGGAAAATCCCCGTGCAGTACGCGCGGCGCGTGCGCGGCCAGTGCCAGTACGGCGGGCAGGCGACGACGATTCCGCTGCGCGTCAACTCGGCGGGCATGATCCCGCTCATCTTCGCGGTGAGCATCATGATCCTGCCGTCCACGATTGCGAACTTCCTCGGCTCGTCCGACCGCGCGTGGCTGCGGAATTCCTCCCGGCAGATCGCGGTGATCTTCGATCCGGGCAACTATCCGTACCAGATCGGCTACTTCCTGCTCGTCGTCGGATTTACCTTCTTCTACACAATTGTCGTCTTCAATCAGCAGAACATCCCGGAGAACTTGCAGAAGAACGGCGGCTTCGTGCCGGGCATCCGACCCGGTCGCCCGACATCGGAGTACCTGACGCGCGTGCTGAATCGGATCACGCTGGCGGGCGCGCTCTTCCTCGGTATCGTGGCGATCCTCCCCTTCTTCGCCCGGCTCTTCACCGGCATCACGCAGTTGGGCCTCGGCAGCACGGCGCTCCTGATCGTCGTCGGCGTGGCGATTGACACGATGCGGCAACTGGAAGCGCAACTGCTGATGCGCAACTACGAGGGCTTTATCCGGTGAGCAGTGTGCGGGCGAACAAAAACGTGCTCTTCTTCGGCCCGCAAGGGGTCGGCAAGGGGACGCAGGCGGCGGTCGTCGCGCCATTGTCGCGGCTGGCGCATGTCTCCACCGGCGACCTGTTCCGTCGGCATATGGCGGAACGGACGGCGCTGGGTGAACAGATTCGCCCGATCTACGACGCGGGTGGCCTGATCCCGGACGACTTGACGATTGCGATGCTCAGCGAGCACCTCGTCCATCTCCGCGAGACCGCGCCGGCATTGCGCGGCGTCATCTTCGACGGATTCCCGCGCACGGTGGCGCAGGTCGAGTCGCTGGACGCGTTCCTCCGCTCGCGCGGCGAGCGGGTGGACGCGGTCGTCTACATTGACGCGCCGCGCCCGGTGCTTGTCGAGCGCATCCTCGCTCGCGGGCGGGCGGACGACACGCGCGAGGCCGCCGAGGAGCGGCTGCGGCTGTACGAAGAGAAGACCGCGCCGCTCTTGTCGCTCTTCGAGCGGCGCGGCATTATTCATCGCGTCAATGGCAACCAGCCGATCGAGGCCGTGACGGCGGACATCGTCGCCGCCCTCGCCCCGATCTTCGAGGGGAGTGAGGCATAGATGGCGCGCGGCGGGACGATGACCCTGAAATCACCGCGAGAGATCGCGAAGATGCGCGTCGCCGGGCGCGTCGTCGCCCAGGCGCTCGAAGCGATGCGCGCGTATGTCCGCCCCGGCGTGACGACGGCGCAGGTGGACGCGGTCGGCGAGGCGGTGATCCGCAAGGCGGGCGCGACGCCCTCGTTCAAGGGGCTGTATGGCTTCCCGGCGAGCGTCTGCGTCGCGGTGAACGACGAGGTGGTGCATGGCATCCCCGGCAAGCGGACGCTGCGCAACGGCGACATCATCAAGGTGGACACCGGCGCATTCCTCGACGGCTGGCACGGCGACGCGACAATCACCGTCCCGGTGGGCGAGATAGACGAGGAGGCGCAACGGCTCGTTGATACGACGTACGACGCGCTGTTCGCGGGGATTGAACAGTGCCGCTCCGGCAAGCGGATCGGCGATATCGGGCACGCGATCCAGGAATATGCGGAAGCGCGCGGCTATGGCATCGTCCGGCAGTATGTCGGCCACGCGATCGGGCGGCGCATCCACGAGGAGCCGCAGGTGCCGAACTACGGCGATCCCGGCGTCGGCACGCTCCTGCGCCCGGGGATGGTGCTGACGATCGAGCCGATGCTGACCGTCGGCACCTACGAGACGCACACGCTGCCGGACAAATGGACGGTCGTCACCAACGACGGGAAGCGCGCCGCGCAGTTCGAGCACACGGTCGCGATCACCGACGGCGACCCGGAAATCCTCACGCTGCCCTAGCGCGGCGGGCGGGGGCGTGGTATGATGGCGGTTCGCTGCCGTGAAGTCGGTGGCGTTCGTGCGGCCCGCGTGCGGCGGGTTTGATGAGAAATGAGGAGCGCCTTTGGCGAAGAAGGATGTCATCGAGGTCGAGGGGAAGGTGGTTGAGCCGCTGCCGAACGCGATGTTCCGCGTTGAACTGGAGAGCGGCCACGAAGTCCTTGCCCATATCTCCGGCAAGATTCGGTTGAATTTCATCCGTATCCTGCCCGGTGACCGCGTGCGCGTCGAACTTTCGCCCTATGACCTGACCCGTGGCCGGATCGTGTACCGGCATCGCTAGACGAGGAGAGGATGACGCATGGCTCGTATCGCCGGTGTTGACATTCCACGCGAGAAGCGCGTCGAGATCGCGCTCACCTATCTGTACGGGATCGGCCTGACGACCAGTCAGAGGATTCTCGCGCGCACCGGTATTAATCCCGATACGCGCGTCAATCAACTGACGGACGACGAAGTGACGCGCCTTCGGGACATCATCGAGAAAGAGATGGTCGTCGAGGGCGATCTGCGGCGCGAAGTGGCGATGAACATCAAGCGGCTGATTGACATCAACTGCTATCGCGGCATCCGCCACCGGCGCGGCATGCCCGTCCACGGCCAGCGGACGAAGACGAACGCGCGCACCCGCCGCGGCCCCCGCCGCGCGGTCGCGGGCAAGAAGAAGGCAACGAAGTAGTAGCGAGGAGCGAAGCGACGCATGGCTGAGCAACGACGACGAGGGACACGCGGCGGCAAGAACCGGGTGCGGCGACGCGACCGGAAGAATATCCCGCGCGGGCGTGCCTATATCCAGTCCACCTTCAATAACACGCTGATCACGCTGACGGACCCGCAGGGGAACGTCCTCTCGTGGGGCAGCGCGGGGTCATCGAACTTCAAAGGTTCGCGCAAGAGCACGCCGTACGCCGGGCAGATCGCGACCGAGGGCGCCGTCCGCCGCGCGATGGAGCACGGCCTGCGCCAGGTCGAGGTCTTCGTCAAAGGCCCCGGCAGTGGCCGCGAGGCGGCGGTACGCGCGCTCCAGTCGTCCGGTTTGCAGGTGCTGTCCATCACGGATGTCACGCCGATCCCGCACAACGGCTGCCGCGCACCGAAGCGACGGCGCGTCTGAGTGTCGCCCGTTATGGGCAAGGATGGTTCGGAAATCGGATTGGCGGTTCGCGCTGATGATAAAAAGGGAGGCTGAACGCGGTGCTTGACATTGCCCAGCCAAAAGTAGACCTCACAAAGAGTGGCCAAAATTACGCACGGTTCACCGTCGAACCGCTCTCGCCGGGATACGGCACGACGCTCGGGAACGCGCTACGGCGCATCCTGCTCTCGTCGCTGCCGGGCACGGCAATTACCAAAATTCGCATCAGCGATGTCTGGCATGAGTTCAGCACGATCCCGCATGTGCGCGAGGATGTGACGGAGATCGTGTTGAACTTCAAGCGCATCCGCTTGCAGAGCGACGACAACTTGCAGGAGACGCGCGTCCGCCTCTCGTGGCAGGGCGCGGGCGCGATCACGGCGGGCGACATCGCCTGGCCGTTCGAGATCACCTGCGTCAACCCGGATGAGGTGCTCGCGCATGTCGAGGATGACGAGGGCGCGCTGGACATCGAGGTAACGGTCGAACGGGGCCGGGGCTATCGCTCGGCGGAGGCGGCGGAGGGGTTGGCGATCGGCGAGATCCCGGTGGACGCGATCTTCACGCCGATCCCGCGCGTCAACTTCGTCGTCGAGCACACGCGCGTCGGCCACATGACGGACTACGACCGCCTGATCCTCGAAGTGTGGACGGACGGCACGATTGATCCGAGCGAGTCGCTCCGGCAGGCGTCCGAAATCCTGCGGGAGCACGCGCAGTTGATCGTGGACTTCGCGAGCGGCGGCGCGGAGGAACCGGCGGGCATCGGCCCGTACGTGACGCCGGAGGCGGAGGCGAAACTGCTCTCCGAACTCGGCCTCTCGTCGCGCGTGCTGAATTCGCTGCGCAGCCAGAAGATTGACCGCGTCGGCCAGGTCCTGAAGATGAATCCGGAGGACCTGATGGGCATCCGCAATTTCGGGCCGAAGTCGCTCTCGGAGTTGCTGGAGAAGTTGCAGGTCCACGGCTTCCTCGGCGCGAACCGCAAACTGATCCCGGACGACTTCGAGATGGGCGGGGACGGCGGTGCATCCGACGAGGGCGCGGCAGGAGAGTAGCATCGCACGCCCCCGCGCGCGGGGATCGCGGATACGTACGCACAGGGAGGATTATCGTGCGGCATCGGAAGGCAGGGCGCCACTTCGGGCGCAACTCGGGCCAGCGCAAGGCGCTGATGCGCGGGTTGATGAACAGTCTCGTCCTCAATGAGCGCATCATCACGACCGAGGCGAAGGGCAAGAATGTCCAGCCGCAGGTCGAGAAGATCATCACGATCGCGCGGGAGGACACGGAGGCGCACCGCCGCCTCGTGCTGGCGAAACTGGCCAATCCGCTCGCGACGCTCAAGTTGTTCGAGGAGATCGGGCCGCGCTTCGAGGGGCAGCCGGGCGGGTACACGCAGTTGTTCCACCTCGGCCAGCGCCAGGGCGACGGCGCGCCGATGGTCGTCCTGCGGTTGATGGAGTAGAGTCGCCGCCGTGTACCGGCTCCGGCTGACGCTCACCTACGACGGCGCGGCGTTCGCGGGGTCGCAGATCCAGCCGGGGCGGCGGACGGTGCAGGGCGAGATCGAGCGGGCATTGACGACGCTCGATGGCCAACCCGTCCGGGCGGTCTTCGCCGGTCGGACGGACACCGGGGTTCACGCGGTCGGGCAGGTGGCGCATGCCGATGTGCATCGCCCGCGCGAGCCGGAGACGTGGCGGCAGGGTTTGAACGGGATATTGCCGCCCGATGTGCGCGTTACCAATCTATCCGTCGTTCCGGACGGGTTCCATGCGCGCTACGATGCGACGTGGCGAGAGTATCGCTATACGATCTGGAACGGCGAGGTGCAGCCGCCCCTCGCGCGGGGCACGATGTGGCACCGGCGCACGCCGCTCGATGTCGCGGCGATGGACCGGGCCGCGCGGGCGCTGATCGGCACGCATGACTTCGCGGCCTTCGCGGGCGATGGTAAGGGTGGACCGGGCAGCGATGGCGGGACGGTGCGGACGATGCGGGCGGCGGAGTGGGCAGCAGAGCGACGCCCGGAGGCGATTGCGGGCCTCGCTCTGATGTTCACGATCGAGGGGAATGGATTTTTGCCGCATATGGTGCGGAATCTGGTCGGGTCGCTCGTCCTGATTGGGATGGGCGATGCGCCGGTGAACTGGATGGAGACGCTGCTCCTGGCGAGGGATCGGCGGCTGGCGGCGCAGACCGCGCCGCCCCATGGTCTCATCCTCTGGCGGGTGCGATACGGTCGAGAACGAGACGGCGACGAGCAGGATGCGGCGGGACGGACGCCGACAACGCGGGAGAAATGAGCAGATGCCGACATTGACGACGACAACCTATTCGCCGAAAGCGGCGGAGGTGCAGCACAACTGGTACATCGTGGATGCCAACGGCCACACGCTGGGACGGTTGGCGACGGAAGTCGCGCGCGTCCTGCGCGGCAAGCACAAGCCGGTCTTCGCCGAGCATATGGACATGGGCGATTACGTGATCGTGATCAATGCGGAGAAGATCGCGGTGACGGGCAAGAAGCCGACGCAGAAGATCTATTACCGGCATTCGGGCTATCCCGGCGGCTTCAAGCAGCCGACCTACGCGGAGGTCATGAAGAAGTTCCCCGGCCGGATCATCGAGACGGCGGTGAAGGGGATGCTGCCGCATAACCGGCTCGGCAAGCAGCAGTATCTGAAGTTGAAGGTCTACGCGGGCGCGACGCACCCGCACGAGGCGCAGAAGCCCGAACCGTTGGAGATCACGGAAAATGTCGCGCGCGGGCAGGCGCGGATGGCGGCGGTACGCGCCGAAAGCGCGTAGCGGTTAAGAGAGGGAGACCAGTGGTAACGACAGCGCAGCAATTAACGGGCCAGTATCACAACGCCGTTGGCCGCCGCAAGAGCGCCATCGCCCGCGTGCGCCTCTATCCGGGGAACGGCGAGGTCGTCGTGAACGGGAAAGATGTGCGCGACTACTTCGGCGGCCGCGAACTGCACCAGATCACGATCAATACACCGCTCCGCCTCACGAATACGGGCGACCGCTTCACGGTGAGCGTGAAGGTCGTCGGTGGTGGCGTCAGCGGGCAGGCGGGGGCGATCCGGCACGGCATCGCGCGCGCGCTGTGCCGCTTCGATCCCGAAATGCGCGCGGCCTTGAAGAAGGCGGGATTGCTCACGCGCGACGCGCGGGTGAAGGAGCGCAAGAAAGTCGGCCTCAAGCGGGCACGCAAGGCCCCTCAGTACACGAAGCGCTAATCCGCCGCAGCGAAACGCCGCCCCGGCATCGGGGCGGCGTTTTCGTTTGGCTGCTGCGATGCGCGATACACGAGCCTGATTGTTCATCTGTGGCGGCGGGCCTCGGCCCGCCGCCCGGAGTTCAGAGATCGTTTTCCAGGGGCGCGTGGGTGTGCCGCGCGCCGCGCGCCGCGTCGGGGGCGGAGCGCGGCGCGGAGAGATGCTCGCGGACAAAGGACACGGCGCTCCATGCGCGCTCCTGCGCGGCCTGGCTGCGCCATGATGCGAGGGCGACGGGCGAGAGTTCGAGCGTCACCGCGCCGGGATACCCCTTCGCCCGCAGACGCTGGAGGAACAATCCGAGCGGGAGTGCGCCCGTGCCAGGCAGTTGATGCTCGCGCGTGAGCGAGTTCAGGATGCCCGACGCGATTGCGGGCGGCTCGTCGCGCCGGTCGCTGAGATGGATATTCGCCAAACGGGGATAGACGACATCGAGCGCGGAGACGATGTTCAGGCCGAACGACGCCGCGTGCGATGTGTCGAAGGTGATGTCGAGGTCCCATTCCTCGCAGACGCGGTAGAGATTCTGGAGCCGGTCGAGGAAGTCCAGCCGTGGTCGCGGCTGGACGGTGCCGCGATTCTCGATCGCAAGCCGGACACCGCTCTTTTTGAGGCGTTCGGTGACACCGCTAATCGTCTGGAAGAAGGCGCGCCCCTGCTCCGTGTGCAGCCCCTGGCCGCCGACCGCGTGCATGACGAGCGTGCGACAGCCCGGCACCGCGCGCGCGAAATCGGCGGCGGCGAGCATGTCGCTGTGAACCTGCTGGCGCGCGCCCACGAAGCGGATGGGCGGATGGATGGAACGGATCGGCACCTGGTGCTTGCCGGCGGCGCCGATCGCGGCCTCCGGCCCCGCGGAGAGGAGGCGATTGGTGAGCATCAGTTCGAGCCCGTCCGCACCCGCCTGCCGGGCGATGCTCGCGGCGTCGCCGATGCCGCGCGGTGTGAGGCTACCCGTCGAGAGGAGAATTTCCATCGTCTGTCCGCTCCGGTTGTGTGCTGTTGACGCCGCCCGGCCGGTGTGGGTCGGTACGAGCGGGACAATTCCAGTCTATCATCACCACCGAGCCGCAACAAGGGCGGGAAGCCAACTTCGTGGCCGTGAATAACATCTCGCGCAATTGGTTGCTTGCATCAATCCAATTCGTGTGGTTGGTAGACAAAGAATGGGAGGGTACGCTATACTGCGGCGAATCCCAAGGCAGCGGTCGGACGGGGCGGGTCACAATCGAAATAGAGATGGAGTGATCGAATTGGCAATCGCTGTTGGCGCTCGAAAGCGCAGTCGCGTAAGTAGTCGCGGTGTCGTTTATCGCTCACGGGTCCTTGGCTATCTCCTCCTCGCCCCCGCAATGATCTACATCATCGGCCTCGTCGCGGTGCCGTTCCTGCTCGCCCTCAAGTTCAGCCTCACGGACGCGACGGTCACCAACCTGAATGGCGAGCGCGGGTTCATCGGGCTGGAAAACTTCACCGGCCTCCTCAAAGATGCGACGTTCATGGCGGCGCTGAAGAATACGCTCTTTTACTCGTTCGTGACGGCGATCATCAACTCGATCCTCGGCACCATCCTGGCGTTCATCCTGCTGGCGAGGTTCCGGGGCAAAAAGATCGTCCGGTATCTCGTCCTCCTGCCGTGGACAATCCCCATCGCGCTGACCATCCAGGCGTGGAAATGGATGTTCCACCCGCAGTACAGCGTCCTCAACTGGCTCGGCAAGCACTCCCACATCATCACCGCGCAGTATGGCATCCAGTGGCTCGGTCAACCGAAACCGGCGATGGCCTCGATCATCATGACGAATGTCTGGCGCAACTTCCCCTTCTCGGCGGTCATCCTGCTCGCCGGCCTCACCTCGATCCCGCAGGACATCATTGATGCCGCGAAGATAGACGGGGCGAGCTGGCTCACGCGCTACCGCAAGATCATTGTGCCGATGATCGCGCCGATCCTCTTCATCGGCCTGCTCTTCAACCTGGTCTTCAACTTCACCGACCTGACGATCATCTACCTCCTCACGCAAGGGGGGCCGGGGAATTCCACCGAAGTCCTCGCCAGTTACGCATTCAAGATCGGTATCGCCTCGGGGCAACTCGGCAAAGGCGCGGCGGTGACGCTCTTCCTCTTCCCGGTGCTGCTCCTCTTCTCGATCGTCTTTCTCCGCCAGTTGCGTAAGAGGGAGATCTAACCGTGGCCGTACACGAAGGAGTCACGCCGCTGCCATCCGCGCGGGATGCGGCGGCGGAACGGACAGTGCCGGTATCGGCGGGGGCCGTCATCCGGCGCATCCTCTTCCTCATCGGGATCGCCGTTTTCGTCATCATTGCGATCTTCCCGGTCTATTACATGGTGATCACGACCTTCAAAGCGAACGATGACCTGTACAACCTCGCGCACTTCCCGCTCTGGTTCACGGACAAGCCGACGTTCGGGCATGTGCAATACCTCTTCGAGCGGACGGAGTTCCGCCGCTGGCTGATCAACTCCTATTTGATCGCCCTCGGCACCGTCATCATCACCGTCCTCACGGCCGTGCCGGCGGGCTACGCGCTGGCGCGGCTGAATCTGCCCGGCGCGGGGGCGCTCTCCATCGGCATCTTCCTCACCTACCTCGTGCCGCCCTCGCTCCTGTTCATCCCGCTCTCCCAGGTCGTCTCGCGCCTGCACCTGACGGACACCGTCTGGGCGCTCATCATCATCTATCCGACCTTCACGATCCCGTTCTGTACGTGGCTGATGATGGGGTTCTTCAAGACGATCCCCTTCGACATCGAGGAGGCCGCACTGATTGACGGCTGCAACCGCATCCAGGCGATCCGGCGCGTCGTCCTGCCGCTCAGTCGCGCGGGCATCTTCTCGATCATGATGTTCGCCTTCACGCTGGCGTTGCAGGAGTTTATCTACGCGCTGACGTTCATCTCCACCAAGGAGAACAAGCCCGTCACGCTCGGTGTCGTCACCGACCTGATCCGGGGCGATGTTTTCTACTGGGGTGAGTTGATGGCGGGCGGCATCATCGCCGGATTGCCGGTGGCGATCCTCTACAATTTCTTCCTCGACGATTTCATCACGGGGATCACGGCCGGTTCGGTCAAGTAGCGACCGGCGCAGTGGCGGGTCAGCGGGAGTGAGAGGAGGCACCGCGCGGGAATGGATCGAATGGACGGCGATGTCGCGGCCCGCTGGGCCGGCGCCGCCGATCATATGTCGCGAATCTCGGGCGGCGCGCCATGCCGTCGGGTGATTGGGCTGGCGCAAGGAGTTTCATAGGAGGGAAGCAAGATGGATGATCGCGATCCGCGCCCTGGGCGTTCCGTTCTCTCTCGTCGCGGCTTTCTCGGCGGCGCGGCGGCGTCCGCGCTGACGGCGATCCTCGCCGCGTGCGGCGGTAGCGCGACGGCGACGCCGAAAGCCGCCGGTTCAAGCACGACGGCAGCCCCGGCGGCGACGGCGGCGGCGACGACCGCGCCGACGAAGGCGGCTGCTGCGACCACGACGACCGGCAGCGCGGCGGCGGGCGGCAGCGCGACGACCGCACCGTCGGGCAGCGCCGCCGCCACGACGGGCGACCCGAACGCGAAGTACGCCGGGCCGGTGGTCGAGAAGGGCGGCACGCTCAAACTCCTCATGTGGGCGCACTACGTCCCGGCGTACGACGATTACTTCGACAAATGGGCGACGGACTGGGGCACGAAGAACGGCCTGAAGGTGACCGTGGACCATGTGCCGACGAATACCGTCGTCACGAAGGCCTCGGCGGACGTCGCGATCAAGGGCGGCCACGATCTCACGCAGTTGCAGTTCCCGACGGACGACCATCTCTTCGCCGAGAACCTGATTGATGTCTCCGCCGTCGCCAATTACCTCGACAAGAAGTATGGCGGCTACATTGACGCCGCCAAGCAGGTCGCGATGGTGGACGGCGTCTGGAAGGGCGTGCCGGACTTCGTGATCCCCTACCCCGGCATCTATCGCAAGGATTACTTCGACGCTGCGGGTATCACGAAGCCCGTTGATACGTGGGACGATCTGCTGAAGGCGGGTACCGCGCTGAAGAAGGCCGGGCATCCGGTCGGGCTGGGCATCAACCAGGGGTCGTTCGACTCGAGCAGCCACATGACCTCGATCCTCCTCGGTTTCGGCGGCAAGTGGATCGAGAAGGACGGCAAGACCATCGCGATCAACTCGCCCGAGACGAAGGACGCGCTCAACTACGCCGTGGAACTGTTCAAGAACGCGATGACGCCCGAAGTCCTCGGTTGGGACGACTCCGGCAACAACCTCCTGCTGACGTCCGGTGCGGGGAGTTTCATCCTCAACCCGATCAGCGCCTATCTCTCCTCCAAGAAGGAGATCCAGGACCAGTGCCTCTTCTCGCTGCCGCCCGCCGGGCCGAAGGGGCGCTTCATGATCGCCTCCGGCCCCTACAGTTGGGGTGTCTGGAACTGGTCGAAGCAGCAGGGCGCGGCGCAGCAACTAATCGTTGACCACATGGACGACTGGCTGAACGGCACGAAGGCAAATCAGGGGTATGAATTGCCGACGTTGAACTCGTGGCTGAAGAAGCCGATGCCGGTGCTCAGCGACGTGCCGAAGTTCAGCATCCTCCAGGACACGATCAACGACCAGAGCACGGTGATTTTCGGCTACCCCGGCCCGCCGGACACCAAGGCCGCGCAGGTCAACACTACGTACCTGATCAATCAGATGTTCGCGAAGGCCGTCAATGGCACGTCGCCGGAGGACGCCATCAAGTTCGCCGAAGACCAGTTGAAGACGATCTACAAGTAGGGCGGCAGATCGCGCGCGGCGGCTATCCCGCCGCGCGCCTCCGCCGTTTGCACGGCGCGCAGGATCGCCGCCTCCATCAATTGCTCGGTCGCGCTCGTCAGGCGCAACAGATCGGCATTCTCTATCGGACGCGCGTCGGGCGCGGTCGCGAGCGCGAAGAGTGTATCGCCGTCGGCGGCGGTGTGGGCGGGGCGGATCGCCCTTGCCAACCCGTCGTGCCCGCTGATCGCCATGCGCACGAGGCAGCGCCGCGACACGGGCGCGTCGGTGGCGATCACGCCGATCGTCGTGTTCGTTCCCGGTTCCGGCCCATCGCCGTGCCTGTTCTCTGCGTCGTTTCGTCCGCTCAGCCAGCCACGCGCGTCGCGAGCGCCCGCCACGATGACATTGCGCCGAACATCCCAGATATCGCCGACCGCGTTGACGACGACGATCACGCCGACCGTGCATGCGCCCGCGTCGAGCCGCACCGTCGCCGCTGTCGAGCCGACGCCGCCGCGCATCGCGAAGGCGCGGCCATGCATCTTGCCGACCGTCGCTCCCGTGCCCGCGCCGACGCTGCCGCAGCCGACCAGCGCATCGCTCGCCGTCTCTGCTGCCGCATAGCCCATCGCCGCTGTCGGCGCGACGTTCTTGCCGATTGCCAAGTCGTAGATGATCGCGGCGGGGACGATGGGCACGACGCCCGCGGCGGTGGGGAGGCCGATGCCGCGCTCGGCCAGCCAGCGCATCACGCCGTCCGCCGCCGCCAGCCCGAACGCGCTGCCGCCGCCGAGCAGCAGCGCATGGACGCGCGCCGCCGATCCCTCGGAGAGCAGCGCGGTTTCCCGCGTGCCGGGCGCGCCACCCCGGACGTCCACGACGCAGCGCGCCCCGCTCGGCGGCAGGAGCACGGTGCAGCCCGTACGGTCTTCATGGTTGGTCGCATGACCGACGCGCACACCCGGTACGCGCGTGATCGTATCGTTCTCCACCGCCATGGCATTCCTCCACGGCGGAGTATGCATCAGGCAACGTCGGGCCGTCGAGGCAATCACCGGCACGCGGGGAACAAACGAGGTCAAGAGTCGCTCGACAGCGATTGATCGCGCCGATGGCGAATCGCGTCCTCGCCGCCCTCGCCCGGCGCACCGATGCGCCGCCGCGGCTATCGGATGAAGAGGAGGATGGATCCCGCCAGCAGGATCCCCATCGTCACATTGAAGATGCGCGCGGCCCGCTCGGTGCGGAGTAACCGCTGCACGCCTGCCCCGGCCGCCAGCCAGAGGAAACAGCTCGGCAGCGCGGCGGCGATGAACAGCAGGGCGAGGGTGACCGATTGCCCGAGCGCATCGCCCGCGTCCGCCCGGAAATAGGCGCCGATCGCACCGGCGCAGACCAGCCACGACTTGGGATTAACCCATTGGAAGGCGGCCGCCCCCCAGAACCCCACGCGGGCTCGCTCCCCTATCGCCTCGCCGCGACCCGCCGTGGCGATCTTCCACGCCAACCAGAGCAGGAAGCCGATGCCGCACCACTTGAGGCCCTGTATAATCGCGGGGGTGTTGAGGACGAGACTGCCGAGCCCGAAGGCGACGAGGAACAACATGAGCCCCAACCCGATAACTTGCCCGACCAGCGCCGGGAGCCCCCGGAGGAGGCCGACGGCGGCGCCCGTGGACGCCAGGATCATGTTGCTCGGCCCCGGCGTGATGGCCGCCACCACCGCGAAGAGCAAAAAGGCGATCGCTTGTCCGACTGTCACCACTGCGGCCCTTTCTCGTCCGGGGAGCGCCGGGATCGGTCACGATGCGTAACGAGCGTAGCAAATCCGGCGGGATCGGTCTTGAACGATCGTGCGGCGAGTCGCCCGCCGATTGGTTGCGGAGTACCGACCCGGAGAACGGGGTCGAGTTGCTGGAAGCCTGGTTCCAGGGATCCGCGTATCGCAAGCATCGCCACGACACCTACGCCATCTGCCTGACGACACGCGGCGTCCAGGCCTTCGACTATCGCGGCACGAGCGAGATCAGCAGGCCCGGTCAGGTCGTGGTCCTGCACCCCGATGAGGCCCACGACGGCCATGCGGGGACGCGGGCGGGCTTCGGGTATCGCCAACTGTACGTCGAACCGGCGCTGATCTTCGAGGCCGTACGGGCGCTGCGCGGCCGTGCGTGCGCGTTGCCGTTCGTGCGCACGCCGGTGGTGACGAGCGCGGTACTGTCCGGGGCCGTCACCGCCGCCTTTGAAGGAGTGCGCGAACCGCTCGCCGTGGACAGTCTGGTCGTGCGCCTGGCGGAGGGGCTGCTCGATGCGGACCCGTCGTGCCCGCAGATCCCCAGCACGCGTCATCTCGCCGTCGCGACGCTCCAACGGGCACGCGCGTTCCTCGACGCCGAGAAGGCCCGCGTGGTCCGCTCCACGGAGTTGGAAGCCGTGACGGGCCTCACACGCTACGAACTGGCGCGCCAGTTTCGCGCGATGTACGGGACGAGCCCCTACCGCTACTTGCTCATGCGGCGGCTGACGCATGCGCGCGAGCAGATCGCGCGGGGCCGCCCATTGAGCGCGGTGGCGGTGGAGGTCGGGTTTGCGGACCAGGCGCATCTCGCACGGATGTTCAAAGCCGCGTTCGGCCTCACACCCGCGCGCTACCGTGCGCTGAGTCTGCGGGCCCGCTACGTCGCATGATACCGACGACGCGCGGCGAACGCATCGGCTCCTGCGGCGAGTGCACGCCGCAGACATGCCCTCACATCAGTATGTCGAATCCCGTGCGGAGCGGAGGAGAGCAGTTCGCCAGCGACTTGGCAATTATGTATCGGCAACATCTGGCTTAGTTTGCGCGGGGAACGCGGGGAATTAATCGCCCCGCTCTTTTTCCTTGCCTTTGCCGTTACTCCGGTTGCCATTGATAGCGGGCGCGGAACGAGCCGGGGCGGCAAGCGCGGGAACCGTCGGGGGTATCGGCGTCGGGGGGGCGGCGGTTGGCGGCGGTTCGGTCGGCGAAGCGGTTGGTGGCACGGGCGTTGGGGATGGCGGCCTCGTGGCGAGTGGCGTGGGCGACGGCACGCCGGGCGGTGCGGTCGCGACGACCGCTTGGCTCGTCGGCGCCGCGCCGCTCCCGACCACGGTCGCGCGCTGTCGGTGGCTGGCCGCGACAATCCCGACCACAACCGCGATGAGGGCGAGGAACGCGCACAGCGCGATCAGCCGTGCCCGGCGATGGTTCGGCAGCGGCGTCATGGCGGTCGCGTCGGTTTTGTCAATCGTCGGTGCGGAAGACATGCCTCATTCACTCCTGCGCCGTGTCGCCCTCTCTGCTATGCAGGAGCGGTGCCAGGCATGCGGACGCCGCGCGGATTATCCGGTGATGCCGCCCTGGTCGCCGCTGTAATTGAGGCTCGCCTTCCATTCCTTGTCGAGGTCCTCGATGCTCTCTTTGAGCACCTTCTGCACGACCTGATCGTAGGAGAGTTCGTCCTTGAACGCCGAGACGAGCGCGCCGATATACTTGCTCCCGTAGGCGTTGATGATGAAATTGACGATGCTCTCGCTCTCCGCGTACGAGAGGAGCGCCTGTTCCGCATTGAAGGGGAACGGGGAATCGAGCGCGCGGACCGGAATCAATTTCCCGTTGTCCGCCGCGTCCCGCACGAGCGGACGGAAGCGGACATCGGGCGTCTCCTGATTATGCACGGCCAGCCCCTCATCGAGCCAGAGCGGCGGGTGATTGTACGGGTTGAGACTCGCCTGATAGACGATCATGTGGCTCATCTCGTGCGGGATGATCCGGCGGATCTCCGATGCCGACGACTGGCCCGGCGCGATCGCCGCGTGGATGATGCCCAACTCGGGCGACGCGCCGCCGCCGATCCATTCCGCGCTATTGGGCGGCAGGGCGACGCGCAGGTCGCGCGCGCTGGAATAGATGAGGATGCGGATGGGCCGGTCGCCCGCCACGTTGAACGTTTTCTTCAGCGTGTCCACGGCCCGCGTTGCCGTATCAATCGCGTCCTGGCCGAAGGCATCGTCGCCGCTGTACCACCAGAGGGTGATCGGGCCGCTGGTCTTCTTCTTCCACTGCTGCTGATCGTCCATGTAAAAGAGCGTCGTCGGGTCGGTCCGGTACTGCGTGCCGTCGCTCAGCGTGAAGGCCCACCGATACTCGATGTCGAGGCCCGGCGCGAGGAAATCGGTCTGCGTGTCGAGCGCGTAATCGAGGCCGATCCGCTGCCCGCGCTCGACCGGCACGCGCACGCGCTTCGTCACGGGCGTATTGGCGGCGTGGTAGAGCAGGTTGACGGCGGTGATCTCGCCGGAGGCCGCGCTCGCCTCCAGATGGAAGGCGATGTTCTGCGGGAAGTGCGGCGTCGCCGTGCTCGCGCCGACAGTCACGGGAGCAGCGGCCGCGTCGATCGGCGCGAGCAGCGCACTCGCGGGCGACGCCAGCAGGCAGAAGAGGAGCGGCAGAACGGTCATCCGGCGGCGTCTCATGCGGCATCCTCGTCTCCGGCGGCGGGGGCATCCCCCATGTGCCAGCGCAAATAGGCATTCACGAAGCCGTCAATCTCGCCATTCAGCACGGCCTGCGTGTTCGAGGTCTCGTACCCGCTCCGCGTGTCCTTCACCATCGTGTACGGGTGCAGGACATACGAGCGAATCGCGTTGCCCCACCCCGCCGCGACGTGTTCCCCCTTCAAAGCGGACTGCTCCTCCGCCCGCTCCGCTTCGCGCCGTTCGGCGAGGCGCGCGCGGAGAATCTTCATCGCGGTCTCGCGGTTCTGGCCTTGCGACCGCTCGTTCTGGCAGGTGACGACGATGCCGCTCGGCAGGTGCGTGATGCGGATGGCGCTGCTCGTCTTGTTGACGTGCTGCCCGCCCGCGCCGGAGGCGCGGTAGGTATCCACCCGAATGTCGTCGTCGTTGATGACGATTTCCTCGTCGTCCTCGATTTCGGGCAGCACCTCGACGAGCGCGAACGAGGTGTGCCGCCGCTTGCTCGCGTCGTACGGCGAGATGCGGACGAGGCGGTGGACGCCGCGCTCGGCCTTCGCGTAGCCGTAGGCGTAGTCGCCGCGAATCTCGACGGTCGCGCTCTTGATCCCCGCTTCTTCGCCCTCGGTGAGGTCCACGATGTCGGTCGCGAAGCCGCGCGTCTCGGCCCAGCGCAGGTACATGCGCAGCAGCATGTCGGCCCAATCCTGCGACTCGGTGCCGCCCGCGCCCGCGTGGATCGCCAGGATCGCGTTCGCGCCGTCGTGCGGCCCGGCGAGCATCAAATCGAACTCCATCTGGTCGAGCCGCTCGCGCAACTCCGCCACGTCGCCCTGGAGTTCCGGCACGATCGCCGCGTCGTCGCGGGCGAGGTCGGCCATTTCGGCGGCGTCGCCGATCTCGCCCGCGAGCGCGCGCCACGCGCCCACCTGGGTTTGCAGATTGGTGAGCCGCTGCATGACTCGTTGCGCCTGCTGGGGATCGTCCCAGAAGCCTTCCGCGCCGGATTGCGCGTTCAATTCGGTAATCAAGGATTCTTTATTGGCGAGGTCAAAGACGCTCCTGCGCGACCTCGACACGGTCGCGGAGATCTTCGAGCGTGGCCAGGATTTGTTCGAGCATCGGGTTCCCTCGCTTCGTGCGGTGGCGCGCAATGCGCCGCGTCTCCTCATCGCAGTATAGCAAACCACAGGGCATGTGCGTTCGGCTTGCCGCCGAGATAACCGCGCCCCGGCCCCTCCCCTCCCTGGGAGGGGTGACTCATCGCACTGTTGAGGCGTTCGGGGGAATGCTGCGATCTCAACGAAGATCACTCCTCTCCCTTTGAGGGGAGGGGCCGGGGGAGCGGACCATTCGCGAACCGATCGGGGGCGACGCGTCCCAGCGGCAGGCCGCTCGGCTCGCCGCAGACGATTTGCGCGACGATCAAACCGGCGATGCAACTCCACGGCGTGCCGTTGCCGTTGAATCCGGCGGCGACGTAAAAGCCGGGCGCCGCCGCGCAGGGGCCGATCAGCGGGCCGTAGTCGGGCGTGAAGCCCATCGTCCCCGCCCACGCCCGGATAACCGGCAGCGTGGCGAGCGTCGGCATCGTCCCGGCCACATGGGCCGGGAAGCGTTGCAGCAAGTCGTGCGTGTTCCGGCGGCTGAACGAGCCGATCCCCGGCGCGTCGTACGCGCGCCCGCCGCCGATGACGATGGGGCCGTCCGCCGTCTGCCGCCAGTAGTGGATCGCGCCTTCCGCCCAGTAGCCGAAGGTCATCGGCAAGAGCGGCGGAATCGGGGCGGTGGCGAGGATTTGCCCGCGTTGCGGCTGGATGGGCAATGAAAGCCCGACCATCGCCCCGATGCGCGCCGCCCAGCCATTCGTCGCATTGATGACCGTGCGGGTCGCGATCCTGCCGCGATCCGTGCCGACGGCGGCGACGCCGGTGGTGTCAATTTCAATACCGATGGCGGTCGTCCCGGTGCAAACCCGCGCGCCGTGGCGGCGCGCGGCGCGGGCGAACGCGTACGCCAGATGCGTCGGCATGAGATGGCCGCTTTCCGCGACATGCCGTGCCGCGACGACGCGCGGGCCGAGCGCCGGGACGGTGCGGCGCGCCTCGTCGCCATCCAGAACCGCCGCGTGCCACCCGGCCCGGCGGAGCGCCGCCGCGCTCGCCGCGAGACCGGCGATCTCGCCCGGTTCGGTGACGATCTCCATGCCGCCGCTGAGGCGGAATTGGAATTCGGCGTCCAGTTCCCCCTCCATTTCGCGCAGCATCGCGAAGTTCGCGACGGTGAAGGGCAGGAAGGCGTCGGTATAGCCCGCCGCCGGGCTGACCTGCCCCGCGTTGCGCCCCGACGCGCCCCAGGCGATGTGCTCCCGCTCGACAAGCGTGACCGCGACGCCGCGTTTGGCGAGTTGATAGGCGATCGAGCAGCCGATGAAGCCGCCGCCGATCACGACCGCCTCGCTCGACATCGGCATATCCCGCATGTCGTCGCCGGGTGCCGTCATCGTGGCGCGCTCCTCCGCGGTGGCATCATCTCATGGTCTCGGGTGAGTATACCGCATGCCGGGGCATGCGTTGTGCGTGTGTTACACTTTGCGCCGGTGGATGAATCGTGACCCCTCGGTCGGCATGAACGTGAGTGAATCCGAGTTGACAACGTTGCCACCACCATTCGACCCTCCCCATCCCCAGCGCGGCGACGATGCGCCGAACAATGCCGCGAGTTCGCCGGGCGGCGTACACACGAACGGCGCGGCGCGGTCGTCGTTCCACGCCCTCTATCCGTTCCCCCTCGATCCGTTCCAGGAAGAAGCGATTGACCTCCTCGAGCGCGGCGAATCCGTGATGGTCGCCGCGCCGACCGGGACGGGGAAGACCGTCATCGCGGAGTACGCCGTCCACGCGGCATATGCCCGCCATACGCGGGTGCTGTACACGACGCCGATCAAGGCGCTCTCCAACCAGAAATTCCGCGATCTCCGCGCGCGCTACGGCGACGAGGCCGGCCTGCTCACGGGCGATGTGACCGTCAATCCCCGCGCGCCGATCCTCGTGATGACGACCGAGGTCGTGCGGAACATGCTCATCCAGGCGCCGTGGGAGATGGACTCGGTGGATGCAATCATTTTCGACGAAATTCACTTCCTCGCCGACCCGGAACGCGGCACGACGTGGGAAGAGGCGATCATCCTCTGCCCGGAACATATCCAATTGGTCTGCCTCTCCGCGACGGTCTCGAACGCGCCGGAGATCGCCGCGTGGATCGGCCGGACGCACCGCCCCATCCAACTGATCGCGCACGACGAGCGCGCCGTGCCGCTCGCGCTCTATTACTACCTCGACGGCGCGCTGCACCTCGTCATTGACCGCACCGGGCGGCAGGTGGCCGATTTCCCGGACGTCGGCGGCGAGCAGCGCCGCACCTTTCGCGGCCAGTCGTGGGAAGAAGACGCGCTCGACATGCAGCAGGAGCGCGACGAGCCGACGCCGACGGAGATCGTCCTCACGCTCCAGCGGCAGGAGATGCTGCCCGCGATCTACTTCCAGTTCAGCCGCAAGGATTGCGAGGTCTGGGCGCAGCACGCCGCGGCGGCGGGCGTGGACTTCGCGGGAAATGGGAAAGCGGCGGCGATTGAGGCGATCATTGCGGCGCATCTGCGCTTGCTGGCGGCGGAGGATCATCAACTGTCGCAGGTCGCGCAGATCGTCCGGCTGGCGCGGCACGGCATCGGCTATCACCACGCGGGCCTGCTGCCGATCCTGAAGCAGTTGGTGGAAACGCTGTTCACGGACGGATTGATGGGCGTCGTCTACGCGACCGATACCCTCGCGCTCGGTGTGAACATGCCGGCGCGCACGTGTGTGATCGGCCGGCTCAGCAAGTGGGATGGGCGCCGCCGCCGGCCGCTGATCCCGAATGAGTTCCAGCAGATGTCGGGCCGGGCGGGGCGGCGCGGCATGGACGCCCTCGGCCATGTCGTCACGCCGTACAGCCCGCGCATCTCTTTCACGGAGATGCTGCAAATTGCCACCGGCCCGCTCTTTCCGGTGCGCAGCGGGTTCTCGGTGCGCTACACCACCGTCCTCAACCTCTGGGACCCACCGGCGGGCGAGCAGGTGCGCCAGTTGCTCAGCCAAAGCCTGCTGCAATACCAGACGAACCGGCGCGTCCGCGACACCGAGATGGATTTGATGGCCCTGGAAGAGCGGATCGCCACCGTCTCGAAGGGCTGCCTGCTCGGCTACGAGGGCGGCGACGACCTGCTCGAAGAGTACCGGGCGCTCGGACGCGGCCTCAGGCTCGCGGAGACGCAGGAGCGGCGCGCGCGGGAGGACGAGGCGCGCGTCTTGATGATGACGGACGACCGCCCGTGGAAGGAGCCGACGCGGCACGTCCTGCGGCAGGCTTTCCGCACCCTCCCGGTGGGCGCGATGATCCACGTGCGGGAGAAGGGATGGGGCGTCTATCTCGGCAGGCCGACGGACGCGACGCATGCCGCGATTGGCCGCTTCCTCTTCGGGCTTGCCGATCCGGGCGCGCCGCTCTCCGTCGGCGTCGTCGGCGAGTACCGGCAGATTGATCACTTGCCATCGCCGGACGCGGCGATCACCGTGCCGGACGCGCTCCTCGCGCTCCCGGAGAACGCCGACGCCGTCGCGGATGCCCTGCCGCCCTCGGAATGGAGCGCGCTCCGGGCGGGCGTTTCTGCGCTCGGCCTCCCCGACCTCGACGCGTGGTTGGCGGAGCATCGCGCCGCCCGGCGACTCGTGCAACGGGAGGATCTGGAGATTGCCCGCGACGCGACGCGCACGGCGCACGACGCGGTGCGTCGCCTGACCGAGCAGCAGCGGGCGCACGTCTGCGACGCCTGCCCCGTCCGCGACGAGCATCGCCGCAACCTCGGCGTGCTCGAACGGCTCGCGCGCGAGCGGCAGGTTCTGGCAGAGCGGGCCGCGCAGGAGTCGCGCGCGGACGACGCGCAGACGCGCAATTTGATCCGCGGCATCGCCGCCGTGCTGCACCAGTTCGGCTATCTCCACCGGGGCCACACGACGTCGAAAGCGGACTTGCTCGCGGACATCTTCGACACAAACGGGCTGGTCATCGCGGAACTGATTGATCGCGGCTGGCTCGACGAACTCTCGGCGGAGGATGTGGCGGAAGTCTTCTCGTGGTTCGCGTACGACCGGGACGCCCGCTTCGAGAACACCTTCGAGTTGCCGCGCCATCTCACCATCGCGCGCGAGCGCCTCGACGATCTGACGCACGGCGTCCTCGTCGCGGAACGCCGGGCGGGGCTTTCCATCACGACGGGGTATCATCCGCTCTTCTATGGCGCGCTGCGGGCGTGGTGTCGCGGTGCGGTGATGGAGCGGATTGTCGAGAAGGTCGGCCTCAGCGAGGGCGATGTCGTGCTCGCGTTCAATAAATCGCTGGATATCATGCACCAGGCGCGGACGATGCTCCAGGCCGTGCGCCCGGAAAGCCCGCTCATCGAACGGCTGGCGGCGGCGGAGCGGCGCGTGCGGCGGGGAATTGTCGAGCAGTCGTACACGATTGGTATCATGCCGGTTGCGGTCGCACCGGCGGCCGACGACGCGACCCCCTCTCTCGAAGGAGCGATCTAGTGTCCGTGCAGGTCGGTGTGACGGTGTTGATCGTCGGCCTCATCGTCGCCGCGCTCCTCGCGGTGGTCGTCAGCCGCTGGGCGTTGAAAATGGATCGCCGCGCCCGCCGACGGCGGCAGAAAACGATCCGACGCCGCCGGATCGGTGGCGTGGACGAGCAGTGACGAGACGATGGTCGCGCGGACTTTCCAGCCTGCGTCGCTCTCACAGGTTGGAAGGCCCGCACGACCATGCAACCTACAGCGCGACGAATCCCTGATCGGTGACGCGGGCGGCCGGGATCACCGACAGGGCGAGGAACGAGAGCGTCGCGAAGGGCGCGGGGAGCGGCGAGCCGAGCGATTGTACTTGCCGCGAAAGATGCTCAAGTTCTTGCGCGACGGTCGCGGCGGGCTGATCGGAGAGCAGACCGGCGACCGGCAGCGGCATCCGCCCCCGCACCGCGCCATTGACGACGAGCGCGAGGCCGCCGCCCATCGCCTCGATCGCGCGCACCGCGCGGGCCATGTCGTCGTCATTCGCGCCCGCGACGATGATGTTGTGCGCGTCGTGCGCGACGGATGAGGCGATCGCACCCTCCCGCAGTCCGAGGCCGACGACGAGGCCGACGCCGACATTCCCCGTCGCGCGGTGCCGCTCGATGCACGCGAGTTTGAGGATGTCGCGGCCGGGATCGGCCTGCGCGTATCCGCGCGCGATGCGCGGCGTGACGCGGAGGTGTTCGGTGACGATCTGGCCGGGGATGATGCCCACGGCGTCCATCGGCTCGCCATCGGAGAGCAGACCGAGCCGGGCGATGCCGAACTCGCCGATGTGGATGGTCCGCCGCAGCGCATCGGGGATGCGGCTCGCGTGCGCGAAGAGCGGCACGCCCTCCGCCGCGACGCGGACGCCCGCGTGGTACGTTTGCAGGGCGCGGAACGATGCGAGGTCTTCCAGCACGACCATGTCCGCGCGCATCCCCGGCGCGATTGCGCCGCGATCCCGAAAGTTCCAGTACCGCGCGGTGTTGATCGTGCAGAGTTGCAGCGCGCGGATCGGGTCGAGGCCACCCCGGACCGCGCGGCGCAGCGTTTCGTCCATGTGCCCCTCCGCGACGAGTGTCGAGCATTCCCGGTCGTCGGAGCAGAACATGATGAACGGCCACGTCCGGTCATTCACGAGCGGGAGGAGCGCGGCGAGGTTGCGCTCCGTCGAGCCTTCGCGGATCATGATGGACATCCCGCGCCGCAGTTTCTCCGCCGCCTCTTCGAGGATGACCGACTCGTGATCGGAGCGCGGCCCGGCGGCGATGTACGCCTGCACATCCGCGCCGCGCACGCCGGGTGCGTGGCCGTCAATCGGCCGGTGCGCCTCCTCCGCGGCAATCGCGCGGGCGAGGACGGCGGGCGCGCCGCCGATCGCGGGCGGGTAGGCCATCAGTTCGCCGAGGCCGATCACTTCCGGGATCGCCAGCCCTTCGGCGATTGCGTCCGGCCCGAACGTCGCGCCCGCCGTCTCGCGCGGGCTGGCGGGCACGCAGGAGGGCATCGTGAAGAAACACGACAGCGGCAGGTCGCGCGTCCCGGCGATCAGCGCGCGCACGCCGGGGAGTCCGAGCACATTGGCGATCTCGTGCGGGTCGGAGACCGTGACGCTCGTGCCGTGCGGGACGACCGCGCGCGCGAACTCGGTGACCCAGAGGAGGCTCGATTCGAGATGGATGTGCGCGTCCATCAGGCCCGGCGCGAGGTACCGCCCGCCGAGATCAACCGACACCGCGCCGTTCCGGTATGGCCCGACGCCCGCGATCCGGCCATCGCAAACCGCGACGTTGCCTTCCTCGATCTCGCCGAGATGGACATTGACGACCCGCGCGTTGGCGAGGATGAGATCGGCGGGCGCACGCCCCGCCGCGACATCAACGAGGTGCGCGCGTTGCGCGGTGTCGCGCGCGCGGATGGTATCCACGGTCATCCTCCCGGTGCGTAGGTCGCCTCCGGATCGAGCGGCCAGATCGGGCGGCGCACCCGTTGGAAGGCGAACCGTTCGAGATGTGGGCTGCTGATCCCCGGCGTATCCACGTCAATGATCGCCGCCGCGATCGGCGCGAAGGCGGCGCGGAAGTGGACGCTCGATTTGACGACAATCGCGCGCGCCGCCGTCGGCTCGATGCCGACGCTGCGGAAGAGCGATAGATCGAGCGCCTGGACGCGCTGCTCGGTCACGACGACGGCAATGCCATCCAGATCGAGCACGGCGGTCGTGCCCATCCGCGTCCGCCCGCCCGTCCCCATCGGCCCGGTGTTCGTGAAAACGCCGTCCGTGATGCGCGCGACGCGGGCGACGGCGACCACCGGCGCGCCGTGCCGGTCGTCCGTCTTGCCGCCCAGTCGCACCGCGATCGCCGCCCCGATGCCCGCCGCGACCGCCTGCGCGACGGTCTCGGGGTCGCGGATCACGCCGATGGCGACATCGCGCAGGCGGGCCGCGCGCAGCGCGGCCAGCAGGACGGTGCCGTCGCACGGCGCCCCCGCACCCGGATTGTCGCCGCTGTCCGAGAGCACCAGCGGATACGCGGTCGCCTCCGCGACGTGCCGCACCGCCTCGTCAACCGGCGTGAGGCAGGGCATGAATGCGGCGCGCCGCCGCCATGCGTCGTCCGCGATCCGCCGCGCGACTTCCCTCGCCAGTGGTTCATCGCCCGCCGTCGAGATGAGCACGCGCAACCCGGCATCGGGGACATCGCTGTACGGGAAACCGCCCGCGACGCCGATGTTCAGCACGCCCGGTCGCCGCCGCTCGCGCTCCGCCACCCGCAGCACTTGGCGCATCGGCGTCTCTTCCGTTGTGCATTGCGGCGGCAGAGGCGCGAGCATCGGCGGGCAGGCGAGCGCGGTCGCGATGGCCTGCCCATCGAGACGGCGCTGGAGGAGCGTCGTCGCCTCGTAGCCGCGCTCGTACGTGTCAACATGCGGGTACGTCGTGTACGCGACCAGCGCGTCGGCGGCGCAGACCATCGCGGCGGAGATGTTCGCATGCGAGTCGAGCGTAGCGATCAGCGGGGCATCCGGCCCGATGATGGACCGGACGGCGCGCAGGAGGTCGGCCTCCACATCCGCGACATCCTCCGCGACCATCGCGCCGTGCAACCCGAGCAAGACCCCGTCCACCGCGCCCGCCGCGCGCAGCGCGTCGAGCAGCGATTGCCGCAGTTCGGTGTATGCGGCGTGCGTGACGATCCCGCCGGGTGTCGCGGAGGCATAGAGGAGCGGGATCGCCGTCGCGCCGATGGCGGCGATCCCGTCCAGGAACCCGCCGACGACGGTGCGCGTGCCCGCGAACCCGCCGAGCAGATCGCGGCCGCCGATCAGGACGCGCTGGCGGAATTGCTCGAAATCGGTCGGGGCGTTGCTGAAGAGATTCGTCTCGTGGGCGATCCCGCCGATGGCGATGCGCCGGGTGATCGGTTTCCGTCCGCGCCGTTCCACACGCATCGTTCTCTGTCCCTCATCCGGTGCGACGATGGCAGGCGGTCCGGGGCCGCGTCTGCTCATTGTAATACAGCCAACTTCTATCGGGCGCAACGGGATCGGGTATACTGCACGGGGCGGCAATGCGTGCCGCCGACGCCCGCCGACGAAGGAGCGCATGTGTCAATTCCGGCCGAGTTCTTCGAGATGCGCGATGTCGCGATTGCGGCGGCGCGCGAGGCGGGTGCGGCGATCCGCGCGGTCGCCGCGCAGGGCGTGAAGGAGATCGTCTTCAAAGGCGAGGGCAAGCGCGATCTCGTCACCGAGGCGGACAAGCGCAGCGAGCGGATCATCATTGACGCGATTACGCGGCGGTACCCCGACCATCGCATCCTCGCCGAGGAGGGGACAGGCGTCGGCGGAAATGGCGCGTACCGCTGGATCGTCGACCCGCTGGACGGCACGACGAATTTCGCGCACCAGTACCCGCTCTACTGCGTCTCCATCGCCGTCGAGCAGGCGGGCGAACCGGTCGTCGGCGTCGTCTTCGCGCCGTATATGGACGAACTGTTCGTCGCGATCGCGGGCGGCGGCGCGACGCTGAATGGCGCGCCGCTCGCCGTCTCCGGGGTGACGGACCTGATCGGCGGCTTGCTCTGCACCGGGTTCCCGTATCGGCTGGACGGGCCGACGAACAACCTCGTCAATTGGGGCAATTTCGTCCTCCGCACGCAGGCGACCCGGCGCGACGGCGCCGCCGCGCTGGACCTCTGCTACGTCGCCGCCGGGCGGTTCGACGGATTCTGGGAGCTGAACTTGCAACCGTGGGACATGGCGGCGGGCGCGCTGATGATCCGCGAAGCGGGAGGGACGATCTCGGACCCGTACGGCAGCCCGTTCCGCGTGGACGGCCATGACATTCTCGGCTCGAACGGGCATCTCCACGCGAAAATGCTCGAGGTGCTCGCGATGGGCAAGAATGGCCACGGCGCCGGCAAGCCGAACGCGGAGACCGAACGGCTCGCCGAGCACGGGCGCGACGACGGCGCGCCGGACGAAACGTCCGCCTGACCGATTACCGATGCACGCCCCCGGCACGAGAGGACGGCTGACGATGGACAACGCATACAACATTTCCAGCGGCAAAATCATCCGCGCGCTGGCCGAGGCGGAAGTGATGAGCATCTTCTTCCCGCGCGTCGGCAAGGCGCTCATCGTGGACACCCGCCACGACGCCGACCACGGCCCCGTCGTGCTGATAGATGACATGGTCGGCTCGGCGGAGGAGCGCTTGCAATCGGTGCGCCGCCTGCGCCCGGAATTTACGGAGATCGCCCAACTGACGCTTGCCCCTTGGCTCGGTTCGACCCGCGCCTTCGCCGAGCAGGGCATCTTCGACGCGATCGTCGAGCGGTTCCGCGCGATGGGCTTCCTCGATGCCGCCAACGACGCTGCGCGCGCCTTCCGGGAACTCCGCCGCCAGGAGCGGCGGGTGATGCTCGATCTCATCGCCGGTGAGGCGCAGACGACCCGCACCCTCTGGGTGCGGAACGCCTGAGCGCGAACGCGCTCACATCGGCCCCTTCCCACCCTCATTAAGCCCCCGCTGCCGCGACACAGCCATCCTGAACGGGCCACGGGAATCGGCGCGTGGCCCGTTCCTTGCGGTAGTCTCGCCGTGGGCCGCGTCAGTGGACTTGACACAATACGACTCATGTACTATTATGCATTTGTAGCCATAAGGCTGCATGATTAAGACTCAATGAAGGAGGTTCGTGATGAGTATTACCCGTTGGGATCCCTTCCGTGACATGGTGACGCTGCGCGAGGCGATGGCGAACCTGCTGGAGGAGTCGTATGTCGCGCCGCGTGCCGGGCAGCAGGGCGCCGCGGGCACGCTGGCGGTCAACGTCAAGGAGACGCCGGAGGCGTTCGAGGTGACCGCCGCGCTGCCGGGCGTCAAGCCGGAGGACGTGGACATTTCGGTCCTCGGGGAGACGCTGCGCATCCAGGCGGAGACGAAGGAGGAGCGCGAGCAGCCGCAGGACGGGAACGCCTCGAATGGTCGCTGGATCGTCCGCGAGCGGCGGCATGGTGTGGTGCAGCGCGTGCTGACGCTGCCCGCGCAGGTGAAGGCGGATCAGGCGCAGGCCGATTTCGAGCACGGTGTGCTGCACCTGACGTTGCCGAAGGCGGAGGCGGCGAAGCCGCGCTCCATCAAGATCAACGCGCAGAAGGCGATTGACGGCACCGCGACCGAGAACGCGGAGGGCGCGCATCGGACCGCCGAAGTCGGCACGGGGCAACCGGCCGGGTAAGCGGCGCGGACGCCGCCTCGTTGCACAGCATTCCGTTGAGAACCGGGTTCGCGCCCGGTTCTCTTTTTGTATTGCGTCGGAATAGAAGTGTCCGTACAATGGTCTTCGTGTGAGCAATAGGTAGAAGCGTGCGTATACGAAGCCCTATAATTCGCGCGAGGGGGGTATACTGGCCGAGAAGAGGGACGAGCGGCTTGTGGGGACGCTGTATATCGTGGCAACGCCGATTGGCAACCGCGAGGATATCACGTTACGTGCGCTGCGCGTATTGCGGGAGGTGGCGATTGTCGCCGCCGAGGATACCCGCCATACCGGGCAGTTGCTCGCGCACCACGGTGTGAGTGCGCGGTATCTCTCGCTGCACGAGCACAACGAGCGCGAGCGCACGGCGGCGATCATCGCGCGCCTCGACGCCGGCGACGACGTGGCGCTCGTGTCGGACGCGGGCACGCCGCTGATCGCCGATCCGGGCGCACGCGTCGTCGCGGCAGCGCGCGCGGCGGGGCATCGCGTCGTGCCGGTGCCGGGGCCGTCCGCGCTGCTGGCGGCGGTCGTCGCCTCCGGCCTCGTGCCGGGGCCGTTCACCTTCCTCGGCTTTTTGCCGCCGAAGCGGGGCGCCCGGCGTGCCGCCCTCGAAGCAATCCGCGCGTTGCCGCATCCCGCCGTCCTCTTCGAGGCGCCGCATCGCATCGCGGCGACGATCGCCGACGCGCTCGATCTGCTCGGCGACCGGCCGTGCGCCGTCTGCCGCGAGTTGACGAAACTGCACGAAGAGATTGTCGCCACGACGCTCTCCGGGGCGGTCGAGGGGTTCGCGGCGCGTCCGCCGCGCGGCGAGTATGTCGTCATCGTCGCCGAGGCGCCGGCCCCGGCGGTCGTCGCCGTCGCGGACGACGAGACGGTTGACATGCTGCTGCGCTCGTTGATCGCATCGGGAGCGTCCCCGGCGGCGGCGGCGAAAGCGGTGGCGGCACAAACGGGCGTCGATCGTGGGGCGTGCTATAAGCGGGCAGTCGCCGTTAAGCGGGTATAACGACCGCGTGCGCGCAGCGATTGGACAGGGACGACGGAGGTATCTGGTCGTGGGAGTGTCGGGAAGGGTTCGGATGGCGGCATCTCCGTCGTTCGGCGAAGCCGGAAGTCACGGGAGCGGTGGCGACCGGGAGGGGAGCACGGTAGATGAGTTCAATTGAGACGTTCGCGCCACGGTATCCGCTGCTGGCGCTCAAGAATATCGTCGTCTTTCCGCAGAGCACGACGAAAATCCATGTCGGAAGGCCGCGCTCGCTCGACGCGATCGAGGAGGCGATGGAGCGGGACCAATATCTCGTCGCGTCGGCGCTCCGCGACCCGAACGTTGAGGAGCCGACACCGACCGATGTCCACGAGGTCGGGACGTTGTGCCGCATCAAGGAATCGGAGCGTGAGCAGGGCGGCGTGATCGTCGTCTCGCTCGAAGGGCTGTGCCGCGTGCGGATCACCGGCACGGAGGCGACCAAGCCCTGCTATTTCGTCGGCGTCGAGGAGATGTACGAGCAGGCCGGGTTCGAGCAGGAGAACCGCGCCTGGGCGCGGCAGATCCGCGAACTGCTCGGCAAATACGCGAAGTTGCGCGGCAACACGGCGAACGACCTCGTGGACGCCGCCAACGGCGCGTCGGATGTCGGCCACCTCGGCGACGTGCTCGCCGTGCTCGTCAACGATCCGAAAGAGCGGCAGGCGCTCCTTGAGGAGCCGAACAAACTGAAGCGGCTCGAACGGCTAGCAATTGTCCTTTCCGGTGAACTGGAAGTCGTTGACCTCGAACAGAAAATCAAGGACCGCGTGCGCGAGCAGATTGACAAGAATCAGCGCGAATATTACCTGCGCGAGCAGTTGAAAGCGATTCACGACGAACTTGGTGAAACAACGCAAAACGACATCGAAATGTTGCGCGTGAAGATCGGCGAGCGGGGCCTGCCCGCCGAGATCGAGGATCGCCTGCGCCGCGAGTTGGCCCGCCTCGAGCGTATGCCCGGCGTCTCCGCCGAGGCGACGGTCGTCCGCACGTACCTCGACTGGGTGCTCGCGCTCCCGTGGACGGAGCGGACGACGGATCGGCTCGACCTCGCGCTCGCACAAAAAGTGCTCGATGAGGACCACGACAGCCTGGAGCACGTCAAGGAGCGCATCCTCGATTTCCTCGCCGTGCGCAAGCTGGTCGCGGAGCGTGGCATCACGCGGCATATGCCGACAATCCTCTGCTTTGTCGGGCCGCCCGGCGTCGGCAAGACCTCGCTCGGACGCTCGATTGCCCGCGCGATGGACCGGAAATTCGTGCGCGTCTCGCTCGGCGGCGTGCGCGACGAGGCGGATATTCGCGGGCACCGGCGGACGTACATCGGTGCGTTTCCCGGTCGCGTCATCCACGCGATCAAGCAGGCGGGCACCCTCAACCCCGTGATTCTGCTGGACGAGGTGGACAAGATGAGCGCGGACTTCCGGGGCGATCCCGCCTCCGCGATGCTCGAAGTGCTCGATCCGGAGCAGAATCACGCCTTCGTGGATCACTACCTCGACCTGCCGTACGACCTCTCGGATGTCATGTTCATCACGACCGGCAACTACCTCGGTAATATCCCGCGTCCGCTACGGGACCGGATGGAGATCATCGAAATCGGCGGCTACACCGAGGAAGAGAAGATCGAAATCTGCCGCCGCCATCTCCTGCCCAAGCAGGCGGAGAGCCACGGGCTCGATCCGGGCTTCGTGGATCTCTCGCCCGCCATCATCCGGCTGATCGTGCGCCATTACACGCGCGAGGCGGGCGTACGATCGCTCGAACGGCAAATCGGCAGCATCTGCCGCAAGGCGGCGCGCCTTGCGGTCGCCGAGAACGGCAAGCGGCCGAAGAAACTGAAGATCACGCAGGCGAAGCTCGAGGAGTTCCTCGGCCCGCCGCGCTTCGGCACGGACCACGACCTGCGCGAGAACCAGATCGGCGTCGCGATCGGCCTCTGCGTCTCGGAAGTGGTGGGCGGGGACATCCTGCCCGTCGAGGTCGCGACGATGCCGGGGCACGGCCAGATGACGATCACCGGGCGCGCGGGCGATGTGATGCAGGAGTCGGCGCGCGCGGCGCAGTCGTACGCCCGCTCGCGCGCCGCCGCCCTCAAGATTGATGCGGAGTTCCAGCGGACGACGGACGTGCATATCCATCTCCCGGAAGGCGCGACGCCGAAGGACGGCCCCTCCGCCGGGGTGACGATGGTGACGGCGCTCGTCTCGGCGCTGACGAAGCGGCCGATCCGCCACGATGTCGCGATGACGGGCGAGATCACCCTGCGCGGGCGGATCATGGCGATCGGCGGCCTGAAGGAGAAAGTGCTGGCGGCGCACCGGTTGGGTATTCGCACGGTCATCGCGCCCGCCGAGAATCGCACCGACGCCGTGAAGATCCCGAAGGACATCCTGCGCGACATGCACATGGTCTGGGTGACACACATGGACGAAGTGATCGCGGAGGCGCTCGTCTTCGACACGCCGCCCGCGCTGCCGCAGGCGGATGCCGCCGTTTCGCCCGCCCCGGTGGACGAAGTGATCCAACCGGAACCGCACCGCATCGAGATCGCGCAGGACATCGCGATCGTCTCGAATGTCTCGGATGAGCCGCAATAGGAAATCCTGAAGCGATCGCGGGGGAGCCGTCGCTTCCCCGCTTTTGTTTCGTTGTATCTTCGTTTCTTCGTTCGTCCGCACACATGGTACGATGCTCGCCACTGAGGAAGGGGGCGACAGATGACCAGTGAACGACCGCTTCTCCCGCACGAAACCGCCCCGATCGCCTCCGGCGCGTACCAGTGGCTGGCGGACGGCACGCCGCTGCCGATCACCGAGCGCTGGCGCATCCTGCGCGCCGCATCCGGCTATCTCTTCACGACGGAGACCGACGCGCTCCAGGTGGTGGAGTTCGGCCATCGCTACACCGCGACCCTCTCCATTGACGAATCGGGGCGAGCGACGGCATTGGCGATGTCCGTCACCAAGGGCGCGGACACAATGGACGTCTCCGCGAATCTTGAGGCGGATGCCGCCGTCATCACGCGGGTGCTGAGCAGCACCGCCGGGGGCGCCGTGCAGCGGACCCAGCCATTCCGCATGGAAGCGGGCTACACGATCGAGGCGCATCCGGTCCTCTTCGATGGCCTCCACATCGCGGCGATTGACCGCGCGGCATCCGGGCCGCACCGGCGACCGTGCCTGTGGCTCGATCTACTGACGCACGAAACGGGCGGCCTGATGGCGGCGTGGCCAACGGTCTATGTCATCAATCGCCGCCTCTCCGGCTCGCGCGAGACCTTCGCGATCACCCGCTGGGGAAACGATGTGGACATGGCGGAGAGCCTCATTACCGTCAAGGACGTCGGGCGCTGGGTCGTGCCGACGGAATTCCGCTTCACGATGGCGGGCGTGCTCTACGCCGTGCGGCTCGCCGAGGAGCGGTGGGAGGAGTGAGGGGTGGTGACGACGCCATTCGCCGCGACGCCGGTGGACCGCATCCTGAAGAATGGGCGGTTCATCACGGTTGACAACCGGTTTTCCATCGCCGAAGCGGTGGCGATTGCCGGGGAACAGATCGTCGCGGTCGGCCCGTTGGCGGAGGTCGAGCGGCTGGCCCGACCGCACACGCGCGTGGACGATCTCGGCGGCGCGACCGTGCTGCCGGGTCTGATTGACGCGCACACGCACATGCTCAACACCGGCGCGCTCCTGCGGAATGTGCAACTGTACGATTGTCGCTCCATCGGGGAAATCCTCGACCGCGTGCGCGCGCGGGCGGCGGCCACCGCGCCGGGGGAATGGATCGTCGGGCGCGGGTGGGACGAGTCGCTGCTCGCGGAGCGGCGCTACCCGACCCGCCGGGAATTGGACGATGCCGCGCCGGATCACCCCGTCGTCCTCAATCGCGTCTGGAACAAATTGGTCTGCAACTCCCGCGCGCTTGCCCTCGCCGGCATCGGTCGCACGACGCCGCAACCGTCCGGGGAGGCGTACGCGGGCGGCTTCGACGTGGACGCGGCGGGAGAACCGACGGGCCTCTTCCGCGACAACGCGAAGCAGATGATCCTGGCGCATGTGCCGCCGCTCGCGCGGGCGGAACGTGTTGATGTGATCGCGGAGGCGTGCCGCGCGTACAACGCGGTCGGCGTCACCACCATCGCCGACCCCGGCCTGACGCCGGAGGAATTCGGCAGTTACGCTGCGTGCCGAATTGATGACCGGCTGACGGTCCGCGCGCACCTGATGGTCGGCGCGTGGGGTTTCTATCCGCCCGGCCTCGATTACCACGCGATCATCGCCGGATTGGGCGTCCCGGCGGGATTCGGCGACGCGCGGCTCCGCTACGACGCCGTCAAGTTTATGGTGGACGGCGGCATCGGCGACCGGACGGCGGCGGTCTCGGTTCCGTATGTCGGCGGCGGCACCGGCACATTCATCGTGCCGCCCGACCAACTGAGGGCGGAGATTCGCTGGTGCCACGACCGCGACTGGCCGGTCGAGTGCCACGTCTGCGGCGACCGCGCGCAGGCCGCCGTCGTGGATGCGATTGTCGCCGCGCAGGAGGCGTCGCCGAAGCCGCGCCTCCGCCATCGCGTCCATCACGCCTACATGCCGAACGACGAGACGGTCGCGAAGATGGCCGCGTACGGGATTCCGGCGGTCATCCAGCCGGGTTTCCTCCACGGCCTCGGCGAGTCGTACATCGCCAGCCTCGGCATGGAGCGCGCCGGGGCGATGATCCCGGCCCGCCGCTATCTCGATGCCGGGGTGCCGCTGGCGGGGTCGTCCGACTCGCCGGTCGCGGACTACAATCCGTTCGTCGGCATCTGGGCGGCGATTGCCCGGCAAACGGCGGCGGGCACGATCTTCGATCCGTCGCAGTCGCTCGCACGGGAGGAGGCGATCCGCCTCTACACGACCGGCGCGGCCTTCGCGATCCGCGAGGAGAGCACGCGCGGCATGATCGCGCCGGGCATGCTCGCCGATCTCGTCGCCCTCGACCGCGACATTCTCACCTGCCCGACCGACGACATCCGCGCCATCACGCCGCACCGCACAATCGTCGGCGGGGCGGACGTGTAAAATCGCCATTCATAATCGTGACAGCGTGACTCCTGTGGAGGGGCGGGCCATTGGTGCGGATATAGCCACCGCCGGGAAGCCGCCCAGGCACGGCAAAAGCGCGCGTACCAACCGAGCTACAAACCGTCTGGCTCTGTTGACATCCTGGCATCACCACTGCTGTGGTGAGGGCGGAGGGATGTGTATGGCTGAAGTCGGATTGGTACGGTTCGCGGGGGTCGCGCTCAGTGTGGCAAAGGATCAAGTCCCTGCCTACCGGACGAAGT
>JAICIL010000006.1 GCA_025924435.1 Chloroflexia bacterium | reverse complement strand
GATTCCGGCTCAGTCCTCAGTCCTGAGTCCTCAGTCCTCTTTGTATGACCGTTTCGCCCCGCTGTACGCCGATTTCCGGCTGCATCGCTTCCCGGATGACCGGGTGGCGGTGGCGGCGGCGCTCGATCTCGCGGGGGCGCGGAGCCTGATCGAACTCGGCTGCGGGCCGGGGTTCTACGCGAGCGCGTTCGCCGCCATCCATCCGCAATTGCGCGTCACCGGCGTGGACCGCGCCCCCCGGCAGGTCGCGCTGGCGCGGCAGCGAGCGCACGATCCAAACGTGCGCTTCGTGGTCGGCGACGCGCGCGTGCTGGCGGAACCGACCGGCGCATACGATCGGGTGCTCGCCTCGCGCCTCCTGATGGTCGTGCCGGAGCGGGGGGCGGTGCTGGCGGAGGCGCGGCGCGTGCTCGCACCGGGCGGTATCTTCCTCCTGGCGGAACCGCTCCGGCGGCGGACAAGCGTGCTGGCGCTGCTCCATCGGGTCGCGCGCGCGGCGGATGCGGACGCGCGCTATATCGAGCCGCCGGAGGAGCACTATTTCTCTGCCGCGTCGTTCCGAGCACTGATCGCCGCGCACTCCTGGGCCTCCGTCGCGATCTGGGAGGCGAACGGCTACCGGTATGCCCGGTGCCGCACGCACACATACGGGGATGTCTGATTGGAAAGGGCACAACGATGAAAACCGCACCGATTGAGCACGACATGGCCGATAGGGCGGGGGTTGGCAGCCCGCAACTGCTCGGCGTGATCGCCGCGCTCTGGATGACGGCGGCGATGTTCGGGCATCGGCTCGTTTTCGGCATCGCCTCCGTGCCGGGGTTGATCACCGAGCGCGTCATCCCGCTCGTGCCGGGGCAGGCGTCCGGCGACATCCTCGGCGTGATCGGGCAGTTCGCCAAACTCCTCCCCGAACTCTCCGCGATCGGCGCGCAATTGCTCGTCGGCGGCGGGGTGGCGCTCTGGTACGCGCGCTCGTGGGGTAGGGAAGACGCGCCCGCATGGAAACAATGGGCGTTCGGGCCACTCGTCGCGCTCGGCCTCTGGCTCGCGACCCTCGCCGCCCTCTGGCCCGTCCTCCCTGAGAATTATCACGGCCACGCGCTCGCCACGGGCCGCGCGCTGACGATCATCGCAATTTTCTGCGATTACCTCTTCTTCGGCCTCCTCCTCCCGGCGCTCTTCCTGCTCGCCCGGCGGCGCGAAATCGCCGCGCAGGCGACGGATAATGGCACGCGGACGGTTACGCGGCGACAGGCAGTCTCCTTCATCGGCGGCGGCGCGGTCATCGCCTTCGGCGCACTCGCGCTCGGCCTCCAGCGCATCTCGACGCTCGGCTACGACGGCCACCGCCCGAAGCGGCCCGTCCGGCCAATCACGGACAACGCGACGTTCTACAGCGTCACGAAGAACCTTGCGGACCCGCAGATCAGCGACGCGAGCGTCTGGCAACTGGAAGTCTGTGGCGCTGTCGCGAACCCGATGATGCTCTCCTTCGCCGATCTCAAGGCCCTGCCCGCCGTGGACGAAACGGCGACGCTCGCCTGCATCGGCAATCTCGTCGGCGGTGGATTGATCAGCACGGCGGCTTGGCATGGCGTGCCGCTCCAGACGCTCATTGACATGGCGAAACCGGCCCCCGGCGCGACGGAAATCCTCTTCACCGCCACGGACGGCTACACGAACACGATGGAATTCGACAAAATCGCGGCGGAGGGCGTGATCGTCGCATATGGCATGAACGGCGAGCCGTTGCCCCAGAAGCACGGCTACCCGGCCCGGATCATCACGCCGGGGCGCTACGGCGAGAAGCATGTCAAGTGGGTGACGCGCATTGACATCAATCGCGGGCACACCAAAGGCTTCTACGAATCGCAGGGGTGGGACCGCGCGGCGGTCGTCAAGACCCTCTCGCGCATTGACTTTCCGGTGAAGGGCGACACGGTGACGCCCGGCCAGCCGCTCACGATGCAGGGAATCGCCTACGGCGGCTTGCGCGGCGTGAGCAAGGTCGAGGTGACGACCGACGGCGGCGGGACGTGGCAACCCGCGACGATCACGGCGAAGCCCACGCCGCAGTCGTGGGCGCTCTGGGAGTACTCCTGGACGCCGCCGAAGAATGGCGACTATAAACTCGGCGTCCGTTGCTACGAAGGTAACGGCACCCTCGGCAAGACGGAAGCGGATGCCGGCGGTGGCGGCGCGCTCCAACCGACGAAGGCAGAACAGAACTTCCCCGGCGGCGCGGCGGGCATTCACTTTGTCGAGGTCGCGGCACGGTGAGATTGCCTAACCCCCCGGTTCCCTTCCCCACAGGGAAGGGGGTGACGCACCTCAAGACCTCGATGTTCTTCCATGTGGCGGAACTTCAGGATACGCGAAGGGAATCCCCCCTCCCGACGCGGGAGGGCGTCAGGGGGTGGGTTTCCCCGCTCATTCTCACCTATACGCTCACCATCCTCATAGCCGTCGGGTTCGCGGCTGCGGGGGTGCTGCACCATCGGGCGTTCCATTCGGCGGCGAACGACCTCGCCTTCTTCGATCAGATCATCTGGAATAGCGCACATGGCCGGTTGTTCGCGACCTCGTTCGTGCCGTACAACTTCCTCGGCCAGCATGTCCAGCCCGTCCTGCTGCTCTACGCGCTCCTCTATCGCCTCTGGCCGTCGCCGGACGTGCTGCTGATTTCGCAAGCGCTGCTTGCGGCGGCGGCGGCACTCCCGCTGTTTCACGTGGCACGCCGCCTGCTCCATCGCGACGGCATCGCCGCGCTGATCGCCGGGGCATATCTCTTTTCTCCCTATCTGCACCACGCGATCAACTTCGATTTCCACCCGGAGACGATGGCGCCCTTCTTCGTCTTCCTCGGCTATCGCTTCATCCTCGACGGGCGGCGACGGGCGGCGGTCGGCGCGCTCCTCCCGCTGCTCCTCTTGAAGGAGGATACGGCCCTGCTGCTGCTCGGCGTCGCGTGGCTCTGCTGCCTGCGGCGGGAGCGGCGATTGGGCGCGACGCTGGCGGGCATCGCGGTCGGCTGGGGCGCGCTGACGACGCTCGTCATCATGCCGCACTTCCGTTCCGGCCCCTCCGACCTCGAAGAGCGGTACGGCTATCTCGGCGGCGGCGCGGCGGAGATCCTCACCGGCCTCGCGATACATCCGCAGCGCGCCCTCGCGCATCTGCTCACATGGGGAACGGCGCTCACCCTGCTCGGCATTCTTGGCAGCGCAGGATTCCTGCCTCTCGCCGCCCCCGCCGAACTGCTCGCCGCCGCGCCGCTGCTCGCCTTCCATCTGCTCTCGATGCACGCGCCGCAAGCGCATCTCCGGCTCCACTATTCCGCCGAGGTGCTCCCGCTCACCTGGATCGCGGCGGTGTGCGGACTGGGGAACCTAACCCCCCGGCCCCCTTCCCGCGAGGAAGGGGGAGTGAGCCGCCGCAAGATCGGGGCGTTATGTGGTGCGGCACGATCTCCAGATGAGTCACCCCCTTCCCACGCCGGAGTGACGGAAGGGGGCCGGGGGGTTAGGGCGTTCCCCCTCATCGCCCTCATCCTCTGCGCGGGCATCGCTTTCTGGTCCGCGAGTCCGTTCCCGCCCGCCCGCGGCTTCGACCCCGCCCGGTTCGGGGCGGATCGGATGCATCGGCGGGCGGTGTCGGAGGCAATCGCGCTCATTCCCCCGGACGCATCGGTCAGCGCGCAAACGGGCCTCGCGCCGCACCTCGCCCACCGCCAACTGCTCGCCGAATTCCCCGACGGCGTCGGCGCGGATTACCTCCTGCTCGACGCAAACGGCGATGTCGCCCGCCCCTATCTGGCGTACTATCCCGCCGCCATCGCCGCCCTCCCCGCCGAAGGCTACACCCCCCGCTACTCCCGCGACGGCATCACCCTCTACCGTAAGGATCGTTGAATCACAGAGGCACAGAGTACACAGAGAAAAGGGGATGAGATTCGCTTCAATCTCTTTATCTTCGTGTCCTCTCTGTGCCTCTGTGGTTAGCGTCCTTCCGGTGCGTGGCAGAAGGAGCGGGCGATGGAGGTGAGAATGCGGCTGCACGTCGCGACGGAACGGATGCTGGCGTACTCGACGGCGGCATGCGCCTGGCTGAGCGATTCCGCCGCCGGGTCCGGCTCGGCGCCGGGGCCGAAGAGGACGGATTGGATGCCCGCGCCGTCGAGCACTTGTGCGTCCGTCCAACCAGCCATGCCGGTATGGACGGGCGAGACGCCGAGCACCGGCGCGGCAGCGGTGTCAATCGCGCGGATAATCGGCGCGTCCTCCGGCACTTCGAGTGGCGCGCGCTCGAAGAACTGCGTGTAGGTCGCGGTGAAGTCGGAGGACGCGGCGCGCAGATCGGCGAGCATATTTCCGATCTCGTCGCGGACGGCGGCGGGCGTCTCACCGGGGAGCATTCGCCGCTCGATCTCCAGCGTGCAGCGGTCCGGGTAGGTCGAGAGTTCGACGCCGCCGGAAATCAGCGAGCAATGCACCGAAGCCCGCCCGAGCAGCGGGTGCGTCCGCCGGGGCAGTTCCGCCCGGTCGAACGCTTCGAGCCGCGCGATCACGCGGCCCATCAGCGCGATGGCGTCAATGCCCGCGTCGTAGGCGCTGCCGTGCGCGCCGCGCCCGACGGTCTCGATCCGCCCCCAGGTGAACCCCTTGTGCGCGTGGACGACGGCAAGGTTCGTCGGCTCCGTGACGATGCCCGCCGCCGGATGCAAACCCCGCTCGCGGAGTTTCGCGACGAACTGCTCGACGCCGACACTCGCGTACTCCTCGTCCGCGACGAGGCCGAGGATCAAGTCGCCGTCGAGCGGGCCGGTGGCGGCGATGGCCCGCGCGGCAGCGAGGATGGCGGCGACGCCGGATTTCATGTCGAGCGCGCCGCGCCCGTAGAGTCGGTCGCCCTCGATCCGGCCATCGAAGGGCGGATCGGTCATATTCGCGACGCCGACGGTATCCGTGTGGCCGCAGAGGACGAGACCGGGTGTTGCATCGCGCCGCCTGCCGGGCAGGACGGCCATCACACTGGCCCGGCCCGGCGCCGCTTCGTCCATGTATACGGTGAAGCCCGCCGCGCGCAGGGAGTCCGCGATGTACGCGGCGATGGCCGCCTCCCCCGCCGCGCCCGGCACGAGGCTGGGATTGACCGAGTCAATCCGCACGAGGTCTTGCAGCAGCGTCGCGATTGCCGTGTGCTCATCTGCCATAGATGCTCGCCCCCTCCGTGTGACAGCCTCTCCCGCTCCGGCAGGATTGTATGACATACTGGAGCGGGAGTGGGCGCGCGGGCCGATGGTTCCCTGCTATATTCCGTGAATAACATGGCGTCATCGGTTCTCATCCAAGGAGCGTCACTCGTGGACAACGGCGTCCATTCCCTGCTCGACACGGTACTCGATGCGCATCCTTCCTTCCTGATTGCCACCGTGGCGGGAGACATGCCCCACTTCGTTGAAACGCCGTATGCATTCATCCGCACGGCGGATACGCTCTCGCTCGCCTACGCGGTGCCGGAAGGTTCGGCGGCGCACGCGGCGCTGCGGCGGCGCAACGGGGTCGCTTTCCGCGTCGGCGCGCCCGGTGACGGAACGTGGTTGGAAGGGAGCGGCCGCGCCGTCATCGTCCACGACCGGCAGGTGAACGGCGATCTCCTGCGGCGGATCGGCGCGCGGGTGATGGATGGATCGAAGCCGGAGCCGCGCACGCATCGCGCGGTGCGGATCGTGCCGGAGAGGGTGATGGTCACGACCCGGCGTGATGGCGTGTTGCGTGTGCAACCGATCACCTTCGCGCCCGGCGCGCGGCGGTGGGGCTATCCGGGCAGCACGGTCAACGAGCGGCTGGAGCGGTTCGCGGCGGTGACGCGGGCGAATGTCGTGCCGGTGATGGCGATGCCGGTGAGCATCGGCGCGGCGCTGGCGTGGCAGCGGGAGGGCGTCTTCCGCCCCGTGCCCTTCGCGCTGACGCTCGTCGGCGCGGTGGCGGCGCATCTCGCGTCGAACGTCACGAACGACATCTTCGATTTCCGCTCCGGCGCGGACGAGCGGGCGATCGCGATGGCGGCGGAAGGGACGCTGGACACCTCCTCCGGCTCCCTGACGGGCGGCATCCTCTCCGAGCGTCAGGCGAACCTGCTGGCGGCCGGGCTGTGGGGCACGGCGCTGCTCTGTGGCGTCGGGCTGACGAAGACGAGCGGCCCGGCGGTGCTCGGCCTGGCGGCGGCGGGCTTCGGCTTCGGCACGCTCTACGTCGCGCCGCCCCTCGCCTACGGGTACATCGGCCACGGCCTCGGCGAGGTCGGCATCCTCGCCTCGTTCGGTCTCCTGCCGACGCTCGGTTCCTACTACGCGCAGACCGGGAAACTCGGCTGGGCGCCGCTCGTCGCCGCCCTGCCGCCCGGCCTCTTCACGACGGATGTGCTGCTCAATCATCACTTCTTCCACTGGCGCTCCGACAAGACGGCGGGCAAGATGACGCCCGTCGCCGTGCTCGGCGAAGAAAAAGCAGCCAAATTGTCGCGCGGGATGGTGCTCGCGGCGTACGCCTCCGTCCTTCTCGGCATCAAAGCAAGGGTCTATCCGAAGAGCGCGCTCGCCAGCCTTTCGTCCGTCGCGCCCGTCCTCGAAAAACTGGGCGCGGTGGGCGAGGGGAACAAAGGGACCGCCTTCTACGGCGAGATGATGGACCGCACCGTCAAAGGCAGCGGCCGGATGGGGCTGTACCTGCTCGGCAGTCTTGTGCTGAGTGGCATCGTGGAGAGAATTTCGCGGCAGGCGATGGAGCAATAAAGGACACTTTGCAACCGATGCATGATACAGTGTGCAGGATAAGAAATACGAAGGAGTTCGATATGCTGACGAAATACATCCAAGCCGCGATGCGTCACGCGCACTACGAAATTCTCGATGATGAGACATTCTACGCCGAGATATCCGGTTTCGACGGACTTTGGGCGAATGCCGATACATTAGAAGAATGTCGGGAGGAACTGCAAGACGTATTAGAGGGTTGGCTCTTATTGAAGATCGCCGATCATGATCCGCTTCCTGTCGTTGACGGCCTCAGTCTCGTCGTACAGGAAGCCGCATAGTGCCATCTGTCGGACCGACCAAGCGTGCTGATCTCATTCGGTATCTCCGCCAGTCAGGACTAACCGGGCCACGCACAGGCACAAACCACGAGTATATGCAGCGTGATCAGTTAAAAGTTCCCATTCCCAATCCGCATCGCGGCGATATTAGCGTGGCCTTGCTCCTTCGTGTTCTCCGTCGGGCTGGCATCAGCCGCGAGGAATGGGAGTGCCTGTGATCTTCGCCGCTCGGCATGGATGAAGAAAGCGGAAACGATGTCGCAATCCGAACAGACCTACACCATCACCCTCCGCGTCGGGGAGCGGGATTTCCCGGCGACCCTGACGGCGATGGACATTTTCCACGAGGCGTTGGAGCACGCGATCCCGGCGGAGTTGCGGCGCGGGCATCGCCTCCGCATCCGCACGCCGAAGGATGAAGTCGTCTACCCCGATATGTTCGTCGGCGAGACGGTCGCGCATTTCGGCACGCGAACATTCATCGTCCACGCCGAGCCGCTGACGGGCGAACCCGGCCCCTTCCGCACGCTCGCCTTCGACCATCTCGCGATCACCGTCGCCGATCGCCCCGCCGCGCGGGACTTCTTCCACAATGTCGTCGGCATGGAGATCATGCGCGACGACCCGCACCAGACGGTGCTGGCGACGGGCCTCACCGCGCTCTTCATCTTCGGCACGGCGGTCGCGCCGCTCTCGGACGGCATGCCGTCCCGCTGGCATCACCTCGGCTTCATCGTGGACGACCTGGAGCGATGCTACTACCACCTGCGCGAGCACGGCGGCGAGATCGTCTCCGATTTCACGCTGCTGGAGCGGGATGAGCGGTGGTCGCTCTACTGCCACTACCGCAACGGCGATGTCGTCTTCATGCTCCAGTTCTCCGAAATCCGCGACGGCTATCGCGGCGTCAACACCGACGCGACCGCGTTCATGTACGACTACCTGCGCGGGCGGTACGGCGTGCGCTTCGTGGACGGCGAATGAGCGCGCCCCCGGCTGTCGTGGCGCGGAAGATCACGCCTGAGCGGGCGACGGCCTTCCTCGGACACGACCCGGTCGCGGCGGTTGAATTGCTTGGCGCGCTGCGATATGACGATGAGGTTCGGTGCATCGGCGCGGTGCGGGCGGGCGCGCTGGCGGGTGTCCTCGTCGTCGCGCGGGAGGACGACGATGCGCTGGCGGCGCGGTTCGAGGCCGCCGAGGGCGACGCGCTCGCGGCATTGATCGCCGCCTGCCCGCCCGGCGTGGAGCGGATCGCCGTCCATCGCCCGTGGATGCTGCCCGCGCTGGCCACCGCGTTCCGGCTCATGCCGGAGCAGGGCAGCGAGACGGTTTTCTCGACGACGCGCATCGCCATCTCTCCCTCACCCACCGTCCGGCGCTTGCGGGCGGCGGACGCGCCCATCGTGGCGGCGAGCGCCGCGATGATGGACAGCGCGGCGTTCCTCGACGGGCTTGAGCGGGGGTATCGCCCCTTCGGCATCGTCGCGAATAACCGGCTGATCGCCCATGCCATCGCCGCCAATACAACCGACTGGACCGAGGAGGTGATGTCTGTCTGGACCGCCCCCCGGCGGCGCGGGCAGGGGCTGGCGACGGCGGTCGTCGCCACGACGGCGGCGGACATCCTCAGCCGCAGCAAGACGGCGATCTACGTCGCGGCGGTGACGAACCGCGCCTCCCAGCGCGTCGCGATCAACGTCGGCTTTCAACCGTCCTACGACATTACCGCGTACCGCGTCCTGCCGCGATAGCGGGCAGTGAGATTACGCCGTCAGCGCGCCTTCCATCACGGGCGGGCCGGTGGGATTGGGGGCGGGCCGGGTTTCCGGCTCGGCGGTGATGACGACGGCATGGACGCCGTTCAAGTTTCCGGGCAGCACGAGCGTCGTTTCTCCGCCACCGCCGAACGTCCCCGCATCCACGTAGGAGCCGTCCTGCTTCTGGAGCCAGACGCGATAGGTCTGACCGGCCGCGGCGCCGGGGAAGCCCTTGGCGAGGAAGAGCACTTTCCCGCCGTCCGCCGACGATTCGATGAGCGTCGCGTTCGCGCTCGGCGCATTCTGCGTGCCCGCCATCGTGTAGGCATGGACGCCGGAGGCGGCGAAGCGCACGATGTCCCGATCGCGGTCCGCCCGGGCTACGTCGCGATGCAGGCTGATATTCCAGCCGCCGAGGCCGATCACCGCGAGCAGGAGCACGGCGGCGACGAGCCAGCCGGGAGAAAGCCGGGCGCGCCCGCGCGCCCGCGCATCCGCGACGGCGCGCGGCCCTGTTCCCGCTGCGACGCGGTCGGGCCGGCCATGTACGGCGGGGGGCGCGACGCGCTCGCCCATCTCGGCGCGGGCGCCGGCGAGCACGCGCTCCCTCAGCGCCGCGCTCGGCCGGGCGGGGGCGGTGTCCGCGTCCGCGTAGATTTCCGGCAGGACGGCGGCGATGGCCGCGAACTCGCCGTACAACCGCGCGGCATCGGCATCATCGGCGATGATCCGGCGCGCCTCATCCGCTTCCGCCGCCGTGAGGCCGCCGAGGGCATAGGAGGCGATGAGCGCCGCCCGATCCGCCAGCGGGTCCGGCCGCTCGCTATTCCGCTCGCCGGGTCTCTCGTCGTTCATGTGCGCTTCGTCTCCAGCGCCGTCGGCGCCAGTGTTGCCCGCATCTTTTGCATCCCGAGGCGGATACGGCTCTTAACCGTCCCGAGTGGGATGCCGAGCCGCTCCGCCACTTCCGTATTCGAGTATCCGCCGAGGAACGCGAGCGCCACCGCCTCGCGCTGCTCCTCCGGCAGCAAGGTCAGCGCCGCCCGCACCCGCGTCGCATCCAGCCCGCGCGCCACCTGCGCCCAGACATCATAGGCGTCGCCCGCCGCCAATTCGCCCGCCATCCCATCTATCGGCTCCGTCGGCAACCGGGGTGCGAGGCGGCGGAGGGCATTGAGGGCGCGGTGATGCACGATGCTGAAGAACCATGTGCGCGCATTGCCGCGCTCCGGCTTGAACGAGTGCGCGTACCGCCAGAGCGCGAGGAAGGATTCCTGCACGACATCCTCCGCCAGCGCGCGGTCGCCGCTCATGATGCGATAGGCGAGCGCGAACGCCGGCCGGTGATGCCGGTCATAGAACGCCTCGAAGCACGCGAGCGCTTCCGCGTCCCCCGTCGCCATGCGAGCAACGAGCGCATCGTCCGTGAGGCTGCCATCCGCCACGACTGCACCTGGTTCCTGGTGGTAATACCCCGCGCCGCGCGCACCGGATCAATCGCCCATGCACCGTCCGCACTGCGAAACGCGCGCAGTATAGCATGCGGAAACTTCCCCCCGGCCTCTTCCCACGCCACGGTACGGAAGGGGTCGGGGGAGGTCAATGCAAAGAAAACCCCCTCCCGTGTCGGGAGGGGGCAGGGGGTGGGCACGCCCGCTATTTCTTGATCTGCCAATAGGCGATGTTCCAGGCGGCGTAGTCCCACGGGGTCGGGTTCGTGTTGATGAGGTCGGCGCGCCGCCCGTCCACCGAGTTGCGGTCCACGATCGGCGTTTCGACCCAGTGATTGACGATGTAGTCGTTGGCCTGAATCTGCAGCTGCGCCCGCTTCTCCGGATTCAGTTCCTTGCTCAACTGCGCCACGAGCGCGTCGAACTGCGGGTCGCTGAAGCGCGTGTAGTTCGGCAGCGACCAGTTGTTCGACTTCTGCGCGATCTGTGAGGTTGTCCAGCGTTGGAACCAGTCGCCCGCGTCGGGGACGGTCGGGCTGCTGGTGTACATCTCGAGGTCGTGCAGGAAGCGCGCGTCCGCATCCGGGTTGTCCGGCTGGCCGAAGAAGACGCTGGAGTCCGCGTTCTGGATGTCCATCTGGATGCCCGCCTGCTGGAAGGCCTGCTTGATGACCTGCTCCTCCTTCTCGCGCACCGGGTTGACGGTCGAGGCGAAGGTGATGGCGAACTTGACGCCGTTCTTGGCGCGGATGCCGTCCGAGCCTTTCACCCAGCCCGCCTGGTCGAGCAGTTGGTTCGCCTTCGCCACGTCGAAGGAACACTGCGTATTCTTGGAGACGGTCTGCGGCGGGACGCTCGGCAGGATATTGCAGGTCGCATTCCCCGCCGGGCCGTAGAGGTTCTTGGCGATGCTGGCGCGGTCAATCAGGTAGGTCGCCGCCTGCCGCACCATCGGGTCCGACCAGAAGGGGTTCTTGCTCTGCGGGCTGCTCTTCTCGCCGTTCACCTCGACGCGCGGATCGGCGAAGTTGAAGAGCACCTTCTCCACGCCGCCGCCGGGGGTGAGATTCAGTTGCGCGCCCGCGTCCGTCAGTTGCTTGAGCGTGGACGGGTCCACTTGGAGATTCCAGGCGAAGTCCGCCTGCCCGGTCTGCACCGCCTTCGCCGCCGTCGCCGCGTCGCCGCCGCCCTTCCAATCCACCGCGTCGAAGAAGGGGGCGTTCGCCTCGCGATAGTTCTCGTTGATGACGTACTGGACATTGTCGCCGGAGGTGAACGACTTCACCTTGAACGGTCCGGTGCCGATCGGGGCCGTGTTCACCGGGCAGTTCGCCTTGTCGGTGCATTTGTCCAGTTGCGCCTTCTGCAACACCACGCTGCCGCCCGCCGCGAAGGGGAAGTACCAGGTCGCGGTCGGTGCCTTGAAGGTGATCTTCACCGTCGTCGCGTCCGGCGTGTCAATGTTCGCGATCGGCTCGAAGGTGGCGATGTCCGTCGCGCCGCTCTCCGGCTTCATCACATATTGCCACGTCGCCTTGACATCGGCGGAGGTGAAGGGCGTGCCGTCGGACCACTTGACGCCGTCCTTCAGCTTCCACGTCACGCTCGTGCCGTCCGCCGCCAGCTCGCCGTTCGCGGTCGAGGGGATCTCTTTCGCCAGCACGGGCACGTCCGGCGTCGCCGCGTTGATGGAGAGGGTCGCGAGCGGCTCTTCCACGACGCGAGAGGCGTCATCGTCCTTCGTCCCGTGGGCGAGGTGGAAATTGAGGATGGTCGGCGCCTGCCAGTAGAGGACATGGAGCGTGCCGCCCCCGCCGCGCTTCGTGGGCGCTGTGCCGCGCGGATCGCCGCCCGTGCCCGCAGTGGTTGACGTGCCGGGCGCGGTCGTGCCGGAGGCCGTCGTGCCGGAGGCCGTCGTGCTGCCGACGGCGGTCGTGGCGGAAACGGCGCTCGACGCGGGCCTGGTCGCCGCGCCCGCGCCCGTCGCGGTTGTCGCCTGCGCGCCCGGCGTATTCGTCGCATTGCCCCCGCCGCACGCGGCGAGCAGGAGCGGCAGCCCAATCATCAATACCGAGAGTTTTCTCAGAGGCCGGAATAACCAGTGACCCGACGGGACCCGCATACAACATACCCCTTCCAATACAAGGAACACGCCAATCGCGCGCCGTGCATACGGCCGTCCGCATGCCCGACACCGCGGACAAACGTTATCGCATAATCGGGGCCAGTATTGGCGGGGGATGGAGAAAAGAAAAATGCCCCCTCCCGGATCGGGAGGGGGTAGGGGGCGGGTACCCCCGCTACTTCTTCAGTGTCCAGTGGCCGATGTTCCACGCCTCGGACGAGAAGGGCGAGTACTCGACGTTGATGAGGTCCGGCCGGTGCGCGTAGACATCGTTGCGGATGATCATCGGGACGCGGATACCGTCGGCGACGATGTACTCGTCGAGTTGCTTGGCGATCGCCTTCCGCTTCTCCGGGTCGAGTTCCCGCTTCAACTGGCCGTACATCTCGTCGTACTTCGCGTCGGACCAGCGGTTGATGTTGCTGCCGCCCCAGTTGTTCGCCTTGGTCGGCATCTGATCGGTCGTGAAACCCTCGAAGAAGGATTGCGGGTCCGGCTTCGACGACCCAGTCGCGAGCATGTTGATGTCCGTCGTGAAGCGGATCGCCGAGTCGGTGTTGTCCGGCTTGCCGAAGTAGACGGAGGCATCCACCGAGCGGAGATCGAGGTTGATGCCGAGGTCCTTGAGGCTCTGCTTGATCACCTGCAACTCTTTATCGCGCTGGTTGGTGACCGAGGAGCGGGCCGTCATGTTCATCTTGACGCCGTTCTTCTCGCGGATGCCGTCCGCACCCTTCTTCCAACCCGCCTGGTCGAGCAGATCGCCCGCCTTCTTCAGGTCGTAGGAGAATGGGCCGCCGACATCGCCGCGAATGATCGGGATGAGCGTATTGCCCGCGACGCCGCCCGGCCCCCAGAGACTCTTGGCGATCGCATCGCGGTCCACGACATACTTGAACGCCTGCCGGACGAGCGGATCGGAGAAGTAGGGGTTCTTCGACTTCGGGCTGGAGAGTTCGCCGTCCACCTCATTGCGCGGGTCGGCGACGTTCAGTTCGAGTTGCTCGGCGTAGAAGCCCTGCGGCGTCGCGACCGTCTTGCCCGCGTCGGTGAGGGATTTGAGCGCTTCGGGCGTGACGGTGAGGTTCCAGGCGAAGTCCGCCTGCCCGGTCTGCACCGCCTTCGCCGCCGTGTTCGCGTCGCCGCCCCCCTTCATCTCGACCGTCGCGAAGTAGGGCGCGTTCGGCTCGCGGAACTTGTCGTTGGCGACATAGTTGACGGTATCGCCGGACTTGAAGTCCTTGACGACGAACGGGCCGGTGCCGATCGGCTTCTGGTTGAAGTCGCATTGGGTCGCGCTCGCGCACTTCTCCACAACATGCTTCGGCAGGATTTCGCCGTTGTCGGCGACGAAGGGGATGAACCACGCGGCTGCGGCGGCCTTGAAGGTGACCTTCGCCGTCGTCTTATCCACCGCCTCGACCTTGGCGATGTCCGAGTAAGAGGCGGTGGTCGTCGCACCGTTCTCCGGCTTCGTGACGAATTGCCAGGTGAAGACGACATCGTCGGCGGTGAACGGCTCGCCATCGGACCAGACGATGCCGTCCTTCAGTTTCCAGGTCACGGTCGTGTAGTCGGCGGAAATCTCGCCGTTTTGCACGGAGGGAATTTCCTTCGCGAGCACGGGGATGTCCGGGATGGTTGATTTCGAGCTGATTCGCGCGAGCGGCTCGGTGACGAGCGAGGAGGCGTCGGTATCCTTCGTGCCGTTGGAGAGGTGCACATTGAGGATCACCGGGGCCTGCCACCAGAGCAGGTGGAGCGGGCCGCCCTCGCCGCGCTTCGTCGTCAGCGGGGCGCCGAAGCCCGTGCCGCCCGCCGCCGCCGGGGCGGCGGTGCCGCTCACCGCCGAGGAGGCCGCCGTCGTGCTCGCCGGGGCGGTCGCGCCGCTGGCGGTGGTCGCCGCTGTCGTACTGGCGGGCTTGGTCGCCGCCGTGGTCGCGGCGCTACCGGACGGCGCGGTGGTCGCGGCGGTCGTCGCCTGCGCCTTCGGCGTGTCCGTCGCGGCGCTGCCCCCGCAGGCGGCGAGGACCATCGGCAAGAGGAACAGGAGCGCGGTCAGCCCACCGAGCGGCCCGCGCCGCCCCGGTTTCCCCGAATACCACATCGCCAACCTCCTTGTGCATCGGCAACAATCACGAATTCATCGCCGTATCCCGCGATGACGGCGTACCGCATTACCCGGAAACGGACACCGAAGGAATCGTTCGCTCCATCGCCCCAACGCCGCATGCATCGTCCGATATGCTTTTCGCTACGCGCCGATACGCTACCGAATCGGGGCCTCGTTGTCAAGCAGCAGGCAGCAGGCAGCCAGGGCGTATGCATTGTCGGGGGAATCCTAAGCCCCTGCCCCTTCCCTCCCAGGGAAGGGGTGACGCTCCGCGGTGCCGTGCCCTTTGTCTGGACGCCCCGCTCTCGCGGAGGCGCACTCCTCCTTCCCTGCGAGGGAAGGGGGCTGAGGGGTTAGGATTCCCCGGATGGCGACAATGCATACACCCTGAGCAGGCAGCAGACGGCGTGCAGCGGGAAGAAATCGGGAAAGAACCAGTCGCACATACACCGGGCATTGCCTGATGCCCTATCTACGCTTTGACTTCGGCCTTCTCCGCGCCGCCTGCTGCCTGCTGCCCGTCGCCCGCTTCAATGTACGTACACTAGATTTACACATACGAGAGAGTGATTGGGGCGAAAGCATTGTCGGGACGGAATGGGTACGGTACAATCGGGGTGCCAGCATCACAGGGACGGAAACTGCGGCAGACGGTTTGGCTCCATTCCCCGCAGCGTTCGCCACCGACGAGGAAAAATCGGGCTTCGTAAGCGGAGAACGACAATGACACGTCGCTATGAGCGAGAGATACTCGAACTGGTCGAACGCAAGGAGCGGGAGCATCGGGGGCGGGAGCGGGTCGCGCGCGCGCGGCGCAACCTCGACAAGGCCCGCCATCGCGTCTCGCCGGGCCGGATGTGGGAGCGGCTGGGCGGGATCGGCTGGATGGTCGGCAGCCTGTCGCTCGCCATCCTCGCCTTCATCCTCCATACCACCGCGCCGACCCCCGCCGCCATGCTGGTCCTCGTCGCGGTCGTCCTCTTTTTCGTGCCGGTCGTCTATCGCCCGGCCGGATCGCGAAGCGACGATGCGCGCTGGCGCGGCCAGGTCATTGATCTCCCGCCGCGCGACGGCCCATTCCAGGGCATCCGCCGCCGCATCTGGCAGATCAAGCAGGAGCGCCGCCGACAGCGCGGCCGCAATCGCTGACCGCAGGTTCCGCCGATACGACGCGGAGAGAACAGCCGCCCCGAACCGGGCGGCTGTTCCCGCGATCAGCGGGAGGAGCGTCCGTCGTTCCGCGCTATTCTTCGGGCAATGTCGCCTCGATCACATCGGCGGCCCGGCCGTCGCCCGGTTCGCCGCGCGCCCGCAGCCCGGCGACGACGCGCCGTTTGACCGCGACGGGCGCGGCGGGGCCGATCTTGAACTTGGCGTCGGTCTCCACGATGCGCAGGCGGATCGTCGCCAGCCGCCGGAGGCGCGGGCCGTAGAAGCCGCCGTCCGCGATCGGCTCGTATGCCGCGCCCGGCTCGTATGCCGCGAGCAGCCGCGCGAGGGCGGCGGCGACATCGGCGGGGTCGGTGGAGATCGTCGCCTCGCACGCGAAGGAGACGGCGCGGAAGTTGAGCGTGGCGCGCCCGGCGTCCTGCGGGTCCACCCAGTCGTGGCGCGACGCGGCGAGGAAGTCCGAGACGAAGAAGGTGACGCGCGGGTTGGCCCGCACGGCGGCGAAGGTCGGGTCTTCCTGGACGCAGTGCAGTTCGATCTCGTCGCCCGTCTTCACGAACGGCAGGATGCTGACCTGCGGGTGCCCGCCGGGCGGCGTCGCGATCAGATGCCCGTGCCGCTGCCGAGCGACGAACGCCGCGATCGCCTCCGGGTCCGCGGGATATTTCTCCGAGCGGTACATCCTCCCTCCTTCCGTGCCGGACATCATACCCGCTCCCGGCGCATCCGGCACGCGGCGCGAGCGGGCCACGCGCCGCAAACATGCGGGATCGCGGTCCCCCCGCTCTTTTTGCTAGAATGAGAAGAATGTTATGAATCATCTGTTGCCGGTTGGCCCGCTGTCATCGTCGCACGGTACACTGGAGGAGCGTTGCGACGATTCGGCGCCGGTCATCCGGTTCTCTCGACGCCGCACCTTTTTTTGCATGGCAGGCACGTCCACGTGGGACAAGGAGTTGATAGATGCTGCAATCCGAGACGTCCGACACCGGCGGTGTCGAGCGTTCATTGCCTGCGGCGCCGGTGGTGTCGCTCCCTGCGGACCGTCCTTTTCTCGGTGTGTACGACAGCGAGACACGAGCCTTCGATGACGCGAACATGGATGTCGAGCAGGCGTTCATCAGTTGGGAAGAGACGGACGACCTGGCCGCATTCCTCGCGGCATGCCGGGAGCGGCGACGGGTCCCGCTGGTCACGATCGAACCCTGGACGACCGCGTCCAACGTCACGGCGAACGTGCTGATCGAGACGATCACGGGGCGAAACGACGCGCTGATCCGCGCCAACGCGCGGGCCATCCGCCGCGTGGCGCCGCAGCAGGTGCTCGTCCGCTTCGCGCACGAGATGGACCTGGTCGGGAAATATCCCTGGGCCGTGGCCGAGCCTCGTCGCTCGATCGCCGCCTACCGGCACTACTGCGATATATTTCGCGCGGAGGGTGTGGACAACGTCGCCTGGCTCTGGTCGCCGGCGGGCGACGTGGACGCCACCGCGTACTATCCCGGCGACGATTGCGTCGACTTCGTCGGCGTGACAATTCTGGAATACCGCGCGCGCAATGTCCGGACAGGCTCGGCGTGGGCGCCCTCATTCGACGCATGCTTCGCGCCGATGTACGAGCGGATGATGCGTTTCGGCAAGCCGATCGTCGTCGCCGAACTCGGGGTCGCGGTCGGCGCACCCGGCCATCAACCGGCGTGGCTGATTGACGCGCTGCAATGCTTCGACGCGTATCCACTCCTCCGCGGCGTCGTCTATTTCCATTCGGACAACGCCCCCAACGCACAGACCGCCGACCGCCCCGACTTCCGCCTGACGAATGCGGGCGTGGATCGGGGCATGCCCGTGCTGCCCTTCCAGATCGAGCCGCATGCGAACGGCTGGGAGCGCGGGGCGGGGCGGATCGAGCGCCATCGCGCCGGCCGGCGGCGTTCGATCCGCCAGGGGGAGCGGCAAGCATCCCGGGATGAAGATGGACCGCCATCGTCGCGGACGGTGCAGTAGCGCCGGTTTGCCGTCGGTTCTTCGCGTCTCCGGCGTCCGGACGGCGAAAAATTCGCTTGACGGCGGCGGCATGGGCGCATACACTCCCATGTTGGATTGCACACGCCCGGTTTCGGGAAGGTGGACGAATGCCCCGGCTTGATGTCCGCCCCGCCGGAATATCGAACCGCATTTTGACGTACCACTTCAAGGATATGGACGATCTCCGCTTCATCGGCTTCGGGCGCGCGGTGCGCCGCTGAGCCAGCAAGGTAGCGGGGTCTTTGGGCCGCCATCCACCGGGAAAATACCGATCTCGTCCACACAATAACGCGCGAACCTCCACACCGCCTCACCGCGTGAAAGGAGCCGGATCCTTTGAAGATTCAACACAAATATGCCATTGCCCTGACTGCCGCGCTCGCGCTTTTCATGGCCGTGCTGGATTCGACGATCGTCAATGTCGCGCTCGTCTCGATGGAGCGCGATTTCAAGACGAATATCAACAGTGTGCAGTGGATCGTCACGGGGTACATCCTCGCCCAGGCGGCGGTGATCCCGGTGGCGGGCTACTTCGGCAACCGGTTCGGGATCAAACGCATCTTCATGCTCGCCCTCGCGCTCTTCACCGTCGGCAGCCTCCTCTGCGGGCTGTCGCCGCATCTCGCGACCGGCAGCGCGGGGTTGAACCTGCTCATCATCTTCCGGCTCATCCAGGGGATCGGCGGCGGGATGCTCGTCCCGCTCGGCTCGTCCATCGCCTTCGCCGCCTTCCCGCCGCAGGAGCGGGCGGCGAGTTCCGCCGTGATCGCCATCCCGATCCTCTTCGCCCCGGCGCTCGGCCCGACGATCGGCGGCCTGATTACCGACAGCAGTATCAAGTGGCCGGGCGTCTTCTTCATCAACGTGCCGATCGGCATCATCACGCTCTTCCTGCTCGCGCGCATCCTCCGGCCGGACGAGCTGTCGCCGCCCGGCGCGGTGCCCGCTCGCTTCGACTACAGCGGCCTCTTCCTCTCGATAGTCGGCGTCATCCTCGTCGTCTACGCGTTCGTCGTCGTCAGCCAGACGAAGGGCGGCTCGATCACCGCCGCCAACCCGAACGGCGTCATCAACGGCTGGGGATACTGGCTCGTCTGGGCGCTGCTCGCGGCGGGTGTCGCGCTGCTCGCGCTCTTCGCGGCGCTCGAATTGTATGTCGTCAAGGACCCGGTGCTCGATCTGCGCCTCTTCGCGACGCGGGATTTCGGCATCGCGTCGGTCGTGACGTGGGTTGTGCGCGGCATCGTCTTCGGCAGTTTCCTGCTCATCCCGATCTTCTTGCAGCAATTCCAGGGCAAGAGCGCGGTGCACACCGGCCTGATCCTGATGTCGCAAGGGATCGGCGCGATTATCGGCATCCAGATGGGCAGCCGCCTCTACGACCGGATTGGCCCGCGCTTCCTCACGGCGGCGGGCCTCGCGATCCTCACCGGGGCGACGATCTGGCTGATCGCGGTCAAGCCGGACAGCGACGCGCGCTTCTTCGTGCCGATCCTCTTCCTGCGCGGCATCGGCTTCGGCTTCTCGAACCTGCCGCTGCAAACCGTCGCCATCGGCGCGATCACGGGCCGCGCGCTGCCGAAGGCGAACTCGCTCTACAACGCCTCCGCGCAGATTTTCTCCTCGATCGGCACCGCCGTCGTGACGACGATCCTCGTGCAGCGGACGACCTTCCACGCGTCGAGCCTCGTGCAGGCCGCGACGGCGTCCGGCACCCGCCCGCCCGCGAACCTGCCGCTCCTCGCCGGGACGGACGCGATGGGCGATGTCTTCAAACTGCTGACCTACGGGACGGCCGTCGCCATGCTCGTCAGTCTCCTGCTCCCCCGGCAGAGTTTGAAGACGCAGATGGCGAACCAGCGCGCGTCCGTTCCCGCGACGCCCGGCGAGCAACCCACCGACGCACCGGCCCCCGCGCCGGCGCTGGCGACCGCCCCGCCTTCCGGGCACGGCGGCGCGCCACCGGCGCCCGAAAGCCCGCTGCCCGCCACCGCACCGGCGCGCACCGGCCCGCCACCCGGCATGCCGGAGCCGTCCATGCCCTATCCCGCCCCGGCGGTCGCGGGAGAATATATCGGGAATGGCAGCATGACCGACTACGAGGGGCGCATCGCGGCATTGGAGGAGATGGTCACGTCGCTCGCGGAGGCCATGCGAAGTCAACCACCCGCCGCGCCCTCGATGGACGAGGGGCGGATCGCCGCGCTCGAAGCGGCGGTCGGCAATCTCACCCGGACGGTCGGCAACCTGCCGCCGGCGAAGTGGCACCGGGAGCAATACGACCGCGCGGGCGCGACCGAGCAGCGCATCGCCGCGTTGGAGCGCGCCGTGCAGCATCTCACCTGGTCCGCCGCGCCCGCGCCCCCGGACGGTCGCCGCGCGCCCGCGTACGACGTACGCCGCGGGGCCGATTGAAGCCAACCGCATCCCCGCATCCTCATTTGTTGCATTCCTTCGGTTGATTGTTATTTCGCTTGGCGACCACGGTGGGCGCGGAGCATACCGGTGCAGATGCCCGCGCCGTAGACGAGGCGGAAGAGGGGCAACGCGCGCTCGCCGGGGCGGGCGAGGGCGCGCCAGTTCTTGCCGCGCGGGTTGAGCGGGCAGTAGCGCCAGAATTCGTGCCCGGTCTGCGGCACGGCGTCGCTCGCGCCGATCCAGCGGGCCTGGCCGTAGACTTCGCGCGGTCGCGCCGGGTTGGTGTGGTAGCAGACCGCGCCGGGGGCGGCGACGGCGAGCGTGCCGAGCCGTGCCGCCAGCGAGAGGTCGTCGTCGTAGCCCCCGGCGACGAAGCCGCCCGCCCGGAGGAAGGCGTCGCGGCATACGGCGCGGAAGACGGCCTGCCGGTCGGGGTAATCGTCCGGCAGTTTGCGGGTGATCGGCAGGCGCTGGTTGAGGTTCCAGAGGCGCGCCCACCGCTCCTGCGGGTTGGCGACGTACTCGGTTGCATGGAAGGTGCCGATCGCTTCCCCTTGCGCGATGGGCGCGATGAGGCGGGCGAGGAAATCGCGCGCGAAGCGCATATCCGCGTCCAGGAAACAGAGCACGTCGCCCGTCGCGGCGTCCGCTCCCCGGTTCCGCGCCGCGCCGCTCCCCTCGTGCGATTGCTCGAGCAGCGTCACGCCGCCGAAGCCGCGCACGATCTCCCGCGTGCCGTCCGTCGAGCCGTCGTCCACGACGATGATCTCGCGCGGGCGGTGCGTCTGATCCAAAAGCGAGCCGAGGCAGCGGGCGATCACGCGCGCCTCATTGTAGGCGGGGATGACGACGGAGACCGTCGGCAGTCGTGGCGATTCCATGCGGCGCAGTATACTCGCCGTGCGGAAAGGAGCAGGATGGAGACGGAAATCACGGTACACGAGGGCGCGGACGAGGCGGGTGTGCGCCCCTTCCTCGACGCGCAGTGGGAGACGCTCGACCCCGAACCGTGGACGGGCGCGCACTGCGTCATCAGGGCGGAGCGGGGCGGGGAACTGATCGGCGTGGCGACCTGCTCGATGGACGCGGGGGTCGCGCACCTGAGCGAGTTGATGGTGGCGGCGGGCGAGCGGGGCGGCGGCCTCGGCGCGCGGCTGCTCGCGGCGTTCGAGGCGTGGGCCGCGCGGCACGGCGCGCACAAGTTGACGCTGCACACGCGGCATCACGGCCCGGCGCAACCCTTCTACGAGCGGCACGGCTGGCACGTCGCGCATGTGCTGGAGAATCACTATCTGCGCAAGGAGTACGCGACGATGGTGAAGGAACCGAATGAAGCGCATCTCCCCGGAGATGCGAAATGACTATTCGCCCTGCGATGCGCGTTCAGCGACGATGCGGAGATAGGCGGCGGGCGGAAGGATCGTCACACCGACAATCTCTCGCTCATAAAACGTTCCGAAATGTCGGACATCTCCGGTCAGGAGGTGCGTCGCGTGTGCGGCGATGGCGGCGAGAAGGATCGGGCGATCCTTCTCGGGAAATGCTATTCCCGCGAAGAGAGGATCATCTCTCTGTTGATGTTCGGGCACGATCTGAAGGGGCCGCAGCAGCATTTCAAGGTCCGCGCGCCGCCGTGGAGTGTCCAGGTTCCGACGTGCCTCTTCAACCGCGTAAGCGGAAGTCATGAGTTGCACATCCGCCAATTCCCAAAGCCTGCGAAGGCCTGTTCCATCGCGGTATGCCGCCGAGAAAAGCACATTCGCATCGAGGAAGACGACATCCACGCGAACAAATGCCTATGCGGGCCGGTAATGGACGATCATCTCCGGCTCAAGCCCCATTGCACGCACCTGTTCGACCGCCGATGCATACTCCTCGGCGTCAATAGCGTTCGATAGCAAGAATTCGGCGCGGCGTTCCGGAGTGTACCGCTCAACCGGCAGGGCGATTGCCGGGCGGATGAGTACGCCTTCATCCGTTGATTCGGCAATCACCAGGGAGCCTTCTTCAAAGCCAAATTGCCGGCGGAGTTCGGCAGGTATGACAATTGTGCCGCGTCTGCCAACTTTCGTCGTTGTCGCTGTCATCTGTTGCTGTCCCGTCCGGTAAATCCGAGGATCGGACTTTCCGATCCTCCCGCACATTATACACCGGCGTTGGAGATCATGCACCGGAATTCCTCGCACGCTGGTATACTGGCGGCGCAGACCGCCCATCGTCGGCCGCTTGTGGGTGCCGCACCATTGAAATTGAGGTAGCGCGTGTCACACTTCTACACCAACCAGCCGACCCCCTACAACCCCGAGCCGCCGCCGATGCTGACGCCGGAGCAGTTCCGCGAGATCGCCTTCCGCCTCGAATCCGAGGTCGCGAACCTGATGGTCGGGCAGGAGGAGGTCGTGCGGGCCGTCCTCACCTGCATGATCGCGGGGAGCCACGCGCTCCTGGAAGGCGTGCCCGGCCTCGGCAAGACGATGCTCATCCGCACCTTCGCGGACGCGCTCGACCTCCAGTTCAGCCGCATCCAGTTCACGCCGGACCTGATGCCCGCCGACATCACCGGCACGAACATCCTCGCCGAGAACGATGCGGGGCGGCGGACGTTCCAGTTCCAGCCCGGCCCCGTCTTCGCGAACATGATCCTCGCGGACGAGATCAACCGCGCGACGCCGAAGACGCAATCCGCCCTCCTCGAAGCGATGCAGGAGCGCACCGTCACCGTCGCGAACACAATCTACCCGATCAACCGCCCCTTCTTCGTCCTCGCGACGCAGAACCCGCTGGAGATGGAGGGGACGTACCCGCTCCCCGAGGCGCAACTGGACCGCTTCATGTTCAAACTGGTCGTCGGCTTCCCGCGCGCCGAGGAACTGAGCGAGATCCTCCGCCGCACGACGGGCGGCTACACGCCGGAGGTGAACACCGTCGCGACGGGCATTGACATCATCCGCATGGGCGAACTGGCGCGCGAGGTGCCCGTCGCCAGCCACATCAACGAGTACGCGGTGCAACTGCTGCTCGCGACGCACCCGGAGCAGGCGCTCGCGCCGGAGAGCGTGCGCCGCTTCGTGCGCTACGGCTCCAGCCCGCGCGGCGCGCAGGCGATGGTCCTGGCGGGGAAGATCCGCGCCCTGCTCTCGGAGCGGTTGGCGGTGGCGCACGAGGATATCCGCGCCGTCGCGTACCCGGCCCTGCGGCACCGCATCATCCTCAACTTCGAGGGCGAGGCGGAGCGCATCACGCCGGACGACATCGTCTCGGACGTGATCGCGGCGGTGCCGGAACTCGTCAACGCATAGCGCTGGGAGGACTGAGGACTGGGGACTGAGGACTGAGAGGGGAGCCGCGAGTCGCTCAGTCCTCAGCCCCCAGTCCCCAGTCCTGAAAAATGATGATTCGCGTCGCGTTGCCGGAAGCAATGTCCGTATGGGATGAGCGGGCCTCGTTCGCGTGCGCGCCGCTGGCGGATTGCCTGCTCGGACTGTATCTGCTCGCGAACGACGTCGGCGGCGGGAGCGCGGAAGGATCGAAATTCTCCCCCCATCTGCTGCGGCACATGGAGCGGGACCGGGAGCGGGACCGTGCGGCTCGCTCCTTGTTCGACGCGGCATTCCCGATGGGTGCGCTGGCGTTCGATGTGGTCTGGGCGCTGTCGGATACACTCGATCCCGATGCGTTGATCGCGGCGCTCCGCGCGCTGCCGGATGCGGCGATCGTCGCGCACGCGCTCGCCTGCGGGGGGACGCTCCGCCCGGACGCGCCGCGCAGCCCCGGCGCGCTCCGGTCGCTCGTGGACGATCCCGCATGGGCGACGGACTACCTGCAACGATTCCGCTATCCCGCGCCGTCCGATCCGGTGCATGTCGTGGATGCCATCACCCACCCGGCGCGGACGCGGCAGCGGCTCGCGGACCTGCTCGCGAGTCTCTTCGCGGACTTCTTCGCGCCGCTGCTCCCCGACCTGCATGCGGCGGGTCGGGCCGCCGAGGCGCGGATGCGCGCGGTCTATGCCGCCGATCCGACGGGCTTCATGGTCGCGCACGGGCCGGACGCGGGGCGGGATGCGCGCGCTATGCCACGCTTGCTCTTCTGGCCCTCGGCATTCCTCGGCACGGGTTGGGCGACGATCACGCCCGATGACGCGGACGCCACGCGCGATCATACCGTCTGTGCCGTCGCCTACGGCGCGGAGATGCCGCTGGCTTCCCCGCGCGAAAAGCCGACGGAAGCGGGAGCGATCATACCGGCGGTCGCGCCGCCGGAGACGTATCAGGATGTCTACCGCCTGCTCGCCGACCCGGCGCGCTGGACGCTGATCCAGTTGCTCGTCGCGGCGCCCCGCTACGGGCAGGAACTGGCGGAACTGCTCGGCCTGAGCATCGCCACCGTCTCGCATCACCTCAACGGCCTGAAGAAGCTCGATCTCGTGGATATCCGGCGCGACGAGCACCGCCTCTACTACCACCTCCGCACCGACCGCCTGCGTGCCCTGCTCGCGGGCGCGGAACAGCGGTTACTCCTCCAATGAGGAGGACCATGCCGTACGCTATACTGTTGCGGTAGACGAGCAAGGGAGGAGTTTCCGATGTTGGCAGAGTATTTCCATACCGCACTGCGGCATGCGCATTACGAAATTCTTCCGGATGATGGCACCTTCTACGGAGAGATTCCGGGCTTTCAAGGGGTGTACGCCAATGCGGAGACACTCGAAGCCTGCCGCGATCTCCTCGTAGAGATACTTGAGGAGTGGACGCTCCTCAGAATCGCACGGCATCTCCCGTTGCCCATCATTGATGGCATCGTGCCGACAATCCCGGCCCCGGTCTGATGCCACGGCTTGGCCCGATCAAAAGGAAAGACCTCATCCGCTATTTCAAGGAACTCGGATTTGACGGCCCCTACTCCGGGAAGCGACACCAATTTATGGTGAGGGGCGATATCACCGTCTGGCTGCCGAATCCGCATGAAGGGGACATTGGGCGAGATTTCCTCGCGCGCATCCTCCGACAAGCGGGTATCGAACATGACGAATGGGAAGCGTTGTAAGGGAAGGCGACTGGAGGATGCACGAGATACCGGAGGATATGGAACGGCTACAAAGACTGCTGGATCGGAGCATCGAGCGGGCGGGGGCGTTCCTGCGCAGTTCGTTCGAGATGCCGGGGCACTCGCTCTCGGCGGGGCAACTCGTGCAGTATTTGCAGGGGATTCAGAATGTCGCGTTCGCCACCGTGACGGCGAAGGGGGAGCCGCGCGTCGCGCCAATTGGCTCGCTCTTCTATCGCGGGCGGTTCTATATCCCGACCGTCGCGACGGCGGCGCGGACGCGGATGGTGAAGGCGCGCCCGGCGGTCAGCCTCACGCACTACGCCGGGAACGACCTGGCGATCATCGCCCACGGCGGCGCGACGCCCATCCCGGCGGATCACGCGGATTTCGCGGCGCTGGAGGCGATGCAGCGGGCGGCGAGCGGATCGAGCGTGCACGACTGGGGCGAGGGCGTCTATCTGCGCGTCGAGGCGGAGACACTCGTCACCTTCGCGCGCTACCCGGATCAGTTCCCGTCCATGTCTGAAACCGATTGAACCACAGAGACACAGAGAACACATAGGGCACAGAGAGAGAATAGGAGGAGTCACATTTCGCCCTTTTCTTTCCACTCTTTCTCTCTCTGTGCCCTCTGTGCCTCTGTGGTTCTCCCCGGTTTCGTCCGAAGGAGTGGTTATGCGGGTATATCGGGAAACGGAGAGTCCGTGGCGCTGCGGGCATTGGAACGGTTCGCCCATCGAAATCGCGCTGACGAAAGGCGTGCTAACGCGCATCCCGGCGAGCGAGACATACCACTATCACGATTTCCATGAGTATTACGTCGTCCTGCATGGCCGTGCGGCCCTGTGTGTCGAGGGGGAGGATGTGCCGCTGGAGGCGGGAATCGTTGTGATGGTGCAACCGGGGGAACGGCATCGCGTCAGCTGGATTGATCCCGATGCGGGCGCCCGATGGGTCGTCATTAAGGAACGCTCCGCACCGGGGAGCAAGATTGTCGTCCCGGAGCCGGATGCCGGGTCGCCGCCCGATGCGTGAGCGATTCCGGTTGCTCGCCGCCGTGCATCTCTTTCTGCTGCGCGATGACGCGGTGCTATTGCTGCGACGGTGCAATACCGGCTACGAGGACGGCAACTACAGCGTCATCGCGGGCCATCTCGACGGCGACGAGGAAATAATCGCCGCCGCCATCCGCGAGGCGCGCGAGGAAGCCGCCATCGCCATCGCTCCCGACGATGTGGCCGTCGTCGGCGTGATGCATCGCAAGGCGGCGGACGAGCGGATAGATTTCTTCCTCGCCGCCTCCCATTGGATGGGAACACCCCGCAACATGGAACCGGAGAAGTGCGACGCGCTGGCATGGTTCCCGCGCGATGCACTGCCGGAGAATGTCGTCCCCTATGTGCGGCGCGCCCTCGACAATTACCGGCACGGGCACTGGTTCGACAGTTACGGCTGGCCGGAGAGCATGGGGGCGGATTGAGGTATGGCGGGATCAACCTCACCCCCGCCCCCTCTCCGTCACGCGGAGAGGGGTAACTCGCCACTATGCCGTGCCCTTTCTCTTACCGCCCCGATCTTGGAGGTTCATTCCCCTCTCCACGCGATGGAGAGGGGGCGGAGTCGCCGGACCCGTCGGGCGGGTGGTCGTGCATGGTTCACTCCCCTCTCCACGCGATGGAGAGGGGGCGGGGGTGAGGTTAATCCCGAAAACGCAGATGCCATGAGATGCCCCACTCACCGATTGACACCCATTTCCCCACGGCGTGACAATGGCGTCGTTGACCCCGTCGGTCACGCGCGAGAGGCAGCCTCGATGCGTCTCGCGCCCGTTTGCTGCATGGGTTGAGGGGGCATGCCGGATTTTAGCGGCGCGCCCGCCGAAGGCCCGCAAGGAGTTGGTCGGATGGCACGGATTCATTTCATTGATGTCACCAATCGGGACGGCGTGCAGACCTCGCGGATCAAGTTATCCAAGTTTCAGAAGACGATGGTCAACTGGTATCTCTCGAAATTGGGCGTCTACCAATCGGAGTTCGGCTTCCCTTTCACCGATCATGAGCGGCAGTACATCGAGGGCAACCTCGCGCTCAAGGCGAAGGGCGCGTTCGGCGCGATGATCCTCGAAGGGTGGGTGCGGGCGCTGCGGGGCGATGTCGAGAAGGCGGTCGCCGCCGGTTGCACGGACCTCAACCTCTCGATGAGCACGTCCGACCTGATGCTGCAACTGAAATTCCGGGGCAAGTTGGACCGCGCCGCCGTCACGCGCGAGATGACCGACGCGGTGCGGGCGGCGAAGGAGGGCGGCGTCCGCACCGTCGCCGTCAACGCGGAGGACGCGAGCCGCACGGACATCGAGCAATTGATCGAGTTCGCGCTGGCGGCGAAGGAGGCGGGCGCCGTCCGCTTCCGCTACTGCGACACGCTCGGGTTCGATTCCCCGCGCACGATCTACGACCGTGTCACCCGGCTCGCGGAGGCCGTGCGCATCCCGATCGAGCCGCACTGCCACGACGACCTCGGCATGGCGAACGCGAACAGCGTCTTCGCGGCGCAGGCGGCGGTGGACGCGGGCGTGGACGCCTACATCAACGCGACGGTGAACGGCAACGGCGAGCGCGCCGGGCAGGCCGATCTCCTCTCCTGCATCCTCGCGATCAAGTACGCGAACGGCTTGCAGGGGTACGAACTGGGCGAGCAGGTGGATCTGTCGTGGGCGTGGAAGCTCGGCAACTACGTCGCCCGCAGCTACGGCCTGCCCGTACCGATCCGGCAGGTTGGCATCGGCGCCAACGCCTTCGCGCACGAGAGCGGCATCCACGCCGACGGCGCCCTGAAGGATCGCCACAACTACGAACTCTACGACTACGAACTGCTCGGCCGCCCGGAGACGGAGGAGATACCGACGGGCCGCGTCATCACGACGGGCGAGTACGGCGGCCTCGCGGGCTTCAAGTACGTCTACGACCGGATGGGCATCACGTTCGCGAGCAACGAGCAGGCGGCGGACGTGCTCGAACTCGTCCAGGTCGCGAACGGTCACAACCAGACGCCGCTCCTGCCGGACGAACTGCGCTTCATCGCCGAGTACCCGGACGAAGTCCGCACCATCCTGACGACCAGCCCCTGGCGCAGCCAGGCGCGGCAGGAAGGCAGCGTGCAGCAGGTAGCGGCGGGCGGGGGAGCGTAGGCATCCTAGGCCCCTGCCCCTTCCCTCCGAGGGAAGGGGTGACGCGTCGCAATGCCGTGTCGTATCCCAAACGCCCCGATCTCCCGGAGGCGCACTCCCCCTTCCCGCCGAGGGAAGGGGCAGGGGGGTAGGATCCCCCGAATGGCGACAATGAATAAACCCTGCCCGACTCATTGCTCGTTGCTCATCGCTGGGCCGGTGCTACACTAGCGCCGACCGGAACCGGCGTCCGATGGTGCACGCCGTCACACTCGCATGGGAGGGAGTAGCGCATGGCCCAGATTCACATGTTCGTGGGCACCGTCGTCCTCGTCTTGTTCCTCGCGGCGACGATCATCTACGCGATCGGCATCGCCGGGCGGACGATTGCGGCGGGGAAATACGTCTCGTATCTCGCCTCGCTCTTCCTCGTCATCCAATATCTGCTCGGCATCGGCCTCCTCTTCAGCGGCAGGCGGAATGTGGTGATTCACTACATCTTCGCGCTGATCGTCCTCATCCCGGTCGGGATGGAGCACGGGTATGTCCGCAAGCGGTTCAACGGCCGCGACCAGGCGATCAACCTGACGCTCGTCGCCGCCGCCGCGACGATCCTCGTCCTCGTCACCTACCTGATCGGCAGAAACAACGCGACATAGGCCGCCCGTCCGGGGAATACCCTTCCGGGCGGTATTGGTCACGCATCCCTCGTCGAGGGGAGGGCAGCAGACATCCCGGTCGCTTCTTTCGCGGATGGACCGGCCGCCAATGCGGCGGCATTGACGCGGCATCGCGACCGGGCTAATGTGGGAGCGGACCGCACAACCGAGAAGGAGATGCCGATGGAGACCCTCAGCCCTGTTTCCGTGATCGAACGCCTGCGCGATGCGATCAATGCCCACGATCTGGAGGCGATGGTCGCCTGCTTCGCACCGGACTACGAGAGCGCGTTCCCCGCCCACCCCGACCGCGCCTTCCGCGGCCAAGAGCAGATGCGCACCAACTGGACGCAGATCTTCGGCGGCGTACCGGACATCCACGCAACCCTCGTACACCGCGCGGCGGAGGGGGAGACGGCCTGGGCCGAATGGGAGTGGCGCGGCACCCGCCGCGACGGCGGGCCGTTCCATCAGCGCGGCGTGACCGTGCAGGGGGTGCGCGACGGGCGGATCGCTTGGGCGCGGCTGTACATGGAGCCGGTCGAGGAGGGACGCGGCACCGACGCGGCGGTGCGCCGTGCGGCGGGCGGGAGCGAGAGCCCATGACAATCCTCATCGCGGGCGGGAGCGGGACGCTCGGCACCCAGGTCGTGCGGCTGCTGACGGCGCGCAACCTGCCCCTGCGCATCCTGACGCGGGATCCGGCGCGCGCCGGGCACCTCGCGGGCGAAGGGGTCGAGATCGTGTCGGGCGACGTGCGCGACGCGGACGCCGTGGCACGGGCGGTGGCGGGGGTGAGGACGGTCGTTTCCGCGGTTCACGGGTTCGCGGGGAGGGGCGGCGACAATCCCCGGACGGTGGACGACGAGGGTAACCGGAACATGATCCGCGCCGCCCGGGCGGGCGGGGTCGAGCACTTCATCCTCATCTCGGTGCAGGGGGCCGCGCCGGATCACCCGATGGAACTCTTCCGCATGAAATATGCGGCGGAGCAGGCATTGCGGGCGAGCGGGCTGGCGTGGACGATCATCCGGCCGACGGCGTACATGGAGACATGGGCGAAGATCGTCGGGGAGCCGCTCGTCAAAACGGGAAAGACGACGATCTTCGGCCGGGGCAATAACCCGATCAACTTCGTCTCCGCACGCGATGTCGCCCGGTTCGTGGAACTGGCGGTCGCCGATCCCGCTCTGCGCGGCGAGGTGATCGAGGTGGGCGGGCCGGAGAACCTGACCATGCGGCAGGTGGCGGAGACGTTCACGCTTGCGACCGGCAAGGCGGGCAAGGTGGGCGCGGTACCGCTGCCGATGATGCGGGTGATGGCGGTGCTGCTGCGGCCGGTGAAGCCGGGGCTCGCGCGGCAAATCCACGCCGGGGTGGTGATGGACACGCGGGAGATGACGTTCGACGCGTCGGAGACGATGCGCCGCTACCCGGCGATTCCCCAGACGCGCCTGGCGGAGATGGCGCGGCGCGACGACGAGCGGGAGATGTGAGCCGACCCCCGCGACACATCCGGGATACAGGTCCGTTTCATGAGAGAGATCGCATGACGCCCCAGCAGGGGCGGTTCACGAACCGCCCCGACGATCGGTACTCAGTACTCGGCACTCGTCAGTCCCCGTAGCGGCCCGCGCCGGTCGTGGCCGTGTTGAGCAGCCATTCCTGCGCGTTGAAGGGCGGGGCGCCTTCCGGGCGCGGTATCGGGCGGTAGCGGCCGTCCGGGCCGAGGATGCGCGCCTTGTCCGTGTCCCGCAGGTAGGTTTCGAGCAAATCCTCGCGGATGTGCGCGCGGATCGCCGGGTCCTCGATGGGGAAGAGCACCTCGACGCGCCGGTCGAGGTTGCGCGGGTGGAGATCGGCGCTGCCGAGATAAATCTCCTCGCGCCCGCCGTTGCCGAAGAGATAGATCCGGTGGTGCTCCAGAAACCGCCCGAGGATGCTGATGACGCGGATATTCTCCGATAGGCCCGGCACGCCCGGCACGAGGCAGCAGGTCGAGCGGCAGATCAGGTCAATCTTCACGCCCGCCTGCGACGCCCGGTAGAGCGCCTCGATGATCCGCTCGTCCACGAGGTGGTTGGTCTTGAAGATCAGCCGCCCCTTCGGCCCGCGCGCCGTCTCCCGCTCGATCAGTTCGGTGATCCGCTGCCGCAGATTGACGGGCGCGACGAGCAGTTTGCGGTACTCCCGCTGATCCGAGTAGCCCGTCAGGTAATTGAAGAGGTCGGAGACGTCCGCGCCGATCTCCTCGTTGGCGGTGAGCAGGCCGAGATCGGTGTACGTCCGCGCCGTGCCCGCGTTGTAATTGCCGGTGCCGAGATGGACATACCGCCGGATGCCGTCCTGCTCGCGCCGCACGATCAGCGCGACCTTGCAATGCACCTTCAGGCCCATCATCCCGTACGCGACATGCACACCCTTGCTTTCTAATGCCCTGGCCCACTCGATGTTGTTCTCCTCGTCGAACCGCGCCTTCAGTTCGACGAGCACGGCGACCTGCGTATCCTCGTCCCGCGCCTCCGCCAGCGCCTCGACGATTGGGCTGTCCTTGCCGACGCGATAGAGCGTCTGCTTGATCGCCCGCACCGCCGGGTCGGTGCTGCCGCTCGCGATGAAATCCACAATCGGGGCGAACGAATCGTACGGGTGGTGGAGCAGGATGTCCCCCTGCCGGATCGCCGTGTAGATGTCGCTGCCGTCGCGCAGCGCGGGCGGCACCAGCGGCACGAACGGCGGGTCTTTCAGATCGGGCCGGTCAATCCTGAGCAATTGCATCAAATCGCCGAGGCCGAGATAGCCGTTCAGCGTGTAGACATCGGACGGATAGATCCGCAACTTCTCCATCAGCCAGAGGCGGTGCGTCTCCGGCATCGTCGCGTCCACGACGAGGCGGACGGCGAACCCGAAGCCGCGCCGCTCCAACTGCTCCTCGATCGTTTCGAGCAGGTCCTCCGCCTCCAGTTCCTGGATCTCGATGTCCGCGTCGCGCGTCACGTGGAACGGATAGGCGGCGATGATCTCCTTGCCGGGGAAGAGCGTCGGCAGGCTGGCGATCACGACCTGCTCCAGCCAGACGGAGGCGCGCGGACGGTGGATGCCGGAGGCGTCCCGCATCGGCGCGGTCGGCGGCACGGGGACGAAGCGGGGCAGGCTCTGCGGAATCTTGATCCGCGCGATGTGCTCGCCCGCCTCGTCGCGCACGACGACGAGGAGGTTCAGGCTCCGGTTCGAGATATGCGGGAAGGGATGGCCGGAATCCACCGCGAGCGGCGTGAGAATCGGGAAGACCTCGCGCAGGAAATACTCGGTCGCGGCGTTTCGCTGGCTCTCGTTCAATTCATCGTACGTGAGCAGATGGATGTCGTTCTCCGCCAGCGCCGGGATAATCACCGCATTCAGATAGTGGCACTGCGACTCCATCAACTCGAAGACGATCTTGTGAATCTCGTGGAGCGATTCGCGCGGCGTCATGCCGTCCCGCCGGACATCGGCGGAATTGACCGCGATCTGCTGCTTGAGGCCGGAGACGCGCACCATGAAAAACTCATCGAGGTTCGTGCTGAGGATGGCGAGGAACTTGACGCGCTCAAGGAGCGGCGTCCCCTCATCGCGCGCCTGATCGAAGACGCGCCACTGGAAGGCGAGCAGGGAGAGTTCGCGGTTGAAATACCACTCCGGCGCGGTGAGGTCCTCGACGGGCGCGACGGCGGGTTTGGTCGCCGGTGTGTGGGACGGCGATTGCGCGGCTGTCGCACGCGGGGCGGCGGGGCGGCGGACGAAGCGCCCGTTACTGTCCCGAGTGCGTACGATCGTTCCCGCCATGTGTTCTCTCCCCCTTCCCACCGACGATACTCGTACGGTATCCATCCCCCCGCCCGCTGTCAACGGTTGCACCGTCAACAAAGAACCGCAGGCGCGGAAATTCCCGCCCTGCGGGAACCCCCGTGATAGACTGCGCGTTGTATGGAGGGCGCGGCGCGGGCCGCAATAATTAGGAGGAATTCGGCATGCAGCAGCAACCCCCGCAGGCTCCGGCAATTGATCCGCGCGCCACATCAACGGCGTTCGAGATCCCCGGCTTCACGATCCGCTACAACATGGGCGTCGTGCGCGGCGTCACGGTGCGCTCGCGCTCCATCGGCGGCCAGATTGGAGCCGCCTTTCAGACATTGAAAGGCGGCAACATCACGCTGCTCACCGAACTGGCGGAGCAGGCGCGGCAGGAGGCGTACCAGATCATGATCGCCCACGCCGCGCAACTCGGCGGCAACGCGATCATCGGCATCCGCTACGACAGCTCCGAGGTGATGGAGAACGCGACCGAGGTGATCGCCTACGGCACCGCCGTCTGGGGCGAGTGGAAGCAATAAGGCGCACCGTTCCGCGCGTCGCGCATTGCCGATCGAGAAGAGAAATTGTCGGGGGAGGGAAGACCTGTGGCACCGATGACCGTTACCGCCGACCGCGTCTGGGCCGCCGATGGGCGGGGGATCCACCACAAGGCATTCGTGCAGTACGAGGGCGACACGATCACGACGATCGGCAAACAGGCGGACTTGCCGACGGTGGACGGCTCCAGCCCGATCACCGCCCTCGGCGATGTGACGCTGATGCCGGGCCTCATCAACTGCCACTGCCATCTGACGCTCTCCAGCGGCCCGAACCTGCTGGCGGATTATTTCGGCATGACGGACGAACTCTTCATGGCGCTCGCGATCAAGCACGCGAAAGAGGCACTGATGACGGGCGTCACGACGCTCCGGGATTGCGGTACGAAGAACAACATCGTCTTCTCCGTCCGCACGGCGCAGGAGATGGGTCTGATCGAGTCGCCGCGCATCTGGGCCTCCGGCGCCTGCCTGACCAGTACGGGCGGCCATTGCTACTTCTTCGGCGTCGAGGTGGAAGGCGAGACGGAGATCAAGCGGGCCGTGCGCGCGCAGGTGAAGGCGGGCGCGGACTTCATCAAGGTGATGGCGACGGGCGGCGGCATCACGCCCGGCACGAACCCGCGCCGCGAGCAATTCTCGCAGGAAGAGATGGTCGCACTCGTCAACGACGCGCACCGGCTCAATCGGCGCGTCTCCGCCCACTGCCACGGCACGCCCGGCGTCCTCAACGCGGCGATGGCGCGGGTGGACACGATCGAACACTGCTCGTTCATGGTCGAGGAGGCGCCGGGCATCAAGTACGAGCCGGAGATCGTCGCGCAGATCGCCGAGCGCGGCATCTACGTCGTGCCGACGACGAGCGTCGGCTACCGGATGCTCGAACGGGTGCTGCGCGGCGACATCCCCCGCACGCCGCAGTACGAGGGGTTCATCGCCAATCAGCAGACGCGCATGGAGAATATCGGTCGGCTCGTCACGCAGGGCGTGCGGATCGCCTCCGGCTCCGATGCGGGCGTCGGCGGCACCTACTTCGACGACTTCGCGCTCGATGTCGAACTGCTCGTCACGACCGCCGCCGGGTTCACGCCGGAAGCCGCGCTCTACACCGCGACCGCCACCGCCGCCGATGCCCTCGGGCGCGACGATCTCGGCGTCCTCGCCCCCGGCAAGAAGGCGGACATGATCGCCGTCCGCGGCAACCCGCTTGAAGACATTCATGCTCTCAGAAAGATCGCGATGGTGATGCAGGGCGGGAAGAAGTACGTGGGGTAGTTCGGGGTTCGAGGTTCGGAGTTCGAGGTTCGGAGTTCGATGAGGGGAATGTCCGGGAAGTAAGGGGGTAATCGTGGCCGGACAGGATTACCGAGACCTCTTCGCATGGCAACACACCATAGATCTTGTCGAGTCCATTTACCGCCTGACGCGCGAATGGCCGAAGGAAGAAGCTTATGCCCTGACGAATCAGATTCGTCGAGCGGCGGTTTCGATTCCTTCGAATATCGCGGAAGGGCAGGGCCGCAACACCTCAAAGGAATCCGTGCATTTTCTTGGTGTTGCTAACGGCTCAGTACGCGAACTGGAAACGCAAATCCTCATCGCCGCTCGGCTCCACTACACCGACAAAGCCGCGTGCGCCGCCATAATGAAACAAGCAACGGACACGGGCAATCTCCTTCGAGGCTTGATACGCAGCCTCCGCGAATAGGCGCTGCATTCAATTGGCTCAACCGCTGCTCACCGCGTACTCCGAACATCGAACATCGAACTCCGAACTACCCCTGCTCCGTCAGCCCGCTCACCTCCGCGACCTCTTCCGGCGTCAACTCCCATTCCGCCGCTTTCGCATTGGCCTCGACCTGCTCCGGCTTGGTGACACCCGCGATGACGCTGGCGACTTCCGGGTGCGAGGCGAGCCAGGCGATGGCGAGTTCGCCGACGGTGTGGCCGCGCGCTTCCGCCCACTGCCGGGCGCGGCGGGCGATCTCGAAGTTCCGGTGCGTGCCGTGCTGGCTGCCGAAGCGGTCGTTGCCGTGCGCGCGGGTGCCGGGCGACGGCTCCTTTCCCTCCTCGTACTTGCCGGTGAGGACGCCCCCGGCGAGCGGGCTGTACGGGATGATGCCGACACCGAACTGCTGGCAGGCGGGCAGCAATTCCTGCTCAATCGAGCGGTCCACGAGGCTGTAGCGGGGCTGCACCGAGACGAACGCGGCGAGGTTGTGCCGCTCGCTCGTCCAGAGGGACCAGACGAGTTGCCACGCGGTGAAGTTCGAGCAGCCGATGTAGCGCACGTCCCCGTCCCGCACGAGGTCGTCGAGCGCGCGCATGGTCTCCTCAATGGGCGTCTCGGCGTCCCACGCGTGGGCTTGCAGGAGGTCCATGTAATCGGTGCCGAGCCGCCG
>JAICIL010000005.1 GCA_025924435.1 Chloroflexia bacterium | reverse complement strand
TGACGGAGGAAGGCGGGGCGGATCGCGCCGTATGGCTCGGCAAATTCCGCAACGCGTTCCTGCCCAACAATGTCGTCGAAATCGCCGATCGAACGGATCGGTTGCTTGGCGAGAGATAGGGCAGTCCACGGAGGCGTTTGCCGGCCGTCGGCGCCAGAGTGCGCGGAGCGTGATGTGACTCAGTTCATCAATACCGTAGCGGCGAGCAGGAGGGCGCGTGGGACGATACGATGATTTGCGGGGGCGCGTGCGCACCGGACCGGCCATCGCGCCCTCGATCCTCGCGGCGGATTTCGCCCATCTCGGCGACGCCATCGCGCAGGCGGCGGCGGCGGGCGCGGCGAGCATCCATTTCGATGTGATGGACGGGCGATTCGTGCCGAACATCTCGATCGGCCTGCCCGTGCTCGCATCCGTCCGGCGCGCGACCACGCTGCCGATCGAGGCGCACCTGATGATCGTGGAGCCGGAACGATATGCCGAGGCGTTCGCGCGCGCCGGGGCGGACATCGTCACGGTCCACACCGAGGCGACCGCGCACCTGAACCGCGTGCTGTCGTCCATCCGCGAGGCCGGGTCGGTGCCGGGCGTCACCCTCAACCCGGCGACGCCGCTCGTGATGATCGAGGAGGTGCTGCCGCTCGTCGGCCTCGTGCTCGTCATGAGCATCAACCCCGGTTTCGGCGGTCAGCAATATCTCCCAGCAAGTACGGCGCGCATCGCCCGCCTGGCCGAGATGCGCGCCGAGCGCGCCCTGGACTTCATCATCGAGGTGGATGGCGGCATCAACCCGACGACGATCCACGCCGCCGCCGACGCGGGCTGCGATCTGATGGTCGCGGGGACCGCCGTCTTCGGCGCGCACGGCGCCGTCGCGGCGAACATCGAGGCATTGCGGGCGGCGTTGCGCTAGTCGCCCGGCACGGCGGCGGTATGTTCCCGCGATCCGCTGCCGCGTTCCGCGTGGTGTCTCGCGAAGAGCAGCGCGGGAATGACGGCCACCGCGCAGACAATCGCCGCGACGACGAACGTCTCGCGCAGGACGACCAGTGAGTAATGCACCGTCTGCTCGGCGATGTAGGCGAAGGTTCGCGTCTGGAAATCCACGTCGGACTCGTTCGCCATCCGGGTGGGCGCGTTGCGCTGAAGCAGGTCGCTCAACCGGCCAACACCCCAACCGCTGAGCACCGACAACCCGACGGTCATGCCGATCAGCCGTGTGACGACGACGAGGCCGGAGGCGATGCCGTAATGCATCCGCCGCACGACATTGATCGCGACCGACGCGACGGGCGCGATTACCGCACCGAAGCCGAGGCCCGCGAGGAGCAGCGTTGCGCTCATCGGGACGGCGCGGATGCTGTCGGTCCAGAGGTGCATCAGCGCCAGCCCCGTCGCGGCGAGCACGATGCCGACCACGGCGACGGGGCGCGCGCCGGTGCGTCCGGTCAGCACGCCACCGATCACCGATCCCACCGCCATCATCAAAGTGAAGGGCGTCAATAGCGCCGCGCCGATGAGGCTCGCGCGGTCCTGATTTTCCACGACGAGCGAGGCGAAGAGCGGCACGTCCACCATCACGACGATCAGCGACGCGCCGATCAGCAGATTGGCGACCGTCGCGGCGGAGAAGATCGGCAGGCGAAAGAGCGACAACGGGACGAGCGGCGATGTCGCCCGCCGCTCCCAGAGGAGAAAGGCGACCATCGCGACGAGCGCGCCGCCGAGGAGGGGCCACCGGTACGCCGCGAGCGGGTTCGCCGAGCCGCCCAGTTGCCCGCCGCCGCTGCCCGCCTCGGAGCCGGACGAGAGGGCGAGATTGAGGCAGACCAGCGCCGCCGTGAGGAGCAGCGCGCCCGCCAGATCGAGCCGCTCGCGGGCGCGCTGCTGCCGGACGCCGCGCCACGTCACGAGCAGCACGACAACGGTGACGATCGCGACCGGCACGTTGATCCAGAAGACGGCCCGCCATGAACCCGTCAGGCCGAGCAGCGCGGCGCCGTAGAGCGGGCCGAGCACCCAGCCCATCGTGTCTATCGCGCCGACGAGGCCGATCACGGCGGCACGGCGGCGCGGCGGCAGGATGTCCCCGACGAGCGCCATCGTCACCGGGACGAGCGCGCCGCCGCCGAACCCCTGAATGGCCCGCCCGGTGATGAGGGCTGCGAGGCCGCTCGCGCGCGCGGTGAGGATCGAGCCGACGAGAAAAATCGCCAGCGCACCCGCGAAGACCGGCCGCCGCCCGAGAATGTCCGAGACACGGCCGAGCACGGGGATCGTCACCATGTAGGCGAGCAGGTAGCCGGAGACGACCCAGACGTAGCGGTTGATGTCGGCGGTGTTGATTTGCAGGTCGCCGACCATCTTCGGCAGCAGCGTGGCGATCACCGTCAGGTCGAGTGAGCCGACGAAGACGGCGAGGAGCGCCGCCGCGAGCACCCAGCGCGCGCGCCCTTCGGGAAAGGGATGCGCCTGCCCGCTAATTTCCTCGCTCTCGGCAACGCGCGCGACGCGGGCACGCTCCGACACCGCATCCGCCCTATCCACCGATTGTCGGCGCATTGATCGCGATGTTGTCATTCTGCTTGGACAAGTCGAGCGTCCAGCGTGCGGCGGTGGTGCCCGCCACGACGGCGTCCGGTCGCTCGGTCAGGACCATGCGCACGACATCGCTGTTCTTCGGCTCGACGTACAGGTCCACATCAACGGTGTCGCCGCGCAGCGATGAACTGACCAGATCGTTGACCGTTGCCGTCGGGACCGGCGCGTGGACATGCTGCGTGTCGGCGCCGTTGATCTTCTCGGCCGCGGCCGGCTGCCACCCCTGCACCTTGCCGAGGATCGCCGACACGCCCCGGTCCCGGTCGAAGACGATGCGCGGGTCGTACGCGAAGCCGCTCGGCGCTTTCTCCCACTTGCCGGAGAGGATGTTCGTCAGGTACGCATCGGTGCCGATCTGGATGAACTTCAGTTGCGCGTTCACCGGCCCGACCTGCGCCTTGGCGGTGAGCGAGACTTTGTCCGGGCGCACGAGATCGCCGTCGGCGGACTTCAATTTCTGCGTGCGCAGTTGGTCCAGATAGACATCGCCCTCGATGCCGACGGTGAAGTGCAGCGCATTGACTTGGTCGAAGCGCGCCCGCGCTTTGTCCACGACCGCCTGCGCCTGCGGGTCCGACGGCGGCCCGGCGCTCTGCGCGGCACTCGGCGTCGCGCTCCCGATAAAGGCGCTGCTCGTCGCGCTGAGCGCGGTGCCGGTCGCCACAATCGCCGTCGCGTTCCCGGCCAACGGCGTGGGCGTCGCCGGGATCGGCGTCGGTGGGCTGGCCGTCGCCGTCGCGGGGGCGGCGGTCGGTGGGGCGGTCGCGACCGCCGATGCGAGCGCGGGAGCGGGCGCATTCGCGGTCGGTGTGGCCTTTTTGCCGCCGCACGCGGCGAGCAGGAGCGCCGCCGCGAGCGCCATGATGATGCCAAATGTCGGCACCATGTTTCGTCGAGGTTTCATGCCGTGCCTCCCTGCATCGGTCATTGATCGTTGTGCCGCGACGCGTACGCCGCGCGGATCGTCGTGGGCCGCAGTGTATCACGCGGATCGGGCCACGCTTCCCTCTTGCAAACACCGCGCCGTCAGGGTGGATGCACGACAGTGCGCGCCGCGCACCCGTTCACATCGGGCGATTGCGCCGGTGTGATAGCTGTGACCGCTGCGAGTAGAAACATGCGTAGGCTTTTCCCGTGTGATCGGTCGTTGCGCGGCGCGCGGAAGCGCGACGGGCCAACGCGCCTCCGGGGGTGTGAACGGCGATGCTACCTGAACTCCACGAGTCGCTGCGGCGATTGATCTATGAGCAGGGGCGGATTGATCCGCTCGATGTGGATATCCGCTTCGAGGCGCCGCGCCGCGACTGGGTTGACCGCCTGATGCGCCCGGCGATCAACCTCTACCTCTTCGACATGCAGGAGAACGTCAAACTCCGCTCCGGTCACATGGAGGCCCGCGTGGTCAATGGGCGGGCAATCCGCCGCGCCCCGCCGCGCCAAATTGACCTGCGCTACATGGTTAGCGCCTTGACCACGGAAATCACCGACGAGCATCTGCTGATCTGGCGCACGCTCTCCACCTTGATGAAGTACCGCGAGCTGCCGGAGGAGTTCCTGCCCGAGGCGCTCCGTGGCTGCTCGCCCGCGATCACGACGCAGATCGCCCAACCCGACGAGACGATCCAACTGTCGCAAATCTGGGGTGGATTGAATGCCGATCCGCGGCCCGCGCTCTGCTATGTCGTCACCGTCCCGCTCGACCTCGCGATCGCCATCGAGTCGCCGCTCGTCCTCACCCGCACCTTCCGGTATACGCGGCGTCCCGATGAAGCCGCGACCGACAGCGACACGCAGATCGGCGGCACGGTGCGCGACCGGGCGGGCGAACCCGTTGCCGGCGCCACGGTCCGCGCGCGCGGCAGCGCGGCGGCGGACACCGTGACGGATGCGCGCGGGCGATTCACGATCCGGCACGCCCTGCCGGGGCCGGTGACGCTCGATGTGGTCGGGCCGGACGGCGCGCGCCACTCGGCCACGGTGCAGGTGCCCTCGGATTCGTACGACATTGATCTCGATCGAGATTGATGGCGAATTTTCACGCGCTGGTGCTGGTGATTCCTGTGATAGCGCTGTGTGCCGCACCTGCTTAATTAGGTGTGCGGTCCAAAGTGTACAGCGACACACGGATCCGTTCGGCGCGCGGCGACACCCTCGGGATGTCGCGCAATGCCGGGGCGAGGACAGGGTGCAGGGTATCGGTAGGTGATCGTGGCGGTTCGCTCGCAGTCAGGGTAAAGGAGGGGGTATGCCTGAGTATTTGTCTCCCGGTGTGTACATCGAGGAAGTAAACACGGGTCCGCGGCCGATCGAGGGTGTCGGCACGGCGTGCGCGGCCTTCGTCGGGTTCGCCCCCGCCGGGCCGACGAACCGCCCGGTCCTCGTCACCAACTGGACGCAGTACGTCGAGACGTTCGGGCGGGTCGAGGAGGGCGGCGCGCGCAATCCGCACATGCCCAATACGTTTCTCTCGCACTCGGTCTTCGGCTATTTTCTCAATGGCGGCGGCCGCTGCTACGTAACCCGGATCGGGCTTAACGGCGCGGAAGCGAAGACCACCGCCGCCGCCGCCGAGCCGCTCCAACTGCCGAGCAAGGCATCAAAGGCGATCCCGTCGCTGACGATCAAGCCGAAGGACGCCGCCACCGAGGACGTCCAAGTGGAAGTCGCGCCGTCGACCGGCGATGGACAGCCCGATGGCTCGTTCACACTGAAGATCAAAATGGGGACAACCGAAGAAGTCTTCGAGAATATCGTGATTGGCGCCAAGAAGGGCGCGAAGAACGCGGCGGAGACGGCCACACAGACGAGCAAGTTGGTCGCGGTGGTCGAGGAGCAGGGGACGGGCACGGCCGTCGAGCGCATGCCCGATGTCGGCTCGTATCTGATCAAGGCGGCGCTGCCCAGCAGCGCATTGCAGGCGCTGAAATCCGGCGATTTCACGGGCGATGTGACGCAGCGCAGCGGCGTCGAGGGCCTCGAGGTCGCGGAAGATGTGACGATGGTCATCTGCCCGGATCTGATGTCCGCGTACCAGTCGAAGGCGCTCGACCGGGACGGCGTCAAGGCGGTGCAACTCTCGATGATCGCGCACTGCGAGCGGATGCAGGACCGGATGGCGATCCTCGATCCGATCCCCGATCTCTCCCCCCAGGAAGTGAAGGTCTGGCGCGAGAAGACGACGAACTACGACTCCAAGTTCGCCGCCCTCTACTACCCCTGGATCAAGGTCGCCGGCCCGGACGGCCGGCCGCTCTCGATCCCGCCATCCGGCCACATGGCCGGCATCTACGCCCGCAATGACAACGAGCGGGGCGTCCACAAGGCGCCGGCCAACGAAGTGCTGCGCGGCGTCCTCGAAGTGGACACGCAGGTCACGAAAGGCGAGCAGGACACGCTCAACCCGATCGGCGTCAACTGCATCCGGTCGTTCACTGGCGCGGGCCTGCGGGTCTGGGGCGCGCGGACGCTCTCGAGCGACCCCGCGTGGCGCTACATCAACGTGCGCCGCCTCTTCAATTACGTGGAGAAATCCATCGAGGGCGGGACGCAGTGGGTCGTCTTCGAGCCGAACGACGAGGGACTTTGGGCGCGCGTCCGGCGCGACATCACGGCCTTCCTGATGGGCGTCTGGCGCGACGGCGCGCTCTTCGGCAGCACGCCGGATCAGGCGTTCTTCGTCAAGTGCGACGCCGAACTGAACCCCCCGGATGTCCGCGATCGCGGCCAGTTGATCGTTGACATCGGCCTGGCGCCCGTCAAGCCGGCGGAGTTCGTCGTCTTCCGGTTCAGCCAGTTCTCGGGTGGCGGCGCGTAGCATCATCCGGTAGCGACCGTGGCGCGAGATGATTCGGCACCCGCCGGGGCATCCCGCGCTCGGGTCGTTGCATCGCGTGAGATCATGCAAAGGAGGGGACAGTCGTGGGCGACTCGAAGCGCAATGATCCGGTCGTCGCAGCATTTTTCAGCGTTGACTTCGGCAAGCACCTCTCCGGGCCGTTCAAGTCCATTGACGGACTGGAGAGCAAAGTCGAAGTCGTCAAGTTGAAGCAGTCAACGAAGGACGGCAAAACGGTCACGATCCACACGGTGGGGAACTCCAACCTCGGTGGCGAGATCACCCTGAAGCGCGCCATGACGAGCAACATGGAGATGTGGGACTGGCGCAAACTCGTCGAGGAAGGCAAGATGCCGGATGCCCGCGTCAACGGGACGATCACGATCTACGACGAGGAGCAGAAGGCGAGCGCCAAATGGGATCTGCTCAATTGCTGGCCGAGTAGCGTCTCCGGGCCGGATTTGACGGCGAAGTCGAACGACCCCGCGATGGAGACCATCGTGATCGTGCACGAAGGAATCACGCGATCGAAGTAGGGCCGATCATCCGCGCGCAATCCGCGTCGGCCTGACCCTGCGGTCGTTGGCCGACATGCGGCCCCGGCGCGCGGAATAGCCGCGACAACCGCGACGAGCGGAGGAGAATCGAGACGATGCCAGCAAACGAAGATCCGTTTATCGGCGTATTGTTCGACGTGGAGTTCGGGACGAACCTGAAGGGGCTCTTCTACGAGTGCAAGGGCTTCGGCAGTAGTTCGCAGGTGGTCGAGTCGCAGCAGAACAACGCCAAAGGCCACCGCATCAACGCCAAGATCCCCGGTGTGCTCGACTGGACGGATATCACCCTCTCGAAGGGGTTGACCGACTCGATGGAGTTGTGGAAGTGGCTCAAGATGGTGCAGGACGGCAAGATGAAGGAAGCCCGCGTGAACGGGACGATCACGTTGTTTAACCATGAGGGAACGGCCGTCGCCAAGTTCAGTTTCCTCAATGCGTGGCCGGTTTCGATCACCGGACCCTCGCTCGCGTCGGACTCGCAGGACTACGGCGTCGAGGAACTCGTCATCACGCACGAGGGGTACAAGCGGGAGAAGGTCTAGGCGGCGAGGCGCATCGCGCGTACCATGCCACACCCGCGCGGGATGGGGAGGAGTGTCGGGGTGATGAGTGGCATGCTGCAAACCGAGTTCGCGTTCACGCTGCCGTGCGGCTACATTGACGCGAGCGGCAACCGGCACCAGGACGGGGTCATGCGCCTGGCGACCGCGCTCGATGAGGTCGAGCCGCTCCAGGATCGGCGCGTGCAGGCGAATCAGGCCTATCTCGGCATCGTCGTCCTCAGCCGGGTGATCACGCGGCTCGGTGGCATCGCCCCCGTCGGCACCGCCGTAATCGAGGCGCTCTTCGCGGCGGACTTCGCGTACCTGCAAGGCCTGTACATGCGCCTCAATGAACCGGGGCCGAATGTGATCGAAACCGCGTGCCCGAACTGCGGGACCGGATTCGCGCTCGATGTTTCGCCGCTGGCGATGGATGGCGCCGCTTTCCCGACCGGGTAGCGGCGCCATCCGGGGAATCGGGGTATGGACAGGATGCCGACAGCGAATGCGCGGCCGATGGAGAATGAGCCGCATGAGGACCGCGATCCGAAGGAGCGCGGCGACATTGATGTGGAGCGATTGGCCGATTTGGTCTACCGACTGGCCCGCGAGGAAGCGCGGCTGGCCCGCGCGCGCGGGGCGCGTCCCGGCCGTTAAGAGGGTGCGAAACGATGGATAATGCAGTTCCTTCGAGCCGTTTCTACATCGAAATTGATGGCATCAATAAGGCGGTCTTCACCGAAGCCGAGGGCCTCCAGATCGAAGTGGACGTCACCGAATACGAAGAAGGCGGCAGCAACGGCTTCGTGCATCGGCTGCCGGGCCGCGCGCGGATCAGCAATCTGACGCTCAAGCGGGGGCTTGTCCAATCCAATCAACTCTTCAAGTGGCAGACGGAGATTACACAGGGGAAGGTCACGCGCCGCAATGTCTCGGTCGTCATGTACGATCCCGCCGGGGCGGAAGTGCTCCGGTGGAACCTCATCAACGCCTATCCCGTCCGCTGGATTGGCCCCGCGTTCCGCGTGAGCGAGCAGGTCACCGGCATCGAGACGCTCGAGCTCGCCCACGCCGGCCTTGAGTTGGGGTAGGCGTATGCTGCGGAACGGTTTCCAGGCTCACAGCGCGCGCCATTACGCCTTTTCGCGATGGCTGGCGGCGCGACATCCCCTCGCGCTGCACCCGTCGGCGATTGCCGATCACACCCCATTCATCCCGCCGATGATGCCGCGTCAGGACGCGATCGGCCCGCCGCTCTCGGCGCGGAGCATGGTAGATCAAGCGGCGGAAGACTTCTCATTTGTCGGCGAGAGCGAGCCGCTCAGCGAGGTCGGCGATGATGGACGCGCCGATGATTTTGTGCTGGTTGATGCGCCGTCGCTCGTGCCGGGCAGCATCTTCGCCAATGCCGTACCGCCGGTCGCCACGGATGCGCCCGCGCGCCCATCGCCGGTCGGCTATCCGAACCCTGGCCGACCACCCAGTGCCGCGCTTCCACCCACGCGGGCGAACGACGCGCGCGTCGCACCGACACAAGTGACGCGTGCGCCAAGTTGGGATGATGCGGCCGATTCGACGCGCACCGATCGCCTCGCCGAGGACCGGGAGCAGCCCGTTGACGCTCGCCCTCTTCCCAATCCGGTTGCACGCGCCACGCGACCCGATCCTCCCGATCCCGGCGCCGCCACGCGCACGGATGATCCCGGCGATCGCGCCGACGCAACACCGCAGCCCGAACGCGCGGAGCACGAATCGCCCGGACACTCGCAACCGGCGGACGAAAGCCGCATGGCGTTCAGCATCTCCCCCGCTGCGTCACCGCGTGACGGAATCGTCGGGCGGGAGATGCGCGATCAGACACGCGCGCTTGACGCATCGGGCGATGATTCCCCGGAATCCGGCATCGCGATACCGCAAACGCCCGCAATCGGCGCGGGGACCCGCGCGATCGCGCAGACACGGGGGGAGGCGGCACGGCCAACGCGGGGCATTCCCCATCTGGATATGTCCGCCACTCCAGCACCCCTCGCCGTACCCGCTCGATGGCAACAGGCACGGCGCTTCGTCCAACAGCGGCTTCGCGGAAGCGCTCGTGGCCCCCGCGCCAGCGATCGGGCGAGAGCCGCGAGCGAAGAACCGGACCGCATACCGGTGGATTCCCGATTAGTACGCGCCCCGTCGCCGCAGGCCCCGACTTCCGCACCCGTCGAACCGTCAATGGAAAGCGTCGCCGCCCTCGCGCAAACGTTGCCCCCGCGCGGCGATCAACGCACCAGCCCATCCGCACCGAGCGCACCGCAGCCGCGTGCAACGGCTGACGCGACGGAAACGCCGCACGCGAGCGGACGGAGCGACGCGACGCTGCCGGATCGCGTTGCCGCTGCCGCGTCTGGCACAGATATGCTCAATGCGCCGACGACATTCTCCGGCACCGCAGGTGCGGCGATAGCGCGCGATGACGGGCGGATCGTTGAGGAATTGTCAGCAGACGCACCGTCGATTCATCTTCGCTCCGAGCGACAGCCTGCATCAATTGCCGCAGCAATGGCTGAGGGTGACAGGGGTCAACGGGCTGACGCACCCCATGCGACGGCAGCCGCCCCCGCGGTACCGCCTGTGCGCGACGCCAGCGCGGTCGCTCCGGGTGCGGCGGAAGCGGGCGATCCCGTCGCGCGGAACGTGACGACGGATGCTACGCCCGACGATGCCGCACCGCCTTTACAGCAGCACGCAGCGCCGCCGGGCGCCCGCCAAACCGATGGCTCGTTGCCTCCGCTTGCACCGGCGGGGCGACAGCGCGATCAATCCTCGCCCCAGCAGTCTGCCATGCCGACAGCGGCGCAACGGGATCAACCTTCGGCACCGCCGCGCGACGGGATTGACGCCGAAAGCGACACGTCCCCCGTGCACGCGGCACCGCCGAATGTGCATTCGGATGCCCCGGCATCGTCACCCTCGGTGCCGCGCGGCATTCAACCGGTGGCCGATCAACAGCGCGCTCCCGCGGCGCGTGCGCCCCATCAGCCGATCGCCGTTCCGCCCACCGAACCACCGGCCGTCGTCCGTCCGCGCGCCGCCACGCCGCTACCGCGTGCCGCGCGCACGGTAGCCTCGTGGTTGACATCGCGGCAGACACGGGAACAGACACCGTCGCTTGCCGCGCAACTGTCCGCCGCGCCGCCGTCGCACGCACCATCCGGCGAGCGTGCCAATCGCGTTCCCTCAGAACTCAGCACCTCACCACCGGAGCGGAGACGCGATGTGACGGATGAAGCGCCCGCAACGGCGATGGCGGATCGGGTCTCCGCCGAGACGGCATCCGCTCCGGGCGAAACAGCAGAACCGGGGATCGCCGAACAATCGGCGGGCGACTCGCCGCCCGCCGCCGTGCCGGAGGGGCAGGGAACCGGACGCGGTGAAGCCGATGCGTCGCGGATGGACCGGCCTTCTCCGCCCATGCAGGCATCCCCTGCCCCATCCGCGACGCCGCTCGTCGGGCAGCCCCGTGGCGATAGCGCCGAGCCGGTCGCGCCCGAATTCGGCGCTATCCGGCAAGAGCGCCACACCGACCACCCGCTGAGCCAGCGATTGCCCGAACAGCCATCCGGTCAGCCGTCGGTCGGTCAATCGCTACCTGCCGAAATGGTGGAGTCACGGCCGTATGGTGCGGAACCGGTCACCTCCACACCGGCCGACACTCCCCCTCCAATCAGTATGCCGATCGACGTCGCCGAGTCGCGGCAAGTCCCGGACGCGACGACGCTCGCCACCGCGCAGACGCCGCAAAGCCCATCGCGCCAATCTGTGCAGGATTCCACAGCGCCCCTCGCAAGCCAGATCGAAGGCGATCAACGACCGGCATCGCCCCAACCGCGGACGATCATCGCGGATGCATCCCCGCCGACGGACGCCGCCTCACCCGCACCGGATCGCCCGGACGCCGCCGCGCCTCTCCGCATCGAACCGGTGGACGATGGGACCGCGAACACGCGCCCCGCGCCGGTGCGCGGCGAGGCACCGTCTCCAACGCCCGTCGCTGCCGATGCGGAAACGGGGCAGTCGGCCAATCCATCACGCGATGCGGATCGTGCGGCCCGGACACAGCCCGAACAGGCGCGGGGCGATGCGCCGCGATTGGCGCTCGACCGACCAGCGGTTCCGCCAGCGGCGATTGCCCCGGCGGCACTCGTCGAGCCGTCGCGGCTGCAAGAGATTGCGGCCATGGGAATGGCGGCCAACCGTGCGCCCTCGCCCGATCGGCAGGAAAGGGCGGCGTCCGACGCGATGGATGCCGCGGAACGTCAAACAGTGCGGCAGGTGCCGGTACCGTCCACGCCGACGATCACCGAGCCGCAGTCGGCGACGCACGATCCGGCTACGAGCGGCCCGGATGCCCCCCCTCCGCCCGCTCCGCCTGCCGGACGAGGGACGCCGTCGGAGAGCACGGCGACACCGGCGACCACCGTGGCGCGTCCCGCGATCCGTGCCGACGCGAGTCCAGAACCGCCGCCCGCCAATCTACCCGCGCCGCCCCCCGCGATGCAGTCATCACCGCTCGTGTCCACGATTCCGGTTTCACCCGCGACACCCACGGCTTCGGCGACGGAGGCTCCGGCAGGGGTGGAATCATCCTCGGAAGTGGATGCTAATGCGCCTTCCCATACAGCGGACAGCGCGGAGCGAAGCCGCTCACGGGTGGAATCACCCTCGGAAATGGGTGCTATTGCGCCCGTTACCGTCGCCGCCATGCCCATCGAAATGCCGGCGATGCAACTCCGCGAGGCGGACGCCGATGCGGCCGACACCATGCACGTTGCCGCGCTGCCCGTCGAGACGCCGACGATGCAACCGACGCCGGGAACCGGCGCGAATGCGCCCGTCCCGCAACTGGATACGCCCGCGACACCGCGAGCGACACCCCGGCAGCCGGGCCAGATGCCACAAGTGCATCGAGCGTCCGACGCCGACACGCCGGGTGAAGATGCGTCAGTCGCGCCGGAAGCGCGCACCGCGCAGACCAGCGGCATGGAATCGCAGGCCGTGCCGGACGATGCGCGGCAGCCCCTCACCGATTCCGCCGCCCTCGCACGACCGATAGCGGAGCAGTCCCGACCGGAGCACGACGCCACGCCACGCCAGACGCCTGAGCCAGCGATGGCCCCACATACGATGCGGAGTCCGTCCGCGGAACCGGCGGATCGGGCCGCTGATGTGGTCGTTCCCGCTTCGGTCGCCGCGAAGGCGCAACCGGAGGCGACGCCGGACCTCGTCGCGGCCCCTTCCCCCCAGGCGCCACCAGCAAATCCGCCGACTGCCGCGCATGGCCCCGCCGTGGAACCGCCGACGGAGCCGATCATCGGCACACCGACGGCCACCCTGCCGCAGGATTCGCCCGCTCCGGTCGCCCCGCAGCCGGTGCAAGACGAAACGGCTCGCCCGGAGCCGTCTGCGCAGTCGCCGCACGCCGTCAATGAAATCCGGCAGGCGCGGCGGCGGCCGGTCATGCCCGCAGCCGCGCGCCCGCCGGAGCCTCCCGCAGCCCCGGCGCCGCAACCCCAGATGAGCGAGGAGGAACGAGAGAAAAAGCGCGCGCAAATCGCCCGCTTGCGGCGCATGTATTTCGGGGACGCGGCGGACGAGGCGCCAGCGCCGCAACCCGTCCATGAGCCACCGGCCACAATCGCGACACCGGAGACGCCGGAAGCGGCCGTCGCCCTGCCCGCGACCGCCGCCGAGACACCCGCGCCGTCAACCACCGCCGTCGCCGTCCCCGCCGTGATACGCGACGCGATGCCGACGCCGATTACCCTGCCGGATGCGACGCGCCGCTTTCTCCGGCCGCTCGTCGGCTTCGACCCGCGCGATGTGCCCGTCTATCGCGATACGACCGTCAACCCGCTGACGGCGGGGCACAACGCGGACGCCGTGACCGACGGCGATGCGATCCTCGTCGCGCCCGCAAATATGGCGATGGAGCGGCCCGAGACGTTCGGCCTGCTCGCGCACGAACTGACGCACGTCGCGCGGCGGCAACGTCCGCGCTTCGTGCCGCCCATCGCCCGGACCGGCGCGGAGGCATCCCGCAATCCGACCATCATCGAGGAGCGCGGGGGCGAGCGCGCCGCGTCGCTGACCGAGGAATCGCTCGCGGAGCGCGTCGAGGAACGGGTCATCCGCGCGGCGCGATCCGCCCCGCTCGCGCCGCCACGGGTGTCGCCGCCCATGCCGGAGATTCCCGGTGCGGAGGCGATGCATCATCAGCCGTCGAGCGGGGCGGCGGCATCGCAGGCGGTCAGGCCGGACAGAAACTGGGGCGATTTGCCCGCGCCGTGGGAGGCCGTGCCGGACTGGATGCGGCACGGCCCGGCGGAGAGCGGCGACTTTGGCGGTGATACGCGCGGAACGACCATGCAGGCGGGGCAACGCGCGCCGGTCGTCCAGCGCGCGGAGGTCGGGCGCTCGCTCGATGAGCGGCACGAGGATCATCCGCATGGCACGTCGGACGAGGGCGTGCGCGGCGCCGAACCCGATCTGGATGCATTGGCGCGACAGGTCTACACAATCTTGAAACAGCGGCTCGCCGTCGAACGCCGACGGATCGGGTGACGGGCAGGGGGTGAATGGTGGTTGAGAAGGCTTCGATCACGAATGTGGACGGGGGCGGCGCGCCGATCGAGTGCATGTTCAACCCGACCGAATACACCTTCTACAAGCAGAATCGCATCTCGTTCACCGAGGTGCCGGGGACGAGTATGCCGATCCCCGATTTCCGCAGCGGCGACCCGGCGACGATGAAACTGCAACTCTTCTTCGATACCTATGAGGCGGCGGACGGCGCGAAGGATGTCCGCAAGCACACCGACGCGATCTGGAACCTGATGGCGATCGAGGAGAGCACGAAGGATACGCTAACCGGGCGCGGGCGGCCGCCGATCGTCCATTTCCAATGGGGCAGGACGTGGTCCTTCGACGCGATGATCCGGGACATCTCGCAGCGGTTCACGCTCTTCCTCCCCGACGGCACGCCGGTGCGCGCCACGCTCGATGTCACCTTCCAGCAGGTCAAGGACGGAAAACTCTTCCCCAAGCAGAACCCCACCTCCGGCGGCACCGGCGGCGAGCGGCAATGGACCGTCCAGGAGGGGGACACGCTCTCGCTGATCGCCTATCGCATGTACGGCGACTGCAATCAATGGCGGCAGATCGCCGAGGCGAACCGCCTGACGCGCGTGCGGCGGCTGCAACCGGGCACGGTGCTGGAGATCCCCAATGCCTGAAGGACTCGAATGGCGCATCAAGATTGGCGGCGCGGACGCCCCGCACGAGCTCATGGACTGCCTCACGCGGGTGACGGTGGAGAGCAGCATGAACATCCCGGCGGTCGCGACGCTCCATCTCGACAACCTGCCCCTCGGGCAGAAGGACCTCAAGTGGATTGACACGTCCGAGCTCGATCCGGGGAAAGAGATCGCCATCGCGATCGTGGAGGGGTCGGCCAGCACGCCGCTGTTCGACGGCGAAGTGGTGGAAGTCGAACCGTTTTTCGGGTCGGATGGCTACCATCTCGTCGTGCGCGCGTTCGACCTGCTGCATCGGCTGTCGCGCGGGCGCAAGGTCAAGTCGTTCCTCCAGATGAACAACCAGGACATCATCACCAAGGTCGTGCAGGGGCACGGCCTGTCCTTGAGTTATACCAACGGCAACGGGCCGGGGCAGATCTACGATCATGTGTTGCAGAACAGCCAGACCGACATGGACTTCCTGCGCGACCGCGCCGCCCTGATGGGCTGCCATTGCTACGCCGCGGCCAAGACCGTGCATTGCGTCGCGCCGAAAAAACAGTCGGCGGTCGCAAAGGTGGACGCCTCGTCGCTCATCTCCTTCCGGCCCCGCCTGACGACGGCAGATCAGGTCAGCAAGGTGACCGTGCGGGGCTGGGAGCAGAAGAGCAAGCAGGCGGTCGTCGGGACATTCGATGGCAGTGGCGTCTCCGATACCGTGAAAATCGGCGGCAAGAACGGCGCGGGTTTCGCCGCCGCCGCTCCGGACGGCGGTCAGGAGCATCTCGTCACCGATTGGCTCGTGGATAATCAGAGCCAGGCGCAGTATCTCGCGAAGGCGATCGCCACGAGCGTCAGCGGCCGGTTTGTCCAGGCGGAGGGCGTGACGCTGGGGAATCCGAAGATCATCGCGGGCGCGTGGGTCGAGGTCGCATCCGTCGGCACGCGCTATAGCGGCACGTATTTCGTCACCAACGCGCTGCATGTCTACGATGCGCAAAGCGGATACGAGACCGAGTTCACGATGTCCGGCCACGACCCGACAACGCTCCTCCATCTGCTCGCCGCCGAATCGAGCGAGGCCGCGCGCACGGGCCTGCAAGTCGGCGTTGTCACGGAAGTGGACCCCAAGAAGGCGATGGTGAAACTCAAACTGCCGCATCTCAGCGACGATGCCGCGACCGGGTGGACGCGGGTCGTCGCCATCGGGGCGGGCGCGCAACGCGGCATCCAGTTCCTGCCGGAGGTGAACGACGAGGTCGTCGTCGGCTTCGAGCGCGGCGATATTAATTTTCCCTTCGTGCTCGGCGGCCTGTGGAACGGGCAGGACACGCCGCCCTCGCAGGTGGATCTGGAGGCGACGAAGGTCGCGGCGCGCGTCATCCAATCGCGCGGCGGCCATGTCATCACCTTCGAGGACAAGGAGGCGGGCGGCGGTATCACGATTAAAGACAGCAAAGGCGATACGATCACGATAGACGCGCAAACGACCTCGATCACGATCGAGTCGAAGAAAGACATCACCGTCAAGGCGACGGGCAACCTGACCATGACGGCCACGGGGGACGTGAAGGTTTCCGGGATGAATGTGAATCTCGAAGGGCAGGTCGGGGTATCGCTGAAGGGCACGCAGGTCAAGGTCAATGCGGACGCGGAGGCCGAAATCAAGGGCGGCATCGTGAAGATCAATTGACGCGCGCCGCCGACGCAGCCAGAACCGCTGCCCGGTAGCGCCGTTAAGCGAAGCGACAGCCCCGGAGATGGGCGCGGAGTGAGGGGGAGATTGTGGGTAAACCGGCTGCAAAAATGGGCGACCGCATTGTCGCTGTGGACATCCACATCGTGATGATCCCGGCGGTGCCGTCGCCGGTGCCGACGCCGCTCCCCAGCCCATTCACCGGCATCATCACGGGCGGGTGCGTGAACACCGTTCAGATCATGGGGATGGCGGCGGCGGTCCTCGGCAGCACGGCGGATAATATTCCCCCACACATCCCGGCGGGCGGGCCGTTCCAGAAGCCGCCGACGAACAAGGGGACGATCATTATGGGCAGCACGACCGTCCTGATCGGCGGGAAACCCGCCGCGCGCACGGGGGATACGGCGATGACCTGTAACGACCCCGTTGATCTGCCGAACGGCAAGGTCGTCGCGGTCGGCACCGTCTTCATCGGCGGCTAGAAAGGACGGCAGGGGTGGGAGATATTGTCGGATCAGGGTGGGCATTCCCAATCGCCGTCAATCCGCGCGGGCGGATCGCGCTCGCGCGGCAGGAGCGCGATGTCGAAGAGGCGATCTACATGATCCTGCTCACGCCCAAGGGCCAGCGCGTCATGCGCCCCGAGTTCGGCTCCCGCCTGCACGATCTGATCTTCGCGCCGAACAACGCGACGACGGCGGGCTTGGCCGCGTACTACGTCGAGGAGGCACTCGGCATGTGGGAGCCGCGCATCCGCCTCCAGAGCGTCGTCGCCAATCCCGACCCGCTCGATCCGAACATGCTTCAGATTGACATTCGCTACGAGATCAAGGCGACGCACGACAGCCGGGCGTTGGTCTTTCCGTTCTATCGCATCCCCGGCGAGTCCGCCGCCGCATCATAAGGATCGAAACAGATGCCATTGCCCACCGCAAAACTCGACGACCGGCGGTTTCAGGACATCGTTGACGAGGCGAAGTTGCTCATCCCGCAATTCTGCCCGGAGTGGACCGACCACAATGTCAGCGATCCCGGCGTCGCGATGATCGAATTGTTCGCCTGGATGACCGATATGCTGCTCTATCGCGTCAATCAGGTCCCGGATAAAATGTATGTCCACTTCCTGGACCTGATCGGCCTGCAACTCGGCCCGCCGCGCGCGGCGCACGCGGACGTGACCTTCTATCTCTCCGCCCCGCAACCGGGCGAGATCACCATCGCCGCCGACACGGAGGTCGCCACCGTCCGCACGGAGACGACGCCGGCGATCATCTTCACGACCGAGAAGGACCTGACGATCCGCCCGCCCGATGTACGGGGGCTGTTCACGCGCGGGCGGTCGTCGAGCACGGCGGAATCGTGGGTGCAGCACGACATGCGGCAATTGGGGCTTCCCGGCCAGCGCATCGCCATCTTCCCGGCGCAGCCCTCGCCGGGCGACGCCTTCTACATCGCGGTGGACAAGGACCTGAGCGACCATGTGCTGGCGGTCGTCGTCGCGTGCGAACTCGCCGGCGGCGCGGGCATTGATCCCGACCATCCGCCCTATGAATGGCAGGTCTGGCAAGGCCCGCAAGGGCTGTGGGCGCCGTGCGTGATCGAGCACGACGGGACGGGCGGCTTCAACCGCTCCGGCGAGATCATCCTGCGCACGCCCGCGATGGCCGAGGGGGAGTTCCAGCGCATGCAGGGCTACTGGCTGCGCTGCTATCTGACCGACGCGCAGGCGGGGGCGAATGCGTACCGGGTGTCGCCCGATCTGGAGCGCGTCCGCGTCGAGGCGCGCGGCGGCACGACGACCGTGCGCCACGCGATCACCGTGCGCGACGAATACCTCGGCAGGAGCGACGGGACGCCCGGCCAATCGTTCACGCTCCTCAATCAGCCGCTCTTGGCGCGCAACCCCAACGACGATTACCTGATCGTTGAGACGCCCGATGGCGTGGAGCAGCATTGGACCGAGGTGGTGGATTTCTCGGAGTCCGACGCCGAAGACCGCCATTTCACGCTCGACAGCACGGACGGCACCCTCACCTTCGGCCCGTCGCTCGTGCAGCCGGACGGCTCCGTCTATCGTTTCGGCGCGGTGCCGCCGCGCGGCGGCGGCCTGCGTTTCCACCGCTATCAGTTCGGCGGCGGGACGATCGGCAACGTCCCCGCGCACACGCTCTCCGTTGTGAAGTCGTCCATCCCGTACGTCGCCCGCGTCACCAACTGGGCGCCGGCGCTGGGCGGGCAGGACGGCGAGAGTCTGGAGCGCGCGAAGGTCCGCGCGCCGCAACTGCTGCGGTCGCGGACCCGCGCTGTGACGGCGGACGACTACGAGTATCTCGCCTGCCAGGTGCCGGGCATCGCACGGGCCTGCTGCATCGCGCCGGGCGCGCTGCCCGGCGGCCCGGAGGACCCGAAACCGGGGCAGGTCGTCGTCGTTGTGCTGCCCGAAGCGGATCGGGCCGAGGGGTACATCGCCCCCGCGAGCCTCAGCCTCTCCGCCGAGTCCCGCGGCGCGGTCGTGTCGTACCTCAACGAGCGCCGCATGCTGGGCACTGCGCTCGATGTCCGGCAGCCGGTCTACCTCTGGATTTCGGTGCAGACATCGCTGCACGTCGCCGCGCGCAGCGAGCCTTCGCTGATGCAGGCGGTCCAGCGCCAGGCCGAGGAGGCGTTGTATCGCTACCTGAACCCGTATATCGGCGGCGCGAACGGCGATGGCTGGCCGTTCGGGCGCGATCTCCACCCGTCCGAGATTTCCGCGCTCCTGCAGCGCATCCCGTTCGTCGAATTCGTCGAGAATGTGCGCATCGGTGTCAACGACACGGGCAGCGACACGAATTACCAGCCCGTGCCCGCGCGCCTCACCGTCCCCAAATACGGCCTCATTTGTTCGGGAACGCACACGATCACGGTGCGCTGACGCATGACGACTGTGAGTACCAGGTGACCGCAAACTTCGGACATGTCAATGTGCAACTCGGGAAGGAACTCCTTCAGGTCGTCCCGCTGAATGCACAGGTGATCACCATCGGTCGGGGGCCGGACAACAGTTTGCCGCTCGCGCACCAACTGGTCTCCCGCCATCACGCGGAGATCCACATCAACGGGCCGCAGCCGGTGCTGATTGATCTCGGCAGTTCCAATGGCACGTATCTCCGGGGGGTGCGGCTCCTCCCCAATCAGCCCACCTTGCTGGCGATCGGCGATGTCTTCCAGATCGGCCCCTTTTCGATGGTCTACCAGGTGCCCGACCAGCGTTTCGATACCGAACATGCGCTGGTCGTTGACCTTGACCAGCCGGCGTACGTGCTCGATGGTGCGGCGGCGCCGACGCCGATCGCGCCGCGCGTCGCGCATATGCCGCGATACTCGCGCGACCGGCCGAGCGCAATCCTCCCCCATTTGCCGATCATCTTCCAGGAGAACGAGTTCTTCGAGCGGTTCCTGCTCATCTTCGAGTCCATCTGGGAGCCGCTGGAGCAGCGGCAGGATCACATCCAGATGTATTTCGATCCGCGCACCTGCCCGGTGCCGATCCTCTCGTGGTTGGCCTCGTGGCTGGACCTGTCGTACACGCTGCACTGGCCGGAGGGGCGCAAGCGGCGGTTCCTCGCCGAGGTGATTGATCTGTACCGCTGGCGGGGGACGCGGTACGGCCTCGAACGGATCATCGAGGTCTGCACGGGATACGTTCCGCGCATCACGGAACTCCCCAACACCCCGTTCGTGATCGACATTTCCGTGACGATCCCGCCGGAGAATCGCGGCGATCGCGACCTGATCGAGCAACTCGTCCTCGCGCACAAACCCGCGCATATTGGCTTTCACCTCACTGAGAGGACAGCATGAGTGATCTGATCGGCGAGATGATCGGCAATTATCGCGTCGAGGGGCTGCTCGGCACGGGCGGCATGGCGACCGTCTTCCGGGGCACGCACCTGCTGCTCAACCGGCCCGTCGCGATCAAGGTACCGCACAGCCAATACACGGCGGAGCCGGGTTTCAGCGAGCGCTTCGCGCTGGAAGCGAAGGCGGTCGCGGGGCTGGACCATCCGAACATCGTCAGCATCTTCGATTTCGGCAAGCGCGACGACGGGCTTTTGTATCTCGTCATGGAGTTGATCTCCACCGGCTCGATTCGGCGCGTGTTGCAGCAATGGGGGAGCGCCCCGGACCAGCGCTCCCTGGCGACGGGGGTTGACCTGATGTGCCAGGCGGCCGGCGCCCTGAGTTACGCGCATCAGCGCGGGATCGTCCACCGCGATATCAAGCCGGACAACATGCTCCTGCGCGCGCAGGAGACGGGCGGCGGGAACGACCGGGGCGACATCCTCAAACTGACCGATTTCGGCCTCGCGCGGCTGGCGCAGGATGCCTTCTCGACGGCGAGCGGCCAGCTCCTGGGGACGCCGACCTACATGTCCCCCGAGCAGTTTCAGGGCACGGATCCGGATGAGCGCAGCGACATCTACTCATTCGGCGTTGTCCTCTACGAAGTCGCCACCGGCTATCTGCCGTTCGAGATCAAGACGCTCAGCGATGCGGCGTATAAGCACACGTCGGTCGAGCCGCCGCTGCCGCTGATGGTCCGCCCCGATCTGCCGCCGCAACTGGGCAACATCATCCTGCGCTGCCTCGACAAGCGCCCGCAGAATCGCTTCACCTCGGCGGGGGAATTGCTGACCGCGTTGCAGACGGTCCTGCTGAATCTCCGGTCGGTACCGGGCCTCGCGTCCGGGGCGTTCGCCGCGTCGGCCATCGAGGAGCGGCGCACCCTGGTCCCCCAGCCGACCTATACCACGGCGATTGTCGCCCCGCCCGCGCCGCCCGGCCCGCCGCCGGGCTGGAGCGCCCCCCCGCAGCCGAGCCAGCCGCCGGGATGGGGTGCGCCGCCGCAAACCGGCTTTGCGCCCGGCTGGAATCCCCCACTCCAGCCGAGCATCCCCCCGGCGCAACCCTTCTATGGAGGGGGATCGCGCGCGCCGCAATTGTCCGTCCTCGACCACATGGGGCAGGTGTACCAGACGGTGGAGGTGACCGGGCGGGGCGTGACCGTCGGCAGCGGCAACGACAACGACGTCATCCTCAACGGCGTCGAGGTTTCGCACCATCACATGCGCATGGACTGGGACGGCCAGCGCGTGACCGTCACCGATTTAGGGTCCACGTATGGCACGACCTACCGCGATGTGCCGCTCGCGCCGTTCAGCCCGCAGGTCTGGCAGCCGGGCGACGCGATCAAGATCAGCATGTACTGGCTCCGCCTGGACATCCCCGCCCTCGAGACGGTGGCGTTCCCCGCCGATGGCACGATGAACGGCTTCGGGCTGATGCCGCAGCCGGAGCAGTATCAGCAACCGGCGCCGGAACCGGGCCGCATCCGCATCGTCCTCACCGAAGGGGCGCAATTGGCCATTGCCCCCGGCCAATCGGCGACAGTGAAGGGAACGCTCGCCAACCTCGGCACCACCGTTGACCATTTTCGACTCAGCATCGAGGGGATGCCGCGCGGCTGGTTCAGCGGCACGGACGAGGAGATTCAACTCAACCCCGGCATGTCCGCCCCGATTGAACTGACGATCCGCACGCAGCGCAGCCCGGCCTGGTTCGCGGGCGAGTACCCGGTGACGATCATCGCCCGCTCGCGCGAGCGCCCGCAGGAGATCGGCACGGCGGACGCGCTTTTCCGGATTCTCCCCTTCACGGAGAGCGCGCTCAGCCTCGAGCCGAGCCGCGTGCGCGGCCGCCGCAAGGCATCCTATACCGTCACGCTGCGCAATGACGGGAATCTCGCGGGCCGCTACTCGCTCGCGGGCGAGGACGACGAGAAGCAGCTGGAGTACCGCTTCTTCCCGCAGACGATTGATCTCGACCCCGGCACGTACACCTCCGTGCGACTCACGGTCCGGGGGACGAAGAACATCTTTGGCCGGCCGATTTCGCGCTATTTCACGGTCGGCGCGACCTCCGGGGCGGCCAGTGTCGCGCCACCGGCGCGCGCGGAGTGGTCGCAGCCCGCCATCCTGCCGCCCTGGACGGCGTTCATCCCGGTCTTTCTCGTCGTCGGCCTGCTGCTGCTCTGGCAACTGAACGGCCCGGCGATTGATTCCGTGACCATCCAGCCCCAGCAACCCGTCGCCGGGCAACCCGTGATCCTGACCTGGAAAGTCCATCGTACGAACAGGGTTGACATCCGGCCACTCCTCAAGGGTCTCGACCCGAAAACCGGGAACCACGTTTTCCCCAAGGGGTTGCCGAACGGCTCGTCGCTCACGCTCGTCGCGCACGGCTTCCTGAAAACGACCGAGAAGCAGATTGCGGTCAATGTGACGGCGGCGACGCCCGTGCCGACCGCCGAACCCGTCGCGCCCGATGTCTCGGTCTGGGAAGTGACGCCGCAGGTCGTCAAGCCGGGCGATTCCGTGACGATTCGCTGGAAGGTCGCCAATGCGGAGAGCGTGGAGCTGCTCTCGTCCACGGGGATGGATGAGACGGTCGAACTGGAGGGGCAGCGCACGATCCGCGTGACCGAGCAGACGACCTTCAGCCTGAACGCGACCAATCGCGGCAAAGCGACGAAGCGGTCGCAGGCGGTGACGCTGGCGGTGGCGACGCCATCGGCGGCGGTGCCCGCCGCGTCGCGCCCCGCCGCGATCCCGATCCTCACCGCGACTCCGGCGCCCGGCGCGCCACCGGGCGCGGGGGGTGCGCCACCGCCGGTCTCGCTCCCCCCGGCGCGAACGGGCACCATACCGCCGCAGGGCTAGGCAGGTCGCCGACCGCGGTTGGACGTTGGGAGCAGGCATTCCAGCCCGCTCCCACCGGGGGAGAGGTTTCTAAAACGGAATGGCGGCCCACGTAGGTTGCCGCGTCGCGCCCCATTCTGACAACTTCCGCACGGAATCGTTCCGTCTTCGCATTTGTCCATGTCATGCGCGTGCGCGACAATACGACTACCGGTGATCGAATGTGCGCGACGTGAGGGCAACGCCATGGACCGCGAGCGACTCCACACCATCTCCGTCTCTGTCTGCCCCGATTCCTACCTGGTGATCCCCGTGCGCGCGGATGCTCGCGACGACGGTGACGACCGCGCGCCGCGGACGCCGGCCCAGGGCGACGTGCTGTACCGCCACGCGGCGGCGTTCCGGGACGTGGCGGAACAAATTCGCGCCCTCGCCAGGGGAGACTTCACCGGCGTGGATCTGGGTGGGGACGATGAGGGGTCGTTGCCCCCCACCGACAAAACTGTCAGTAACTTCCATCGCCGCGATGTCCGCTGCACGGGCGGGCGCGTGTACTGGTGGTAGCGATCGCGCCGGATCGCCGGGAGCACCGCGCCGCTTGGCGACCGGGCAGGATGATGCGATGACGTTCTCGATACGGTTCGACGAGTATCTGTTCGCCGGGGTCGTGCAGCGGACGATCGTCATTGACGGCACGACGATCGGCGGGACGGCGACCGAGCAGCGCGCGGGCGGCTGGGCGTGGTTCCTGCGCTACCCGGACGGCGAATTCGCCGGCGAGGGAGGCGAGGCGTCATGGGGAGGGGTGCTGCGCGGCATCCGCCATGCCCTCGCGGCGGAGATCGCCCACGGGCGGCTCGGCCATCTCCGACGCGGCGCGCCTCCCTGACGGGGCACGATGCCGGAGATCGTCGCCCGTCGCGCGGCGGCCTCAGGAACGGAGGTTCAATCGTGCGCGGAGCGGATGAACTGACCGAGCGGCGCTTGTACAACATCTTCGTCATCGGCGAACCCGACCTGCCCGGCCTGAGAGAGACTGCGGGGCTGCGGGAGATACTCGCGGCGGGCTGGCGCATCGAACGGTTCGAGGTCGCGCCGCTCGCCGACGGCCATACCGTCACGGTCTGGCTGCGGCGACCGTGTGTGGCTGCGTAGCCGCCGGTCTTCGTCGTATTGTGCAATATCCTCCCGATGCGCGGGTATCACGGATACCCGCCTTTTTTCATTGCGCGACCCGCATGTCCACTGCGCCGGGAAGAATCTCCTACGGGGCGGCCCATGCCGAGTGTCGCGGCGCGAAAAGTCGGGATATTTACCCGATGCACCCCACCGTCCCGCCCCCTACACTGCCTGCGATGGGTGCGTGTGCCATCAACGAAGATATTAAGATGGCATGCCATGTTTCCAGGTCATACCGAGAACCAAACCGTAGCCGCCTGCACCGGCGTACTGGGAAGAGGATTTCGTCAACCGCGAGGAGTCGCTCATGGCACACGACGTTGTTGTCGTGGATGGTCGCCCCGGCGTCCATGAATTCATGGTCCGCGTCCTGGCCGACGCGGGCTACATCGTCCATTCGTTCCGCTCGCGCGCCACCTTCCTGCGGGAATTGCCGGCGTTTGATGCTCCGGTTGTGCTGCTCGGCGCCGATGAGGACGTTCTCTACGCCAGTTCGCCGCTCACCCTGGACATCCTCGACGTCACCGTCCGGCTCACATTGCACATCCTCACGAAGGCACGGCGAGAATCCTCTGTCCGGCTCATCCTGTTCCACTCCGAGCCGGAACGCCTCGATCCTGGGATTACCGCGCTCGCGGGTGGCGCACCAACCCTGCCGTGGCCGGTCTCGGAGGAAGCGCTTCTCCAGGCCGTCAGCGATGTCGGCGTGCGTGACGAAGTCACAGGCAGATAGCCCGGCATCGGCGCATGCACGGCGGCAGGCTGCCGATGACGACTGCGAGAGGGGAGGTGGGCCGCCACTCCCGCTCCGTGGCTGGTCAGCCATTGCGTCAGCCGCTGTCGTCAGCCCGGACGAGGGAGGCGATCGCGGGCTGCTGCGTCGCCGCCATATTCCGTTCGATCACCGCCGTCGGCGGACACGGACTCCTTTGCTCCCCCTCGGAGGGCCCGGCGTCACGCGGCCCCGTCGCCGGCGTTGCCGGGTCGCTCCTCCCCGCTCGCGCCGCGAGAGCCGGAGCGCAGCGCGAACGGTATCGCCGCGACGGCCATGACCGCGCCGAAGACCACGATCGCGCCGAAGCCGCCCGCCGTGTAGAGCGGGCCGGAGAGCGTGCTCCCCACGAAGAACGCGCCGCTGAAACTCGCGGAGCCGAGCGCGAGCGCGGTGCCGCGATTCGCCCCGGTGCTCATGCGCGCCAGATCGGCCATCACCCCGCTGACGAGCAGCCCCGCGCCGATCCCCGTGCCGGCCCCCGCCGCGATCAGCGTCAGGGGGGTCGGGGAGAGGCCGAGGAACAAGACGCCGGGGAGGATGAACGCGACGCCGATCAGTTTGGGCCACCGCGACCCGGCGCGATCCACGAACATGCCCGTCGGGGCGCGCAGCAGGAGGACGCCCACGCTGTCGGCGGCGAAGAAGATGCCGGCGTTCGGGCCGTGGCGGGCGCGCAGATCGAGCGAGAGGTAGGCGAGGATACCGCCGAAGTGGATGATGCCGAGGGCGTTGGCGACGAAGAGCGGGAGCCACGCGCGGTCGAAACCGAAGCCGCGGGCGCGGTGCGCGGGGCGGGCGCGCGGCAGCAGCCAGGTCGCGGCGAAACCGAGGGCGGCGGCGCACGCGGCGGGCAGGAGCAAGCCCGTCGCGCCGCGCTCGGCATAGAGGGCGAGGCCGATCGGCGGACCGGCGGCGAGGGCGAGGCTGTTGAGGCTGCTCATCAGCCCGATCGCCGTCGCGGGGCGGTGCGGCAGGAGGCCGGTGACGAGCGTGGACGCGCTCGGCATGATGACGGCGGTCCCGATCCCTTGCAGCACGCGGAAGAGCGTCACCGGCCCCTCGGCGGGCAGGGCGATCATCGCGAGCGCCGCGACGAGGTAGAGCGCGGCGCCGAGCGTGATGAAGGGGCGGGGGCCGCGCCGATTCAACGCCGGGCCGAGGGCGAGCATCACGAAGAGGGCGGCGAGGTTGCCCGAGCCGACCTCCAGCCCGATTCGGCCCTCCGGCGCGCCGAGATCGCGCAGGTAGAGCGGGAGCGCGGCGGACGTGAGGAAGAAGCCGATCTGGGTGATCGCCACGACGCCGCCGATGAGTGCGAAAGCGCGCCACACACCGGGCGTCGTCGTGGGCGCAATCGCTGCCTTCCCGCCATAGTGCCCCACACAACCCTCGCGCTTCGCTCATCCTCCCACGGTCGAACGCGATCGCGCCCGCATCGAGCGCCGCAGCGCGCCGCGCGCATCTCCCCTCATCCTCAACCGATCCCCGCCTCCAAGTCGGCCATTCGCGGCACGACTTCGGTCATCAGCAGCTCCATCGAGCGCCTCCATTTCGCCTCCGGCTGCCACTCGTGGCCGATCACCAGCAGCGTGCCGAATCCGCCGACGCTCGTGTACAGCGCGCGCAATTTCCGCGTCACCTCCGCCACGTCGCCGACGATCCAGAGGTTCTCGCACAAGTATTCGAGCGTCACCGCGTCGTCCGGCATCGCCGGGTCGAGCTTCGGCCCGATCAGCATGTTGGTCCGCTTCAGCAGCGGCAGGAAGTAGTCGCGCCAGTCGCGCCCCAGCACGCCGTCGAGCGCTTCGCGCCGCGCCTGTTCCGGCGTCTCGCCGATGTAGATGTCGCGCGCGACGCGCCAGATCGCGCGATCCGCCGTGCGCCCGGCCCGCGCGCTGCTCGCGGCGTAGGTCTCCCAATGCGCCGTCAGCGTCGCCGGGGTGACGATATTGATGCTCATCGGGATCCAGTCGCGCTCCCCGGCCAGGGTCAGCATGTCGGAGCGCGGCCCGATCCCCGCCACGGCGATCGGCGGATGGGGGCGTTGATAGGGGCGCAGGTGGAGCGCGAGGCCGATGTCGCCCTGCGCTTCCGGCACCCGGTAGCGCCAGCGCGGGTGCTCCACCAGCCCCGGCTGCGGGTCATCCCACAGCGCCAGCACCGCGTCGAGCACCTCGCGCGTCAACTGCCGCTGTTCGAGGCGCTGCACATCAATGTCGAAGAGATCGAAGTCGCCGGAGAAGCCGCCCGACCCGATCCCCCAGCGGAAGCGGCCCCGCGCCATCTGATCGAGCTGCGCGATCCGCTGCGCCAGCATCAGCGGGTTGTGGTTGGGCAAGCAAGAGACGCCCGTCCCCAGCACCATCCGCTCCGTCCGCGCCAATGCCTGGGCGATGAAGAGGTCGGGGCAGGGGATGTTCTCCCACTGAGAAGTGAAGTGTTCACCGATCCAGGCCTCGCGGTAGCCGAGGCGGTCGAGCGCGATCAGTTGCTCGAGATCATCGGCCATCGTTTGCCCGATGTCCGAACCGGGTGGATGGAGTGGCATCGTGAAATAGCCGAGTTGCATCGTTGCCTCCGCTTCTTCCCGTCGTTCAAGCGACAATGAGCGTGCCCGCCGGCGCCGATACGCCGCGTTCCGCCGGCGCGCAACCTGTCCAGCGGGTCGTCAACCATCGGCGCCGCCATCCGGCATACCGCGGATGTACGCCGCAGCCTGCGCGGGCGACTCCATCGGCAGGAAGTGGGTGTGCGCGGCGTCCGCCACGTCCCGCCCGCGCGCGAAGCGCGTCGCCAGATCGGGCACGGTGGGCGAGGCGGCGAACCCACCCCCCGCCTCCCGACTCCCCGCAACCGCCCGCACCACCAGCGTCGGCTGCCCAATGCGCGCGATCTCCGGGAAGATGTTCGAGCCGATCGCGGTGCTCGTCCGGTAGCAGGCCGCCTCGAAGACGGGCGGGCAGGCGAGCACGAAGCCGTCTCCGTCGGCGGCGGGGAGCAGGCCATAGTCGCAGTAGTCGCGCAGCACGCGCGGCTCCCAGGTGTCGAACGGCGCCCGCCCCGCGAACCGTTCGATCATTGCCGCCGCCGACGGCCAGCGGTCGCGCCGCCGCGCCGCGAAATGCTCCCCGTCCCGCACCCCGGTGTAGCGGTCGGGCGCGAGGATGACGGGATCAATGAGCACGAGGCGGGCGATGGCGGCGGGCGCGAGGGCGGCGGCAAGGATGACGGCATGCCCGCCCATCGAGTGGCCGACGGCGGTCGCCCCGTCCAGCCCCATGCTGCGCGCGACGGCGGCGACGTCCTCGCCTATGACGCGCCAATCGGTGGGGGGAGCGGGCGTCTCGCTGCGCCCGTGGCCGCGCAGGTCGAGGGCGAGGCAGCGGTGGTCGGGGAAGCGCTCGATGACGGCGTCCCAGCAGCGGGCGTGGAAGCCGGTGGCGTGGGCGAAGAGCAGCGTGTCGCCGGGGCCGTCCCACTCCCAGAGGGCGAGGGAAACGCCGTTGGCGGCGATGTGCGAGAGGGTGGGTGGGGCGCGCATGGACTGCTCCGGGCGATGGAGACGGGAGACCGTGGGCGGGTGCCGGGCACCGCGCGGGTATCGTAGCAGACGGGTCGCCCATCGAACATCGGCACGCGGACGAATCTCCCGTCCGTCCCCACGGCGCCGGCATTGGGTCGCGTCGGCTCATTCCATGCCGCGATCAGCCCGGCAGCCGCCACGCCGGGTGCCGCCTGCCGAGCCGCGCGTCCGCCGCGCTCGTGTCCATCTCCGGCATCTCGCGCTTCACCAGCGCGACCGTCTCGCCGACGAGCGCCTCCAGTGCGCGGATCGCCTCGGACTGCTCCGCCGCGAACAGCGCGGCGATCCGCGCGGCGAGGTCGGGCGGCGCGACCCGCAGCCCGGCGACAAACACCCCCATCCGCTTGAACTGGAACGCCGCGTAGTAGCGCCGATTCAGCCCCGCGAGGATGCCGAGCAGGTGCTGCGCGCCCTCCACCAGCATCTGCTCCGCCCACACCGTCGCGTCGCGCGCCGCCAGCGACGGTTCGATGTACCAGATCGGAAAGAGGCGCAGGTGGTGCGCCACCATCGCCCGCGCCAGCGCGTCGGGATACGCCCCGGCCTCCCCCTTCCACGCGCCGATCAGCGCCTCGCCGTGCAGGGCGATCCCCTCCACCAGCCCGCCGATCGCCTTCTGCGCGGGCGAGGCGACGTCCAGCCCCTCCCGCACCGCGCGCATCTCCGACTCCCACGCGGCGACCGTCGTGTGCGCGACCTGGCAGACGACCCCGGCGACGGCGAACTGCTCTGCGAATTGATCCCCGTCCCGCACACCGATGGGGAAGAAATCGCTCGCGCCCAGCGCGTCGCGCACGCGAGCCGTCGCCGCTTCCGCCGGGAGGCGGTCGTGGTAGCAGATCAGGTCGAGGTCGGAGTAGGCGTCGGCCACGCCGAGGGCGGCGGAGCCGGTGAGGAGGATGGCGGCGGGCGCGGTGTGCGCGCGGCAGGCGTCCGCGACGCGGTGCGCGAGGTGGCGCAGGTGGACGCTCTCGGGCGTGGGGCCCGGCTCGGCTATCATCGCGGCGCGACCCGTCGCGCGGCCCAATCGGCGACCAGGTCGAGGTAGCCGGGGCAGAAGTCGCCCGTCTCGGCGAGGCGGATGCGGTGATTGCCCTGCGGGAAGACCACAATCGTCGCGTCCCGGTTCCCCGCCTCCCGTAGCGCCCGCCCGCAGATCGCCGCGCTCTCCCAGGCGGGCAGCAGCGGGTCCAACTCGCCGTAGACGGCGAGGAACGGGCAGCGAGCCCGCGCCAGCGCCTCGGCCGGTTCGTATCGCTCGGCGGCGAAGCGGCGCATCAGATCCCAGTCCTCCGGGCCGTCAATCGTCAGGTAGCCGTACCACGGCTCGCCCCGCGCCGGTGCCAGCAGCGCCGCCTCCACCGTCGCGTACTCGTCGCCCCGCGCGGCGGCGGCATCCAGCGCATCCACCAAGGCGACGGCGCGCGCGATCTGCTCCTCCGCCCTCCCCTCGGCGCGCAGCGTGTGCTCGCAGCCGTAATGGTTCTGCTCCCGCGGCGGGATGCCGGGGCCGGAGTTGGCGACGGCGAAGGCGAGATCGGGCGCGCGGGCGGCGATCTTCTGCACGAGCCAGCCGCCCTGGCTCTGCCCCCAGACACCAACGCGCCGTGGGTCAATGGCGTCGTGCGCTTTCAGGGAGGCAATCGCCGCCTCGGCCTGGTCGGCACGCTCCGCGAGGGCGTAGCGCCGCCAGTCGCCCGACGAGCCGCCGATGCCGGGTTTGTCGAAGGAGTACGCCGCGATGCCGCGACTGAGGAAGGCGTCCCGGATGGGCGGGAAGTAGCCGCCGCTGTCGCGGTCGGCGGGGCCGGACCCCTGGAGCATGAGGACGGTGGGATAGGGCGGGGGCGAGGCGGGCAGGTGGAGGGTCCCCGCCAGGGTGATGCCGCACCATGCGACGGCGAGTTCCCGATGCATCCCGTCGGCCATTTCCCGCTCCTTCTCGACCGTTCCCCGCCTCTGGGCGGGCCACGCCCGCGTCCGACCGCGCCGCGATCATGGTATCTACAAGGCGACGTAGCCGCCGTCCACCGCCAGCGCCTGCCCCGTCACGAACGACGCCGCCTCGGAGCAGAGCCACACCACCGCCCGCGCCACCTCCTCCGCCTCCCCCGCACGCCCCACCGGATGCATCCCCACCGCCCGCGCCCATCGCTCCGGCGTGTAGATCGGGCGCGTCATCGGCGTGTCAATCAGCCCCGGACAGACGGCGTTCACCCGGATGCCCGCCGCCGCGTGCTCCACCGCCGCCTGCTTCGTCAGCCCGATCACCCCGTGCTTGGCGGCGGTGTACGCCGCGCCGAAGCCGCCCACCAGCCCGGCGATCGAAGCGGTGTTGACGATGGCTCCGCCCCCCTGCGCCAGCATCTGGCGCATCTCCGCCTTCAGGCAGAGCCAGACGCCCTTGAGATTGACGGCGATCACCCGGTCGAAGGTGTCGTCGGGATAGTCGGTGAAGGTCGGGCGTGCCGCCCCGACGACGCCCGCGATGCCCGCGTTGTTATGGGCGCAGTCCAGCCGGCCGTACCGCGCGACCGTGTCGTCCACGAGGGCGGCGACCTCACGCGATTGCGACACGTCGGCGCGGACGAAGGCCGCCTCGCCGCCCGCCGCGTGGATTATTGCGACGGTCTCCTCGCCGCCGTCCGGGGCGATGTCGGAGGCGACGACCCGCGCGCCGAGGGCGGCGAAAGCGAGCGCGGAGGCGCGGCCGATGCCCGACCCCGCCCCGGTGACGAGGGCGACCTTGCCGACGAAGTCGAACGGTTGAATGCTCGTAGACATCGTTGCCCCCCATCGGTCGCTGCGGCGTGTCGTTGGGTGCGATGCTTCACGTCGGTCGGCGTCGGCAATCCCTCACCGCGACCGCCGCACCGTTGCCGATGACACACCTCGTCAGATGACACACCTCGTCAGAGGATAGAATACACATTCCGCTCATAGTTTTGGCGGAATCGCCCCGCTTGCATTCCTCGTGGTGGGTACGTATCCTACTTTCGCTTGACATAATAGGACTTACGCAGTTGGTGGCAGACAGTACCAAGGATGGGTGAGATAAGAGCGCAGCGCATGGCGAATGATCCCTCCTTTCGCAATCCCCCGACCGATGCCCGTCCGTACCCGGTGCCATTCCAAGGGCACAAAATGCCCGAATCGCCATGCCGATATGATTGCGTTGTGCCCACCCCGCCCGCACCATCGCCCGTTCCACCCCGCACGCCTGTTTCAATGCCCGGTGATAGACCTCGATCCCCCAGGCAAACTCCGCATACCGCAAGCGTACCAACTCATCCATCTCCGCATCGTCGGTCACCCGGAACTCCGCGTCGCCGTCCGTGGCGACCACCCGGAATACTCGGATCAGCCCGTATGCCTCCAGATGCACCGCCGTCCCCATCTCGGCAATCGGCCAACGCTCCAATGCCCGCTTCGGCAGACAGTCCACACTCACCCGCCGATTCGCCTTCAGTCGCGTCAGCCAGCGCCAGCCGCACTCCCGAATCAATCGCATGCCGCCCAGAGCGAGGTAATCAGGTTGATGCCATCGGCCACCGCGTGATGCTTGCCCGACCAATGCCGATGGACGAGCGCTATTTTCTCGGCATATGGCTTATCGAGCGTCGAATCGTCCGCGATCTGCACGCCGCGCGCCCGATCCCCGAGCGGAGCGACTTCCTGCCAGCAGGCGGCGGGATCGGGTTCGAGGCGATGCAGGAGGCGGGTGAAGGCGTCGTGGGCGGGGGCATCGGCGCGGCGTGGCGACGAGGAAATCGATGTAGTCGGTCTCGGTGCAGCGCGGCGTATTCATGCTGACGACTCTACCCGCTTCCGTCCGCTTTGCTCAACTGCGTAAGTCCTAATGTGTATATCAAGGAGGATCACTGCCGGATTATGCTCCGCGACTCGTTGCAGCGCCTCACGGCCATCCACGGCGATGACGACGGTGAAACCTTCCTCGATCAGTACGTCCCGAGCTAACGGCCGAATATCGGCCTCATCAGCGACAACAAGCACAGGCTGCACGCCCATAGTCCATTCCCACTTCCTCACCATCCCAAAGACGAACAGCATCGCTTAGGCAGGTTGATTCACTCACACACCGCAAGGTTCGTACCCATAACAAGTTTATATTCAATCACGTTCTGCCCGGCGGCGTCTCCAAGCGCGACGATCCGCTTCCGCATCGCGATCGCCCCGCCACAGATATCTTCGTGGGGGATCATCTCGTCAACTCCCATGCCGACACCAAACGCTCGGCAAGATGCTCGTACAGAATGGTTTGGCACTCTCCTTGCGGTCCTACATGACGAGACGCGCATACGCAGGGTGGAGTCGTCGCCGCAGCGATTATCGCACCAGTCGGAGGGGTACAGTCCATGGAATTGCCGATGTATGCCCAGATCGAGCCGGTCGGACAATGCAACCTGCGCTGCACGATGTGCCCGATCCAGTTCCGCGAGGATGGGCCGCCGCATGGGCCGTTCGCCGCGATGGAGTTCGGCAAATTTACCGCCATCGTCGATCAGTTCCCGGCGCTCGCCGAACTCCACCTCCAAGGGCTCGGCGAGCCGATGATGCACCCGCGCTTCTTCGATATGGTCGCCTACGCCGCGAGCAAAGGCGTCCGCGTGACGACCAACTCGAACGGCTCGCTGCTCAACGCGCGGCGCGCCGAGCGCTGCGTGACGAGTGGCCTCGACACCTTGCATATCTCGATTGATGGCACGACCGCCGAGACCTACGAGGCAATCCGCGTCGGCGCGCGGTTCGATCGTCTGCTGGCGAACCTCGAAACGTTCGTGGAGACGCGGACGCGCCTCGATAGCGAGCGGCCCTACCTCTGGCTGGTGCTCGTCATCATGCGTCGGAATCTGCACGAACTGCCCGATTTGATGCGCCTGGCGCACCACTACACCGTCCGCAATGTCTTCGTCCAGCACCTCTGCCACGATTTCGGCGAATCGAGCCTGCCCGCGCACTACCGGCCGATGCGCGCGTTCGTGGACGACGAGACGCTGCTGCACGAGGACCCGGCGCGCATCGAGTATTACTTCGGGGCGGCACGGGCGGTGGCGAGCGAACTCGGGATCGATCTGCGGCTGCCGCGTGTCGAGCCGCGCCCCCACCCGCCCGGCACGCCCGGCCGCACGCGGTGCAGTTGGCCGTGGACAAGCACCTACGTCAGTTATCAGGGGCTGGCGATGCCGTGCTGCATGGTCTCGACTCCCGACCGCGCCAACTTCGGCAACATGGCCGAGATCGGCGTGCAGGAAATCTGGGACGGCGACGCCTACCAGCGTTTCCGCGATCAGCTCGACTCCGATGAACCGCCGGAGATTTGCCGCTCCTGCGCCGTCTATAACGGCACATTCTGAGCGCGAGGATTGCTGAGTAGATGCTGGTAAATTCACGGCGAGGGGATTATCCTCCGGATCGGAGCTGCCTATATGGAACAATCCGCCGCGACCGTGATCCCTGTCACGCCGGAACAGCAGGCTGCCGTCGAAGCATTGCTGCATCAGCCGACGCTCTCCCCACGCCTGCGCGAGCGCTTGGCGATGGTCAAAGCCGCCGGTCTCGGCTGGAAGTGGGGCGCCATTGCTGCGTGGAGCGGACGCAGTGAGCGCACCGCCCGGCATTGGCTGATGCGCTTTGCGAGCGATGGCATTCCTGCGCTTGCCGACGCGCCGCGCCCCGGTCGTCCGCCGATCGCTGATGCGTCGTATCATGCCGCCCTCGATGATCTCGCGGAGCGCGACCCGCGTGCGCTCGGCCTGCCCTCCGATGCCTGGACCTCGGCGCGATTGAGTGCCTCTCTCGCGGAGACGACCGGCGTGCAGATCGCGCCGGAGCAGTACGAACTGCACTATCAAGATGAGACGCATGTCGAGACGAACTCCTATCTCGCCAAGCAGTGGCATCGCATTGGGCGGCAGCAACGGATCGCGTCGGTCGGAGTGAACCGGGGGGTTGACGGGCTTCGGGAGTAAGGAAAGTCGGGGATGGGGCCGGATCGAAGTGGTCTGTGGCGGGCAGGACAGCGCCTGCTTCGGGCAGTATCTCGCGGCGCTCGATCACTGGCACACGAAGAGAGGCCGGGAGATATTCCTCCTCGATCATGCCTCGTGTCACACGAGCGCGGCGAGCGAGCGAGCGTTCGCGGAGCGTCGGGCATGGCTGCATCCGATCTGGCTGGCGAAGTACAGCCCGCACTTGAACGCGAAGGAGCGGGAATGGCGGTATCTGAAGCGGGATGTGCGCGGGCATCTGGCGCGCGACTTACGGACGTTCGTGGACGAGATCGTAGATGGCTTGGATCGGCTGGGAGGGGACGAACGACTGATCATTGATGCGGTGCCGCAATGGTTCTTGCATGGGCATCGCAAAGCGCCGACGGGGAGGAAGGCGGGACGGCCCGTTGGTGCCAAGGGCAGCCGGCCGCGCAAGGCGTACACCAAGCGCGCGAACGTACCAGTATCTACTTAAAGGAAGCGCACGCCGTACTTGAGCGCGCCACGGAGCCGCCAATAGACCGACAGGAGCGGGATGACGGCGGATGTCGCCGCCATCTCCGCCAGATGCGTCGGGGTCCGCGCCGCGCCGCGCATTCGATAGGCGCAGAAGCGCCCCGTCATCGCCAGCCACGCCCCGCCGCCGAGCAGGGCAACCGGGCGATTCCCGGCGATACCGCCGGCGAGAGCAGCCAGAAGCGCGCCGAGGATACCGTAGTAATGCCACGGCGGCGACGGCTGGACGCGCGCCCGGTAGAGGGCCGGATGCTTCTTGTACAGCAGCGCGTTGTACATGCTCTTGCGCTGCTGGCCGATACTGCTCCCCCACCGCGCGGCGCGCACCGGGTGGACGACGAACGCCTCAGGCGCCCGAACGACGCGCTCATGCCGTTCCAGCACGGCGAAGGCGAGATCGCTGTCCTCGCGCCAGGCGGCGACGAACCGCTCGTCGAAGCCGCCGACCGCACAGAGAATTTCCCGCCGGTAAAAGCAATTGGCGGTGGCGTGCTCGGCGCTTTCCAGCCCCGCCGTGCCCCGCTCGTGGTCGGTTGGCCGTGGCGGGAGGGGTACGATAATCCGGCCAAAGACGGCGGCAATGTT
>JAICIL010000004.1 GCA_025924435.1 Chloroflexia bacterium | reverse complement strand
CTCTCCAGCGCGTGGGCGCGGGGCCGGGGGTGAGGTTCGCTACGCCTCCGGCGGCAGATACGTCCGGTAGACGCAGACCGGCGCGAAGCCCATGCGCACATAGACGGGATAGCCCATCTCCGTCGCGGTGAGCGTCATCGCCGTGCAGCCGCGTCGCGCGCCCTCGGCGATGGCGGCCCAGGTCATCGCCGCCCCGAAGCCGCGGCGGCGGTGCGCGGGCAGGGTGACGACGCCGGTGATGTCCCCCACATCGCCGTGGCGGGCAATTCGCGACGTGGCGACCGCCGCATTCCCGGCGTAGCCGATGAAGAGCGCGACCGCCGGGTCCCGCGCGGCATCGAGCGAGGGGATCCAGCGGTGGGCCGTCCGGGAGACGGCCATGAAGTCGGCAAATTCCGCCTCGGTCGTCACGAGTCGGATGGTGAGGCCGGTCGGCGGCGGCGGGGATGTGGGGACGGGCGCGAGGGCGAGCGCCGGTTCTTCCTCATCCAGCCGCCAGCCTTGTGCCCGGATCGCCTCCTCGACCGGCTGTGCGGAGCCGGACTCGACGACGATGGCGTAGCCCGTGGCGTCGAAGAAGGCGTCCGCCAGCGCGAAGACCCGTTCCGGCGGCACGGGGCCGAACACGAACGCGCTGTTGAAATCGGGGCCGGGCCTGCCGCCCGCCGTGAGGGCGAGATCGTCGTGGATCGCGTGGCGCCCCGGCTCCGGGCGATAGCGCTCGAGCGGCGAGGGGATGAGCAGCGGGGCGCGCACGATGGACCGGAGGGTATCTGGCACGTCGGTCGCTCCTTCTCTATCGGCGTGCGGCGGCGAGTGACGCCGGTCGCCATCATCGTTGCATGACGGCGCGCGGATGCCAAGACCGCGCCCGACGATGGCATCATTCGCGACCCGTAGCTTTGTCCAGATTATCAAGGGATATCTTGGAAATCCATCCTTTTTTCCGTTACGTGCCAGTCCATCCATGTCCTTTCGGGCGTATGGGTAAGTAGAGGAGAGGCAACCGAGGCGATACGGGCGGATCCGCGCGACGCCTTCTCACTCTCCGTGATGGGTTCAGTCTCAGCCAGGAGGTTCCGATGATGCGCCGACGCACGCTGCTCGCCCTCGTCACGGTCGTGCTTCTGCTCGCCTTCGCGCTCCCGCAGGTCGTCTCCGCAGCCGTTTCGATCTCCCGCGCCGAGCTGAAAGGCACCCAACTCCGCATTGACGGCAGCGGCGCCAAGCCGAACGCCGCCATCGCGGTTGACGGGACCCGCATCGGCCAGGCGGATTCCAGCGGCAAGTTCAGCGTGCAGAAGAACCCGTTCTCCTCGGCGACGTGCATCGTCACCGTGAGCGACGGGACGACCTCCGCGCGGGCGACCCTCAGCGGTTGCACGCCGAGCGCGACTCCCACGCCGACCGCACCCGCCGCGCCGCCGACCCCGACACCCGTGCCGCCAACACCGACGCCGACCCCCGCGCCGGCCGGGCTTGCCGCGCCGACGCCGACCGCGCCCGCCAATGGCGCATCGGTCACCGAGCCGTTCACGCTCTCCTGGTCGGCGGTCACCGACCCCTCCGGGATCGTCGCCTACAACTGGAATGTCAGCCCCTCCTCCACCTTCTCGCCCGTCGTCGCGCTCAACTCGACGAGCGGCGCCACCCAGGACACCGTCAGCGGGCTGGCCACCGGCACCTATTTCTGGCGCGTCCAGGCGGTGAACGGCAACTTCCAGCAGGGGCCGTGGTCGCAGGCGCGGAGCATCACCGTCACGGGGACGAATGCGGGTGCGCCGGGGACGGCGACGCTCAATCCGCCGAAGGGCGCGACGGCGTTCCACCCGATGGAGACAATTTATTTCACCTGGAGCGCCGTGCCGGGGGCGGCGACCTATACCTTCGACGCCTCGACCGACCCGAACTTCCCGGTCGCCACCGAGGTCCACTTCGACAACATCCCCAACACGAACTACGCGATCACGCTGGGCGATAGCATGCCGCAGGGCACCTGGTACGCGCGCGTCACGGCGGTCAATGCGAACCGCATTGCCGGCATCCCGTCGAACAAAGACACCTTCACCCTCTCCTTCAACGCCCCGCTGCCCCCGGCGCCGACGCCCCTCACGCCCGCCGACGGCGCGCAGGTAACGCTGCCGGTGACCTTAAGTTGGACGGATGTGCCCAATCCGCAGGATTCGGGATACGTGTTGGAGATCGCCAGCGACCCCGGCTTCAAGACGCTTGATTACATCAACAACCAGATCACCGGGCCGCAGTGGACCGTCACGTCGCTCACGGCCGGGACGAAATACTGGCATGTGCTCTCTACCCAGGGCGACGCCGCGCCGGCAACGGTCAACACATCGGCGGTCCCCGCCAACACCGCCTGGTCGGCCACCCGCTCGTTCGTCGTCCCCTCGACGACGGCGGTCGGGTCGCTCGCGCTGGCGACCGCCTCCCCGTTCAGCGGCGACACCGAGACCGTCACGGTCCAACTCACCGGGCCGGCGCCGTCGGGCGGCGCCGGCGTCAACCTGACGAGCAGCAACCCGACCGCCGCGCCGGTGCCCGCCACCTTCACCGTTGCCGCCGGCTTCGCGTTCGACCAGTTCCGCTTCCAGGCCGGGCAGGTGACGGCGGCGACGCCGGTGACGCTGACCGCGACGCTCGGCTCGTCGTCGGCGTCGGTGAGTTTGACAGTGCAGCCCCCGTCGCTCAAGTCGCTCTCGGTGTTCAGCCCGATCACCGGCGGCGCTGTCACCTCGGGGATCGTGATGCTCAATGGTCTGGCGCCCGCAAGCGGTCTCTCCGTGAGCCTGGCGAGCAGCAACCCCGCCCTCGCGAGCTTGCCCGCGACCGTTACGGTCGCACCGGGAGACGCCTCGTTCTCGCTTAACATCCCGACGGGCGCGGTGACGGCGAACACGGCGGTCACCCTCAGCGGGACCCTGAATGGTGTCACCCAGCAGACGACGCTCACACTCACACCGGGGCAGCCACCGGCATCCATCACGCTGGACACGACCACGACGACCCCGCCGAACGGCTCGTCCGGCGTCGTCCGGCTCGCGTCGCCCGCATCCGGCGACGTGACGCTCGCGCTGACGAGCAGCAACCCGACGGTCGCCAGCACGAACACGAGCGTCACGGTGCCTTCCGGCGCGGTGGCCGCCAGCTTCCTCATCTTCACGCGGACGGCCGTCACCGCGCCGACAGACGTGACGATCTCCGTCTCCGGGGCGGGGGTGACGAAGTCCGCCGTCCTGACGGTGCAGCCGTAACCGTCCGTATTCGCGCGCGTGGCTGGCTCTCTCGCCAGGTGCCAGCCACGCGCGCGATGTTCGTCAGCGGCCCGCGAGCCGTTCCACGACCGGCGCGAGCGCCTCCATCAATTCGTCCGAAACCAGGATGTATGAGATGCCCAGCGTCTCGCGCCGCCTCTGGAGCGTGTCGCACATCGCGTCGGTCGTCCCCGCGAGCACGGGGACTGCGCCGGAGCGGGCGAGTTGGTCCGCATTTGGGCCGAACTGCGCCGCGATCCAGCGTGGCATTTGCTCTCCCACCATCATCAGGTTGATGTTGATCTCCAATCGCTCGAACCGCTCCCCCGCCGCCTCGCGCAGCAGGGCGATCTTCTCCGCCACCGCCGCCTCGGTCGCATCCGGGCCGACGCCCAGCGCGACGATGTCCGCCTCCCGCGCGGCGAGCGCGAGCAGATGGGGGCCGCTCCCGGCGATGAGGATCGGCAACCGGGGCCGCTGGGCGGGGAGCGGGGAGATTCGCGCGCCCTCCGCCGCGTAGTGCGGCCCGGTCGCGCTCGCGCGCTGCCCGGCGAGGAGCGGCTTGATGATGGCGAGCGATGCGGCCAGCCGCGCGACGCGCACGCCGCCCGCATTGAAGGGGATGCCGAGCATCTGGTTGTCGGTGGCGGCGGTCGGGCGGCCCGCGCCGATGCCCAACTCGAAGCGACCGCCGCTGAGCAGATCGAGCGTCGCGGCCTCCTTGGCGAGCATGACGGGGTTGCGGTAGTCGTTGGCGAGGACGTACGTGCCGACGCGGAGGGTGCGCGTGGCGGCGGCGGCAACGGCGAGCGCGGGCAGCGGGGCGAGCGTGTGCTGGATGTTGTCCGGGATGACCAGGGTCGCGTAGCCGAGCGCCTCGACGCGGCGGGCCTTCGCGGCCCACTCCTCCCCCGAGCGCGCCTGCGCGGCCACGACGCCGAAGCGGAACGGATGGTCGGTCATCATTTGCTCTCCCTACGATCCCGCGGCGATGGGGCTGAGGTGCAGGGCGGCGAGCAGCCAGCGCCCATCCTGCCGCACGAAAACCTGCGTGACGCGAAACTGGCCCGCGATGTCGTGGCCCTGGAAGTCGCCCCGCTGCGCCTGGCGGCCCGTCGCGACGGCCGCATCGCCGTAGACGCGCACCCGCACCTCGTCCAGGGCGAAGGACGCATTCCGCAGGTCGCCGGATGTATACCGCGCCAGCCATTGCTCCTTCGTCAGCATGAAACCGCGCGGCCCGATGCCGACGAAGTCGTCCGCCAGCATCCGTGCGAGGGAAGCGGTATCGCCGCGCTGCTCGGCGGCGGCCCACTCCTGTCCCAGTCCCCTGAGGCGCTGGTCGAGGTCAATGCCCTTCTCTTCCATTGTTGTTCCTCCACTTCGGTGCGTCATGGGGGTTCTTCTCCTTCCGTACGAAGCGCGATGCGCATGTCCGGTCACACCCGGAAGCACATACACATCGTGACGCGCGAAAATCACGGAGTTGTGCGGCGAAGAGTCACGAAACGCTCACCGATCGGCGAGCGTGCGGGCACACACGCGGACGAAGCCCTCACATCCGCATCACGCACCGGTCGTTTCCGGTTGCCCGGTCGCCGTCGCGACGGGGAGCCAGAAAGAGAAGGTCGTCCCGCGCTCCTCGCCGTCGCTCTCCGCCCGAATCCAGCCGCCGTGCCGCTCGATGATGTTGTGGCAGATGTAGAGGCCGAGGCCCATGCCGGGCAGGCTGCCCGCCACCGCGTTGGCGGCGCGGCCAAAGGGCGCGAAGATCGTCTCCGCCGCCCCGGCCGGTACGCCGATCCCCTCGTCGCGCACGCGCGTCACCACGCCGCCCGCTTCCGCCCGCACGGTGACGGTGATCGCGCCGCCATCGGGGGAGTATTTCATCGCGTTGTCGAGCAGATTCATCAGCACCTGATCTACGCGGGCCGCGTCCGCCGCAACGGCGGGCGGATCGCCGGGCGATTCGAGGATCAGCCGCTGCGTCGCGCCCAGTTGCTCGCTCGCGCGGGCCATCGCCTCGCGGACGAGCGCGACGAGGTCCGTGGGCCGGGGCGCGAGCGGCAAGTGGCCGGTGCGGATGCGCGCGACATCGAGCAAATCGTCCGTCAATTCCGCCAGGCGGGTCGCCGACGTATTGAGGATCGCCAGTGTCCGGGCGAGCCGCGTGGGATCGAGTTGTCCCCGCGCCTGCCGCCGCAGGAGGAGTTGGGCGGTGCCCTTGAGCGCGGTGACCGGCGTCTTCAATTCGTGCGCGGCAATCGAGAGGAAGCGGTCCCGCGCGCGCACCGCCTCCTCCGCCTCCGCACGGGCGGCGCGCTCGGCCTCGTAGAGCCGCGCCCGCTCCAGCGCCTGCGCGCACTGCCCGGCGATCGCCTCGATCAAGTCGCGCGATGCCGTGTCGAAGGGCCGCTCCTCCGCGAAGCGGAGCGACATGACGCCGATCACCGCGCCGCCGACGGCGAGCGGCACGGAGACCGCCGCGCCGTAGTGCCGCCGCGCGGGGATGGCCGCCAGTTGCGGATACCGGGAGAAGAGTTCGGCGTTCGTCTCCAGCCAGACCGCCGCGCCCGTCCGCGCCGTCGTCGCGATGGGCCCGAGCGCGTCAATCGGCACGGAGCGTGTCCCCTCGACGATCTCCTCGGGGTAGCCGAACATCGCCAGTCGCTCGATCTCCCTGCCGCCATTCGTCAGGACGCCAAGCCCTCCGGCGACCGCGCCGACGCTGGCGATCCCCTCGCCCAGGGCCGTCTCCGCCACCGCTTCGCGCGTCGTTGCGCGCCCCAGCGCCGCCGTGACCGCGAGGAGGCGGGCGGTGCGGTCGGCGGCGCGCTCCGCCCGCTGGCGCGCCATCCGCTCCGCCTCGTAGAGTCTCGCCCGTTCGAGCGCCTGCGCCGCCTGCCGCCCGAGGGTGAGGAGCAGCGCGCGGTCCTCCGCGTCGAAGCGACGCGGGCCGACGAAACTGAGGCCGAGGACGCCCTCGATCCGCTCGCGCCCGACGAGCGGCATGGACGCCGCCGCCTCGTAGCCGGTCCGCGCATGCACGGGCGCGCCGGTCGGATAGCGCCGCTCCCAGTCCGCCTGCGTCTCCAGCCAGATCGCCGCGCCGGTGCGGACGGCGTCCGTGTTCGGGGTCAGCGCATCGAGCGGGACGCGCCGGAACCGGGCGAGGGCATCGGCGGGATACTCCGAATCGGCATCACCGGCCAGTTCGAGCGCCTCGCCCGTCGCATCCTGAAGATAGAGGTTCCCGGCGGCGGCCCCCAGCGCGCCCGTGCCCTCGCGGACGATCACCCGCGCCACCTCATCCGCGCTGAGCGCGGTGGCGAGCGCCTCGGTTACGTTCTGCAGGCGGGCGAGGCGCTGCGTCGTCGCCTCCGCCGCCAGGCGGGCGCCCTGCTCCTCGACCGGAAGCAGCGCGCGCCTCTCCTCCGCGCCGCCGAGGGGCGGTGTCCGCCCCGGCACGTCCGTGGCGCACGTGGCAGGTTCCTCGCCATCCACGGACGCCCGTTGTTGCGGATGGTTGTCGGCGTGTGGCTGCGGCTGCATCGCGTCCCTCGTCGGGCCGTCTCCATCGTTGATCGGGCAATTGGGCCGGATTATGGCAGACCCGTACGGGGGCGGCAAGGGAGCGTTGCCGCCGAAGGAGGGGAGGAGATGCCTCCCGCCGGGAGCGAGTGATGATCGTCGTGGATAGGTACGTTCCATTCGATGGCGAAATAGTGGGATCGAAACGGCGTTACCAATTGCCCTTTTATGGGCCGTCTCCACCCGCCCTTACCCGCGCGGATGAGTGGCACGCAATCTGCTCGTGCACACATGGTGGCGCCTCGCGGCATTTTTCTCCCACCGACATGAATGATGCGAAGACATGCACAATTCCATAAAGGAGAGAAGCGCGATGCGAATTGCGATGATCGCCCCGCTCACGGAGGCGATCCCACCACGAGCATACGGCGGCACGGAGCGGGTTGTCTCCATCTTGACGGAGGAGATGGTGCGGCGGGGGCATCGTGTCACACTCTTTGCCAGTGGCGATTCGCGGACGGACGCCGAACTCGCCGCCTGCTGCCCGCGCGGGCTGCGGCTCGATCCGGGGGTCCGCGATGCCGTTTCCTACACCGTCACGCAACTCGATCGCGTCTATCGCCGCGCCGCCGACTTCGATTGCATCCACAACCACATCGGCTACATGGCGTTCCCGGTCGCCCGCTGCGCCGCCGCGCCGACGGTGACGACGGCGCACGGGCGGTTCGATCTCCCGGAGATGCAGCGGCTCGGCAAGCACTTCTCGGCACTGCCGCGCGTGGCGATCAGCGAGGCGCAGCGCGCGTCGTCGCCGGGCGTCAACTGGCTTGCCACCGTCTACAACGGGATCGCGTGCGACGACTATCACTTCCGCGCCGAGCCGGGCGATTACCTCGTCTTCCTCGGCCGGATCAGCCCGGAAAAGCGCCCCGACCGCGCGATCGAGATTGCGCGGGATGTCGGCATGCGGCTCGTGATCGCGGCGAAGGTGGACCCGGTGGACGCGGCGTACTACGAACGGGCCATCGCGCCGATGATCCGCGCCAGCCCGCTCGTGGAGTTCATCGGCGAGGTGGACGAGCGCGCGAAGGACGCGCTGCTCGGCGGCGCGTACGCCTCTCTCTTCCCGATTGACTGGCCGGAGCCGTTCGGCCTGACGATGGTCGAGGCGATGGCGACCGGGACGCCGGTGATCGCCTACCGGGCCGGTTCGGTGCCGGAGGTCGTCGTGGACGGCGTCACGGGGTTTGTCTGCGACACGCTCCACGGCATGATCGAGGCGGTCGCGCGCATCCCGACGATTGACCGCCGCGCCTGCCGCGCGCACGTCGAGGCCCAGTTCTCCGCGGCGGCGATGGCGGACGGCTACGAGCGCGTCTACCGCACGCTCGTCGGGGAGGCGATCGGGCGAAGCGGGCATCGAGAACGGATCGAATCGCCCACGCTCCTGCCCATGTTGCAGGCCGGAGCGTGAGGCGGAAAGGAGCGAATGATGGCGAGCGCGACCCAGATCGAGACACCGATGCGGCACGGCGGCGAGATGCCGACGAATATTGATCGCGAAACCCTCGCGGCCCGGTTGCGCCTGCGCATCGCGGGCGAGGTGCGCTTCGACGACGGCGACCGCGCGCTCTACGCGACCGATTCCTCCAACTACCGCCAGGTGCCGATCGGGGTCGTGCTGCCGCGCACGAAGGAGGATGTCATCGAGACGGTCGCCCTCTGCCGCCGCCACGGCGCGCCGGTGCTCGCGCGGGGTGGCGGCACGAGCCTCGCCGGGCAAACCTGCAACGTCGCCGTCGTGCTCGATTTCTCGAAGTACATGAACGGCATCGTCGCGCTCGACCCGGACGCGAAGCAGGCGCGCGTCCTGCCCGGCGTCGTGCTGGACGATCTGCGCGACGCGGCGGAGCGGCATCATCTGACGTTCGGCCCCGACCCCGCGACGCACACACACTGCACGCTCGGCGGCATGATCGGCAACAACTCCTGCGGCGTCCATTCGATCATGGCCGGGAAGACGGACGACAACATCGAGGAGTTGGAAATCCTCACCTACGACGGCCTGCGCATGCGCGTCGGGCGGACGAGCGAGGACGAACTGGCGCGGATCATCGCCGAGGGCGGGCGGCGCGGCGAAATCTACGCCGGGCTGAAGGCGCTGGTGGACAAATACGCCAATCAGATCCGCGCGCGTTTCCCGGACATCCCGCGCCGCGTCTCCGGCTACGGCCTCGAACAACTACTGCCGGAGAACGGCTTCCACGTCGCCCGCGCGCTCGTCGGCACGGAGGGGACGTGCGTCACGGTGCTCGAAGCGACGGTGCGCCTCGTCGGCAGCCCCCCGGCGCGCGCGCTCGTCGTCCTCGGCTACCCCGATGTCTACACCGCCGGGGATCGCGTCCCGGAAATCATGGCGCACCACCCGATCGGGCTGGAAGGTTTCGACGACCGGATGATCGGCGCGATGAAGAAGAAGGGGCTGCACCCGGACGATGTGGCTCTGCTCCCCGACGGTGGCGGCTGGCTCCTCGTCGAGTTCGGCGGGGAGACGAGGGAGGAAGCGGGCGACAAGGCGCGCGCCCTGATGGACGCCCTGAAGGAGGGCGATCACGCCCCCGCGATGAAATGCTTCGACGACCCCACCGAGGTGGGGCGGGTCTGGCTGGTGCGCGAGTCCGCGCTGGGCGCGACGGCGCTCGTGCCGGGCCTGCCGCTCACTTGGCCGGGCTGGGAGGATTCCGCCGTGCCGCCGGAGAAGGTCGGCGCGTACCTGCGCGATCTGCGCGCCCTCTTCGAGCGGTACGACTACGACTGCTCCTTCTACGGCCATTTCGGGCAGGGGTGCATCCACGTGCGGATAGACTTCGACCTCGAAACGGCGCGCGGCATCGCCACCTTCCGCGCCTTCCTCGACGACGCGGCCGATCTCGTCGTCCGCTACGGCGGCTCGATCTCCGGCGAGCACGGCGACGGGCAGGCCAAAGCCGCCCTCCTGCCGAAGATGTACGGGGATGGACTCGTGCAGGCATTCCGGGAGTTCAAGGCGATCTGGGACCCCGATGGCAGGATGAACCCCGGCAAGGTCGTTGACGCGTATCAGCCGACCGAGAATCTGCGCCTCGGCACGGCGTACAACCCGCTCCCCGTCCAGACGCACTTCAAGTTCCCGGAGGATCACGGCAGTTTCGCCGGCGCGACGCTCCGTTGCGCCGGTGTCGGGAAGTGCCGCCGCGAGGGGAGCGACAACGCGGGCGACGAGACGATGTGCCCCAGTTCATGGTGACGCATGAGGAGGAGCATTCGACGCGTGGCCGCGCCCGGCTGCTCTTCGAGATGCTGGGGGGCGATCCGCTCGCGCACGGCTGGCACGAGGAGAAGGTGCACGAGGCGCTCGACCTCTGCCTCGCTTGCAAGGGATGCAAGCACGATTGCCCCGTCAATGTGGACATGGCGACCTACAAGTCGGAATTCCTCTCGCACTACTACGAGGGTCGCCGCCGCCCGATCACCGCCTACTCGATGGGGCTGATTTACTGGTGGGCGCGCCTCGCCGCGCGGATGCCGGGCCTCGTCAACTTCGCCACGCAGACGCCGCCACTCGGCGCGCTCGCCAAAGCGCTGGGCGGCATCGCGCCCGACCGCCGGATTCCCTCCTTCGCTTCCCAGACCTTCACCGACTGGTTCCGGGCGCGCGGGCCGCGTAATGAAGGGAAGTCGCAAATCATCCTCTGGCCGGATACCTTCAACAACCACTTCCATCCGCAGACGGCGCGGGCGGCGGTCGCGGTGCTGGAAGCGGCGGGCTATCAGGTCACCATCCCATCACGACCGCTCTGCTGTGGCCGCCCGCTCTACGACTGGGGCATGCTCGACCGGGCCGAAGGGCTGCTGCGGCAAATTCTCGACACGCTGCACCCGCAGATCGCCGCCGGTATCCCCGTCGTCGGGCTGGAGCCGAGCTGCGTCGCCGTCTTCCGCGACGAATTGCTCGGCCTCTTCCCCGACGATGTGGATGCGAAGCGGTTGAGCCAGCAGACCTTCCTGCTCAGCGAATTCCTCGTCAACGAGGGATACGAGCCGCCCAAATTGCACCGGAAAGCGGTCGTGCATGGGCATTGCCACCACAAGGCGATCATGACGATGGACGCCGAGGAGAAAATCCTCGACGGGCTGGGGCTGGACTACAACGTGCTCGCCTCCGGCTGCTGCGGCATGGCGGGCGCCTTCGGCTTCGAGCGCGGCGACCACTACGACGTCTCGATCAAGGCGGGCGAGCGGGTGTTGCTCCCCGCCGTGCGCGACGCCGCCAAGGAGACGCTGATCGTCGCCGACGGTTTCAGTTGCCGCGAGCAGATCGCCCAGACGACCGACCGGCGCGCACTCCATCTCGCGCAACTGCTCCAGATGGCGCTGCACGAGGGGGCGGGCGAAACGGCGGGCGCGTACCCCGAACGCGCGGAAATCAATCGCGGGGGCGAGGCGCAGCCGAACACCGCCGCGCGGAATGTGGCGATTGCGGGCGCGCTGCTCGCCGGTGGCGCGCTGGCATGGCGGGCGGGCAAGCGGCGGGTGGAGTGACGCCCCCTCCCGCACGGCGGGAGGGGGCGTTCCGTTTACAGCCCCAGCGCCTTGCGCATCATGCCGCCGTCAATGAAGTAACTCGCGCCCGTGACGTACGCCGCCTCGTCGGAGGCGAGGTAGACGGCGAGGCCCGCGACTTCCTCCGGCTGGCCGATCCGCCCGAGCGGGATGCCCGCGTTGAGCGCCTTGACCTTCTCCGGGTCGGCCAGCGTCCCCTTGTTGATCGGCGTGGCGATCGCGCCGGGGCCGATGTTGTTGACGGTGATCTTGTCGGGCGCGAGTTCGTCGCAGAGGGTGCGCATCAGCATGCGCAGGCCGCCCTTCGCCGCGCAGTAGGGGCTGTTGCCCGGCATCGGGATATCCTCGTGCACCGACGAGATATTGACGATCCGCCCGCCCTTGCCGCCTTTCCGCATCTGGCGCACGGCGGCCTGCGTGCAGAGGAACGGCCCCTTGAGGTTGACGCCGAGCACGAGGTCCCACTCCTTCTCATCCACGTCGAGGAAGGAGGGGTGCGGGAATTCGATCCCGGCGTTGTTGACGAGGATGTCGAGGCCGCCGAATGCCTGCACCGTGCCCTCGATCATCTTCTGGACATCGGCGGCGGCGGAGACGTCGCCCTGGATGACCGTCGCCTTGCCGCCGTCCCGCTCGATCTGCCGCTTGACCTCACCCGCGTTCCGCTCGTTGCTGTGGTAATTGATCGTCACCGCCGCGCCTTCCTGCGCGAAGCGGATGGCGATTGCCCGGCCAATGCCGCTGTCGCTGCCCGTCACAATCGCCACTTTGTCCGCCAGCCTGCCCGTTGTCGCCATTGAACCTAACCCCCAGCCCCTTCCCTAAAAGGAAGGGGAGAATCCGTAGCGCGGGCTGGAAATCCCGCGCTACTACGAATGCGTGTCGCCCGCCGGGATAAGGCGCGCGGTGTCGCGACGGTAGAAGTAGGCGTACGTCCAGTCGAGGGCGACGCCGAGTTTGCCCCGGAAGGCGCTGATCTTCGCGAGGTGGATCGCGCGCCACGCGAGCCAGCCGAGGAAGCCGTCCACGGCGACGGGGCCGAACTGCGCCGCGCCGTCGTTGCGCCCCAATGAGACGGCGCTGCCGAGCGGCCGGAGATGGAACGGGCGGGGCGATGCGCCCGTGATCGCCGCCGCGATGTTGGCCGCCGCCGCCTCGCCCTCCTGGTTCGCCACCCAGGCGAGCATCGGCGCGAGGTCGTGCGTGTCGGGCCGCGTGTACGCCGCGTTGTCGCCGACAGCGTAGACCTCCGGGTGATCCGGCAGCCGCAGATTATCGTCCACCGCCAGCGTCCCGCCCTTGCCGTGGGCGCCCGGGAGGTTCGCCGCGATTTCGTTCGCCCGCACGCCCGTCGCCCAGATCGGCGTCGCCGTCTTGATCGTCTCGCCTTTGTCGGTCTGCACGTAGTCCGCGCCGACCGCGCTCGCCTTCGTGTCGAGCATCACCTCCACTCCCTGCGCGCGCAGGCGGTCGAGCGCCGCCGCGCCGAGCTTCTCCACCATGTTCGCGATCGGGCGATCCTCGGACTCGATCATCACGAGGCGCACGGCGGCGAAATCGAGGCGGGGATACTGCGGCGGCAGGACGTTGGAGAGGAGATCCGCCAGCGACGCCGTCAGTTCCGTCCCGGTCGCGCCGCCGCCGACGACGACGAAGGTGAGCAGTGTGCGCCGCTCGTCGCCGTCCGGCAGGGTAGCGGCCCGCTCGAACGCGCCGATCACGCGGTCGCGGATCGCCAGCGCCTGGGGGATCGTCTTCATCGGCAGTGCGTGCCGCTCGGCGGACGATTCGTGGAAGAAATTCGTCGTGCTGCCGAGCGCGACGATCAGGTAGTCGTAGGGGAGCGTGCCGTCGTCCAGGTGGACCGTCCGCGCATCGAGATCAATAGATTGCACGGCGCTCTGCCGGAAGGTGATGCCATATCCCCGCACGATCTCCCGCACCGACTGTGCAGTGTCCCACGGGTCCACGCCGCAGGCCGCGATCTGGTAGAGGAGCGGCGTGAAGAGGTGGTAATTATTGCGATCCACGAGCGTGATCGCCGCCCGCTCCCGCCCCAATCGCTCGACCAGCGCGTGCGCCGCCGTCAGGCCGCCGAAGCCCGCGCCGAGGATTACCACGTGCGGCGCGTCGTCGGGCGGCTGTGCGGGCGGTTGGCGCGCCGCCCGCCGCCGCAGCGCGAGCGCCGCCCCGATGCCCACCGCCCCGATCCCGCCGAGCGCGCCCCATTTGGCCGTCGTCTGATTCATCAGCATCGCTCCTTTTGAAGTGCTGCGTGCGGAGTACCGCGTACCAGTCCGAGGTAACTTTCCTCAGCGCGCAGCACGCAGCACTCAGTACTCGATCATCACGTCCAGGTCGCCCTTTTTGTGCAGGACGGCGACGAGCGTCGTCCCGCCGGAGCGCTCGTAGCGCAGATCAACCCGCCCATCCCCGACCCGCACGCCCCGGATGACGACCCAATCGAGCCAGTCCGGCAGCGTCGGGCGGACGATGTTGAGGTGGTGCGCGAAGGCGTCCGGCGCGAGGCCGAGCATGGCGTGCAGCATGAACGGGATGCTCGCCGCCGCCCACGCCTGCGGGCTGCACGCGACGGGATAATGGACGGGGACGCGGTATTGATCCTGCCCGAAGCCCGCGAAGAGTTCCGGCAGGCGGTAGAGATCGAAATGCGTCGCCGCCTGATAGATGCCGCCGAAGACCTTGAGTGCCTCGCCGTCGAAGCCGTAGTTGCGCAGCCCGGCGACGATCATCGCGTTGTCGTGCGGCCAGATCGCGCCCACCTGATAATCGAAGGGGTTGTACGCCGCCGCCGCGCGCGAGAGCGTGCGGATGCCCCAGCCGGCGAAGAGTTTGTCCGGGTCCATCAGCGCGTCGCGCACGCAGGCCGCGCGGTCGTCGTCCACGATGCCGCCCCAGAGCGCCTGGCCCTGATTCGAGGCGTCCACCACCGCCGGGCGGGTCCCCTTCTGGAGTGCCTGCGCGTAGTTGTGCAGTTTCGGCACCCAGAACTCCCTATTGAACCGCTCTTTGAGCGTCTCCGCGGCCTTTTCGTGCCGGTCGGCGCGGTCGGTGTCGCCGCGTTGCCGCTCGATGACGGCGAGCGAGCGATAGGCGCGATACGCGTATCCCTGCACCTCCGCGAGGGCGACGGGCGGCGTGACGACGCTGCCGTCCGCGTTGACGATGCTGTTGCCGGAATCTTTCCAGCCCTGATTCGCCAGCCCCTTGTCGGACTTGCTCGCGTAATCGAGAAACCCGTCGCCGTCGCTGTCGCCATACTTCTCCATCCACTCCACCGCCCGCTCGATATGCTTCTCCATCTTCCTGAAGTAATCGAGGTCGCCCGTCCAGAGCACATACTCGCCGAGGAGGACGAGGAAGAGCGGCGTCGCGTCAATCGTGCCGTAGTAGGGCGTGGAAGGCACCTCGTGGAGGTTCGCCTTCTCGCCGACGCGCAATTCGTGGAGGATTTTGCCCGGCTCCTCGTCCCGATAATCGTCCTCCTTCGTGCCCTGATAGCGCGCGAGGATGTCGAGCGTGTTCCGCGCGATGGCCGGTTCGTAGGCGAGCACTTCGAGCGCGGTGATCAGCGAGTCCCGCCCGAAAAGCGCGACGTACCACGGCACCCCGGCGGCGAAGAAGCGGTCCCCCTTCTGCCGCATCGCCAGCATCGCCAGATCGAGGAAGGAGCGGCGCAGCACGCGGTTGAAGAGGGCGTTGCTCGTTTCGACATGCACATGGCCGCTGAGCGATCCGGCGTCCGCGTGTCGTTGCGCCTCGTCCGTGTCCTTGCCGCCCGCCTCGGGGTGCGTTTCGAGGTCGCTCTGCCGCTTCGCATGGTCCGCAACGGCGATGGTGATGGTGAAATTCCGCGTGTCGCCGGGGGCGAGGCGGCGCCGATAGGTGATGCGGCGGCCGTCGCGTTCGGTCGGTTTCGGGTCGAAGGAGAGCCGCGTCGTGCGCCGGTGGCCGTCCGCGCCGTCGTACTGGAAGACGAGGGAGTCGTCCGTGGCTTTCGGGTCGTGGAGCGTGCCGCGCTCTCCCGGTTCCGCGCCGCGCACCGTGAACATGCTGTCGAAGTGGGCGTCGTATTCGAGGATCAGCGTCAAATCCGCCGTGTCGTGGCCGAAGTTCTGGAGCGTCAGTTCGTCCCGGACGGTCTCGTTGAGCGTCTTCTTCCAGCGCAGGCCGAGCGTCTCTTTCGGGATCGTCCTGCCCTCCCCGTCGTGGAGGTCCGGGTTCGTCAACTCGAAGACGCCGGTGTGACCGAGGTCGGAGGCGGAGAGGAGCGGCGTGAACCGCGCGCCATTGATGCGCAGTGCCGCCGCGTCGAGATAGCGCATGTCGTGGAAGTAGAGGCCGAGGCCGCGATCGTGCTCGCCGATGATCTGCGGCGGGATGTCGCCCGAATCGTCGGTGAGCATGAAGAGCGACCCCTGCTTGAGCGTCAGGCTCGCGCCGATGTCCGCGACGACGCTCGACTGGCCGTGGTTGAGGACGCGCCGCTCGCCCGCGTCCGTCTTTCGCTGCTGCGGCTTTGCGCCGTCGCCGTCGTTCTTCGTCTTGCCGCTCATTCGCATCTCCACCTGTCGCGTCCCTGATTCTTGCCGGTTGCACGGCGCGGCATGTCCGGGCATGACGCCGTGTGCGCCATACCGTTCCGCCGCCGCGCGGTGCGATCAATTGCCCGGTCGCAGAGAGCGTGCCGCGCCGCGAGGAAGGGCGGCAGGCGAGATGGGTTTCTGCATTGTCGCCATCTGGGGAATCCTAACCCCCCGGCCCCCTGCCCGCGTCGGGAAGGGGGAGCGAGCCTCTGAACGACCGAGGCGTTCAGCGGAATGTCACGGCATCGCGGTGAGTCACCCCTTCCCGCGCCGGGAAGGGGCAGGGGGTTAGGATGCCCCGGCCATCCATACGCCCTGGCAGGTGAGAGGGCACGTTTCTTGCGGCCCTTTCGGCGGTATCATTGATGCCGCGACCAGTAGCGCGGCGGTGTGGGGAATTTCTGTCCGGGGGAAGAGTAATTCATGGCATCATCCGTCCGGGAGTCCCAGGACATACGCGGTCGGGGGTCTTTCTCCGCTATCACCGCGCGTGCTCCGGCGAACCGCGAAACCCTCGGTATTCATGTACGGTAGGCAAGGAGAGAAGCATGGCCCGGCGAGTCTCCGCGAACACGCGCAACCGCTTCTGGCATGTCGGCGACGCGCCGCAGCCCTTCAGCCCCGTCTCCGTCGCCAAGCACTCGCGGCTGCGTGGCGCGACGGCGGTGAACGGCGTCTGCCCGTACTGCGCCGTCGGCTGCGCCCAGTTGGTCTACGTCAAGGACGGCCGGTGCATTGACATCGAGGGGGATCCGCGCAGCCCGATCAACGAGGGGGCGCTCTGCCCGAAGGGCGCGAACACCTTCCAACTCGTCCAGAACCCGCACCGCATCACGACCGTCCAGTATCGCGCGCCGTACAGCGACCACTGGGAGGAGAAGCCGCTCGATTGGGCGATGGAGCGCATCGCCCAACTGACGAAGGAGACGCGCGACGCCACGTTCGTTGACCGCGACGAGCACGGCGACCTCGTGCGGCACACGACGGCGATCGGCCATCTCGGCGGCGCGACGCTGGACAACGAGGAGAACTACCTCATCAAGAAACTCTTCAACACGCTGGGCATCATCGCGATCGAGAATCAGGCGCGCATATGACACAGCGCCTCGGTGCCCGGTCTGAGCACCTCATTTGGGCGCGGCGCGGCGACCTCCTTCCAGGAGGACCTGCAGTTCAGCGATTGCATCCTGATTATGGGATCGAACATGGCGGAGGCCCACCCGATCGGCTTCCGCTTCCCGATGAAGGCGCGTGCGAAGGGCGCGAAGATCATCCATGTGGACCCGCACTTCAGCCGGACGTCGGCCTCCGCGACCGACTACGTGCCGATCCGCACCGGTTCGGACATCGTCTTCCTCGGCGGCCTCATCAACCAGATTCTCACCCAGGAGCGCTGGTTCAAGGAGTACGTCCTCGCCTACACGAATGCGACGACGATCATCAGCGACGGCTACGTGGACGCGGAGGACGATTGCAGCGGCATCTTCTCCGGCTACCACGCCGCCGACCGGGCGTACAACCTGCACGAGGCGAACTGGCACTACGCGGAGGACCCCGGCCCGGCACGCACGCAGACGCCGGTGCATGTCGGCGCGATGTCCCGCAGCGAGACGCTGGGCGATGTCGCCCAGGAGCAGCCCCGGCGGGACCCGACGCTGCGAGACCCCAACTGCGTGCTGAATATCATGCGCCGCCATTACGCCCGCTACACGCCGCAGATGGTGGCGGAGCAGTGCGGCTGCACCGAGGCGCAATTCCTCGCCGTCGCGGAGGAATTGATGGCGAACTCCGGGCGGGAGCGGACGAGCGCCGTCGTCTACGCGGTCGGCTGGACGCAGCACTCGACCGGCGTGCAGATGATCCGCGCCGCCGGTATCATGCAACTGCTGCTCGGCAATATGGGGCGCCCCGGCGGCGGCATCATGGCGATGCGCGGCCACGCCAGCATTCAGGGTTCGACCGACATCCCGACGCTGTACAACCTCCTGCCGGGGTACATCCCGCAACCGGCGAAAGTGCGCGACCACAACACGCTCAAGGATTACCTCGCGCAGGAGCGGGTGGATCACGGCGTCTGGTCGGGCTTCCCCGCCTTCGTGGTCAGCCTGCTCAAGGCGTGGTACGGCGACGCCGCGACCGCCGAGAACGACTGGGGCTTCGCGTGGTTGCCGCGCATCACGGCGGACCACTCGCAACTGCCGTACGCCATAGACATGGCGGCGGGCAAGGTGCGCGGCTTCTTCCTGATGGGGCAGAACCCCGCCGCAGGCAGCCCGAACGCAGGACTGAACCGCATCGCCTTGCGCAAACTCGACTGGCTGGTCGTGCGGGACTTCTTCGCCATCGAGAGCGCGACCTTCTGGAAGGAGGGGCCGGATCAGCCCGACCCGGCGACGATCGCGACGGAAGTCTTCTTCATGCCCGCCGCCTCCGGCATCGAGAAATCCGGTACGCTGACGAACACCGAGCGGATGTTGCAGTGGCACGACCAGGCGATTGACCCGCCGGGCGATTGCCGCTCCGAACTCTGGTTCGCCTGGAATCTCGGCCGGCGCATGAAGCGACTCTACGCCGGGAGCGAGAACGAATGCGACCGGGGCATCCTCAACCTGACATGGGACTACGGCCACGACGGGCTGCATCTCCTGCCCGATGGCCGGGTCAGCCTCACCGCCGATGAGCCGGACGCCGCGAAGGTGCTGCGCGAGATCAACGGCTACACCGTCGCCGACGGCGCGCACCTCCAGCGCTATCAGCAACTGAAGGAGGACGGCAGCACCGCATGCGGGTGCTGGATCTACTGCGGCGTCTACCCGGAAGCGGGGCGCAACCGCGCCGGCGAGCGCACGGGCGACCTCGATCAGCACGCCCACCCGAACTGGGGCTGGGCGTGGCCCGACAACCGGCGCATGCTCTACAACCGCGCCAGCGCCGACCCGGACGGCAACCCGTGGAGCGAGCGCAAGCGGTACGTCTGGTGGGACGCAGAGCAGCGGCGCTGGACCGGGCTGGACACGCCGGATTTCGAGCCGACGAAGCCGCCGGGCTACCGCCCCGCCGAAGGCGCGACGGGCATGGAGGCCATCGCGGGCGACTCCCCCTTCATCCTCAAGCCGGACGGCAAGGGCTGGCTGTTCGCGCCGGGCGGCGTGTAGGTCGGCCCCCTGCCCACCCACCACGAGCCGGTCGTGTCGCCGGTGCCCAATGCGCTCTACACGCAGCGGATCAACCCCACCGTCCTCCTCGATGAAGTGCCGCTCAATCCGCTCGCGGCGGCGGAAGACCCCGACTACCCCGTCGTCGCGACGACCTACCGCCTCACCGAGCACTACCTGAGCGGCCCGATGAGCCGCTTCGACAGCTGGCTCAACGAGTTGCAGCCGGAGATGTTCGCGGAGATGAGCCGGGAACTGGCGGCGGAACGCGGGATTACGCACGGCGATTGGGTCGTCGTCACGAGCAAGCGCGGCGCGATCGAGGCGCGCGCGATGGTCACGCCGCGCCTGCATTCGCTGCACATTCAGGGGAAGATCGTCCACCAGATCGGCTTGCCGATCCACTACGGCTGGGCGGGTGAGGTCGCCGGGAGCCAGGCGAACGACCTCACCTCCATCCTCACCGACGCGAACGTCAGCATGCACGAGGGCAAGGCGTTCACCTGCCAGGTGCAAAAAGGGCGGCTCGCCGCCCGCTCGGACGTCCCCTCGACCGCTGTCGCGCCCCGGCCGCAGTCCGCGCCGATGGCGGACACGAACCACCAGGCGCAACCGGAAGGGAGAACGGCATGAGCGGCGATGAGAGTGGGCGGTGGACGGTGAATAGTGGGCAGAGAGGAGACGTATCCACCGCTCACCGCCCACTGCCCCCCGCTCCGCCCGAACTGCGGGTCACGCATGAACCGGGCGGCGTGAACGTCCCGGCGGGGTTCCTCGACGGGATGATGATCGCCCTGCCGCCGCCGACCGTCGAGCCGATGGGCTTCTTCACCGACTCGACCGTCTGCATCGGCTGCAAGGCGTGCGAGGTGGCGTGCAAGCAGTGGAACGCGCTGCCGTCCGACGGGATGACGTGGAGCGGCCAGAGTTACGACAACACCCTGCACCTCTCCGCGACGACGTGGCGGCACGTCAGTTTCACGGAGTACGAGCGGCCGGGCGAGGGGGTGCGCTGGCTCTTCAACAGCGATGTCTGCAAGCACTGCACCGCCGCGCCCTGCCAGGAAGCGTGCCCGACCGGCGCGCTCGTCTACAACGAGTTCGGCGATGTCTACGTGCAGCAGGATGTCTGCAACGGCTGCGGCTACTGCGTCGTTGCCTGCCCGTTCGGCGTGCTTGGCCGCAGCCAGGACGACGGCGCGGCCCACAAATGCACCCTCTGCTACGACCGGCAGAAAGACGGCCTCGAACCCGCCTGCGCCAAGACCTGCCCGACCGACGCGATCGTCTTCGGGCCGGTCGCCGAACTGCGCGAGCGGGCGGAGCAACGCGTCGCTGAGTTGCACGCCCAGGGGGAGCGGGACGCATATCTCTACGGGGCCGACGACGCGGGCGAGTACAAGCGGCTGAATGCCTTCTTCCTGCTCACCGAGGAACCGGCGGCATACAACCTGCCCGCCGCCCCCCGCCGCCCGGTGGCGCACATGCGGGCGCGCTACCTGTGGAGCGCCGCCGTCGGCATCGGCCTCAGCATGGTCGGCGCGATGATGGCCGCGAAAGGAGAGCGCCCGTGACGCGCGGCGCGACGATGACGCGGCCTGACCGCAAAGACGGGCGTGCTATGCGTGCAGGCCGTGCGGAAGCGACCCATCTGCGGGCGCGCGACGCCTACAAAGATGTGCCGATCTTGCAAACGCCGACGTGGAACAACGACATCGCGGCCTATTTCTTTCTGGGCGGCGTTTCATCCGGGGCGTACGTGCTGGGCGCGCTGCTGAACGCGGGCGGTGCGAAGCGGGGGTCGCTCGCGCGCACCGCGCGGATCGTCTCGTTCGCGGCGATGCTCCCCTGCCCGGTCTTCCTCATCGAGGATCTCGGCAAGCCGTCGCGCTTCCATCACATGCTGCGCATCTTCAAGCCCGCATCTCCCATGAACCTCGGCTCGTGGGCGCTCACCGCGCACGGCATCTTCGCGACGCTGGCGGCAGCGCGCCATCTGGCCGAGGCGGGCAAACTGCCGCTCGGTGGCGCGCTCCTGACGGCGATCCCGGAGCGGGCGCTGGCTGTCGGCGGCTTCCCGCCTGCGCTGACGCTCGGCGGCTACACCGGCGTGCTGCTCGGGACGACGAGCATCCCCGTCTGGTCCACCAGCCCGCTGCTCGGCGCGCTCTTCATGGCGAGCGCGCTCAACACCGGCGCGGCGGCGACCGTCGCGGCCTCCATCCTCACGGGCAGCGACGACCCGGGGGATCACGCGCTGCTCGGCCCCTATACCGTCGCGTTGGGGTGCGGCGAGATCGCGCTGCTCGGCGGCTACCTTGCGACCTCCGGCCGGGCGGCGCGCCCCCTGCTGCATGGCCGCGAAGCGCTGCTGCTCGCGGGCGCGGTCGTCGGATCGGTGGCCGCCGTCGCGCTCGACATCGCGGGGATGCGCGCGCCCGTGCATCCCCGGTATACCAGTGTCGCGGGAGCGCTCGCGGCGCTCGTCGGCGGCGCGTGCCTGCGGTGGGCGGTCGTGCGCGCCGGGCATGTCTCCGCCGCGGACCGGGAAGGGACGCTCGCCGCCACGGAGCCGTCGCGCGCCGCGCCGGGGTGGGGACCGGCGGATCGCCGTGCGTAAGCCGTCGGGCGTGCGGTGGTATGGCACGCGTGATGCGACAGCGGTATGTGCGCGGGATGGGATGACCTCCCACCCCATCCCGCCGCGCGGCGCAGACAGGCAAAAGGGGATACCGCCATGCCGATGGCTCCACGCGGCATGGCGATAAGGGGATGTGATGCAGGGCACGCCGTTCAACCCGATCTCGCCGCAGGAGCGGGACATTTCCAACCTCTTCATCGGTATTCTCGTCGTCAGCGCGGTAATCTTCGTGCTCGTCGCCGGGCTTGTCGTCTTCATCGCCGTCCGCTATCGCCGCCGTCGCGACAGCACGGACGAGCCGTATCAGGAGTTCGGCCGGCGCAGGTTGGAGATCGCCTGGACGATTGCGCCGGCGGTGCTGCTCGCCGTCATCCTCGGCTTCACCGTCAAGACGATGGCCGCAGTCAGCCCCGGCCCCGGCGATCACCCGCCGGACCTCGTCGTCACGGGTTACCAGTGGTGGTGGGGCATCCGGTATCCCGCCTCCGGCGTCGTGACGGCGAACGAGATCCATCTGCCCGTCGGGCGGCGGATGCTCCTGCAACTCGAAGGCGGCGATGTGATCCACGACTTCTGGGTGCCGCAGCTCGGCCGCAAGTTAGATATGGTCCCCGGCCACACCAACTGGCTCTGGGTCGAGCCGACGCGGACGGGTACTTTCCTCGGCGCATGCGCGGAGTATTGCGGTGCGGAGCACGCCTGGATGCGCATCCGCGTCATCGTCCAGCCGCAGGCGGCGTTCGACGCCTGGCAGCGGCAGCAGGCGCAGGCGGCGGTGGCGCCGACCGGCGGCGACGCGGCGCGGGGCGCGACGCTCTTCCAGCAGCAGACGTGCGCCAGTTGCCACGCCGTCGCGGGGACGGGCGCGACCAGTCAGGTCGGCCCGGACCTCACCCACTTCGGCGGCCGCGACACGATCGCCGCCGGTGTGCTGGACAACACACCGGACAACCTCGCCCAATGGCTCAAGGACCCGCAGGCCGTCAAGCCCGGCAGCCACATGCCGGACCTGCAACTGAGCGACGACCAAATCCGCGCCCTCGTCGCCTACCTGGAGGCCCAGAAATGATTCGGAAATCAATTGAACCACAGAGGCACAAAGGGTACAGAGAGGAGAAAAGAGGAGAAAAGAAATCATTCGGCTTTCCTATCTTTTCTCTCCGTGTCTCCTCTGTGCCCTCTGTGCCTCTGTGGTTCAATTGGTTAGACTCCGAAAGGTAGCGTGGCTGTGGCGAATGTTCCACTGGTGCCCGAACTTGATACGCCGCTGCCGAAGGTCGAGGCGAGCGAGGGGCTGCTCAGTTGGGTCGCGTCGGTGGACCACAAGCAGATCGGCATCATGTACCTGGTTGCGACGCTCTTCTTCTTCGCCGTCGGCGGGCTGGAAGCGGAGTTGATGCGTATCCAACTGGCGAGGCCGGAGAACGGCTTCCTCTCGCCGGAGGCGTACAACCAACTCTTCACGATGCACGGCACGACGATGGTCTTCCTCGTCGTCATGCCGATGCTGATCGGCCTGGGCAACTACCTCGTGCCCCTGATGATCGGCGCGCGGGACATGGCCTTCCCCCGCCTCAATGCCCTCAGTTTCTGGCTGTTCGTTTTCGGCGGCCTGCTCCTCTACTACTCCTTCATCGGCGGCGGCGCGCCGGACGCGGGCTGGTTCAGCTACGCGCCCCTCAGCGAGCGCGCCTTCTCCTTCACGAGCGGCCTCGACTACTGGGCGCTCGGATTGATCTGCACCGGCATCGGGACGACCGCGACGGGGATCAACTTCATCGTCACGATCATCGCCTTGCGCGCGCCGGGGATGAGCATCAAGCGGCTGCCGCTCTTCGTCTGGATGACGCTCGTTAACGCCGTCCTCATTATCTTCGCCCTGCCGATCCTCAATGCCTCGCTCGTCATGCTCCTGGCGGACCGGCAACTGAACGCGCACTTTTTCACGCCCGCGTCGGGTGGGTCCGCCATCCTCTGGCAGCACTACTTCTGGGGCTTCGGCCACCCGGAGGTCTACATCATGGTGCTGCCCGCCTTCGGCATCATCAGCGAGGTGATCCCCGTCTTCTCGCGCAAGCCGATCTACGGCTACGGCTTCGTCGCGGGCAGCACGCTCGCGATTGCCTTCCTCAGTTTCGCCGTCTGGGCGCACCACATGTTCGCCGTCGGATTGGGGCGCGGCGCGGACATCATCTTCGCGGCGGCGAGCATGCTGATCGCCGTGCCGACCGGCGTGAAGATCTTCAGTTGGGTGGCGACGATGTGGGGCGGCGCGATCCGCTTCACGACGGCGATGTGCTTCGCGATGGCCTTCCTCATCCTCTTCACGATCGGCGGGATCAGCGGCGTCTCCTTCGCCGTCGTCCCGACCGACTGGCAGACGACGGACACCTATTACCTGGTCGCGCATCTGCACTATGTCCTCTTCGGCGGCACGATGTTCGCCATCTTCGCGGGCATCTATTACTGGTTCCCGAAGGCGACGGGGCGGATGCTCTCCGAGAGATGGGGCAAGTGGGTCTTCTGGCTGATGTTCCTCGGCTTCAATCTCACCTTCGGCGTGCAGCATATCCTCGGCATTCTCGGCATGCCGCGGCGCGTCTTCACCTATCCGAACCTGCCCTGGTGGGGCGCGTTGAATCTCGCCTCGACCATTGGCGCGCTCATCCTCGGCCTGTCGGTGCTCATCTTCTTCTGGGACGTGTTCGCCAGCCTGCATCACGGCGTGGTGGCGGGGGACAACCCCTGGCAGGCCTGGACACTCGAATGGGCGACGACCTCCCCGCCGCCGATCCACAACTTCGACCGCCTGCCGCCGATCCGCAGCCGCCGCCCCTTGTGGGATCTCGCGCACCCGGAGAACCCGGACTGGAAGCGCGACAGGCAGCAGCGCGGTGCGGCGGACACCGAGGAGATCGGCATTGACAAGAATCTCCAGGGGACGGCGCTCTTCCTCACCTCGGAGGCCGTCTTCTTCGTCCTCCTGATCCTCGCCTTCATCTATTACCACAAGAATATCCTGCCCGCGCCAAGCAGCGTGCCGCCGAATCCGGGGCGGGTGCTCGACCCGATCAAGACGGGCATCTACACCGTCTGCCTGCTCGCCAGCAGCGCCACGATCTGGTGGGCGGGGCACAGCCTGAAGCGGGGCAATCAGACGATGGTGCGCCTCTCGCTCCTCGCGACGGTCGTCCTCGGTGCGGTCTTCCTCTTCGGGCAGGGGAGTGAGTACGCGCATCTGATCGGCGAGAATGTGACGATCAGCCGCAACCTCTTCGGCTCAACCTTCTTCACGCTGACGGGCCTCCACGGCTTCCATGTTTTCATGGGGCTGGTGGCGATCACGATCCTCTTCGGCCTCGCCGTCGGGGGCTGGTTCAAGGGGCCGCACTCCGTCGCCATCGAGGCGATCTCGCTCTACTGGCACTTCGTGGATGTCGTCTGGATCGTCATCTTCGCGACGATCTACCTCTGGGCGCGCGTATGACGACGTGGCGGCTGCTGACGACCGCGTGGGACGGCGAGCCGTCCGTGCTGATCGGCTGCACGGCGCTGGTCGCGGTGTATGTCGCCCTCACGCGTCGCCGCCCGCGGCGGCGGGCGGGCTGTTTCTTCGCGGGCGTCGCCGTGCTGCTCGTCGCGCAGTGCTCGCCGCTCGACGCGCTCGGCGACACGTACCTCTTCAGCGCGCACATGATCCAGCATCTCCTGCTCCTGCTGATCGTGCCGCCGCTCCTCATCCTCGGCATCCCGGCGTGGCTGGTGGCCCGCTGGCTGGCATCCCCCCGCGTGCGTGCCGTGGAGCGGGCGCTGCGCCGACCGGCGGTCGCGTGGCTCCTGGGCATCGGCGCGATGTATCTCTGGCATCTCCCGGCGCTCTACGATGCGGCGCTGGCGCACACCGGCATCCATATCGGCGAGCATCTCTGCTTCCTCGCGACGGGCGTGATCTTCTGGTGGCCGGTCTGCGCGCCGCTGCCGGAGTCCCGGTACGCGCCGCTCGCCGCGATGCTCTACCTCTTCACCGCCGCCGTCGGAAGCAGTATGCTCGGCATCATCCTCACCTTCGCCTCGCCCGGCCTCTACCCCGCCTATCTGCATCCGGTGGATACGCGCGGCTTCCTGCCGCTGATCCGGGATGGCTGGGGCGTCTCACCGGCGGTGGATCAGCAGTTCGGCGGGCTGCTCATGTGGGTGCCGGGCGGGCTGATCTATCTGTGCGCGATCATCGGCACCTTCGCGCGCTGGCAGGGCGAGGCGGATGAGGAAGACGAATCGCCTGCGACACGCGGCTACGTGGGTTCCCCACGCGCCGCCGTGCCATCACCGTCGGGGGAGGGGACCTGATGCCGGATCAGCCATCGGACACGAGAAAGACCGCGATCAAAATCGCGCTGGGCGCGGCGCTCGGCGGCGCGCTCGGCATCACCGCCGCGCTGCGCGACAAGCGGGCGGTGGGCAGTGGGCAATGGGCAGGGGACGGTGAGCAGCGGGCGGCGGGTGGCGGGCAATCGGTATTGGACAGGGCGCAGCGGGAAGCGGACCGCGTTGGAGTGGCGCGCGCGCCCTCTGGGCAGGACGAACCACCCTCCTATCCTCAGCACTCGGCACTCAGCACTCAGCACTCCCCCGCTCACCCGGATTGGGAGCCATTGCCCGCCGCCCATCTCCCCCGGCCGACGTACTGGCCCGTCGTGCTCGCGGTCGGCGTCGTCTTCCTCGCCTGGGGCGTCGTGACGACCATTGCCATCACCGTGATCGGGCTGGTCTTGCTCGCCCTCGGCCTCGGTGGTTGGATCGGAGAATTGCGCCATGGCCATTGAGACCTACGGCCCGACCGAGACGGACCGCGCGGAATCGCCGGAGATGCTCGGTCGGCGGCGGTTCCTGAACTGGCTGTGCATCGGGCTGGGCGCGGCGGGCGCGGCGGCGGTCGGCGTGCCGGTCGTCGGGTTTTTGATTCGGCCGCTCTTCGCCAAAAAGCCGCGCGATTGGCGCCCGGTCGGGAAGGTGGACGACTTCACGGTCGGCACGACGAACCTGGTGAAATACACCGACCCGTCATCGGTGGCGTGGACGGGTGTCTCCGGCAACACGGCGGCGTGGCTCCGGCGCAATGGCGCGCAGGATTTCGTCGCCTTCTCGATCAACTGCTCGCATCTCGGCTGCCCGGTGCGCTGGCTGGCGGACGCCGATCTCTTCATGTGCCCGTGCCACGGCGGTGTGTATTACAAGGATGGCACGGTCGCCGCCGGGCCGCCGCCGCAACCGCTGACGACCTATCCGGTGCGTGTCAATAACGGGCAGGTGGAGATTCTGACCAGCCCGATTCCCGTGACGTAGCGAGGACTGAGGACAAGGAACGTAAGGATAGCGCGATGGCGGTGGAAGCGAAGCGGGGAAATATCCTGATACGGGCATGGCGGGCATTCGATGACCGGACGGGGACATCGAAACTTGTGCTGCCGATGATCCGCCATCCCGTGCCGGAGACGGGGCGGATCGGCTGGGCCTACGTCTTCGGCAGCGCGACGCTCTTCTCCTTCATGACGCTCGTCGCCACCGGGATCGTGCTCGCCACCTCGTACGTCCCCGCGACGGCGGACGCCTACAACAGCCTCCAGTTCATCTCGCACGACACCTTCGGGCGGGTCGTGCGCGGCATCCACTATTTCGCCGCCTCCGCGATGATGATCTGCATCGGCATCCACATGATCCGCGTCTTCCTGATGGGATCGTACAAGTTCCCGCGCGAGGTGAACTGGCTCACCGGCGTCGTCCTCTTCGCGCTGACGCTCCTCATGGCCTTCACCGGCCAACTGCTGCGCTGGGATCAGGACGGCTTCTGGTCGCTCGTCGTCGCCGCCGAGCAGGCGGGCCGCCTGCCGATCATCGGCCATGCCGTGGCGCATTTCATCTTCGCGGGCGACACGGTGAGCGGCGCGACTTTGAGCCGCTTCTTCGCTGTCCATGTCTTCTTCATCCCGGCGCTGATCTTCGCGACGGTCGCGCTGCACCTCTACCTCGTCATCCATGACGGCATCTCCGAGCCGCCGAAGGCGGGCGATCCGGTGGACCCGAAAACGTACCGCGCCAAGTACGACGCGCTCCTGAAGCGAAATGGCGTCCCCTTCTGGCCGGACGCCGCCTGGCGGGATGCGATCTTCGGCGTCGCGGTCCTCTTCACGATCCTGCTGCTGGCGGTCATCGTCGGGCCGAAGGAATTGGGGAATCAGCCGGACCCCTCGATCGTCAGTGCCTATCCCCGGCCGGATTGGTACTTCCTCTGGTATTTCGGCGTGCTCGCGCTCTTGCCGAAGGGGACGGAGAGTTACGTCATTATCCTCGCGCCGGTGCTGCTCTTCGTCGTGCTCTTCGGGCTGCCGTTCGTCTCCAACCACGGCGAGCGCAGCCCGAAGCGGCGGCCATGGGCGGTCGGTTTCGTGATCCTGACGCTCATCATGATCGGGACGCTCTGGCAGGTCGCCGTCCGTGCGCCCTGGTCGCCGCACTTCGAGGTGCAGCCGCTCTCCGCGCAGGTCGTCGGCACGACGAGCGGCCCGGTCGCGCAGGGGGCGCAACTCTTCAACGCGAAGGGGTGCCAGTACTGCCACGCGGTCAACGGGCAGGGCGGCAACCGCGGCCCGGACCTGACGAATGTGACGAACCGCCTCTCGCCGGATGCGATCACGATCCGCATCCTCAACGGCGGCGGCAACATGCCCGCCTATGGCGGCAACATGACGCCGGACGAACTGAACGCGATTGTCGCCTTTTTGAAGAGCCGGCAACCGGCGGGCGCGAGCGGGCAGTAGGGGATTTCCTAACCCCGGTCTATACACCCGGAACGGGAAGGGTGATTCCTCGCAATACCGTGCCCTTCCGCCTCCTCGATCCACGGAGGCTTTCTCCCCTTCCCGATTCGGGAGGGGGGCAGGGGATAGGTCATGGCCGCGGGACATCCTCGGGGTGGGGAGCGAGGTAGACGGACAGGCTGACGAAGAGGAAAACAGCGACCGGCAGATCGAGCGCCAGCGTGCCGAGCGCGATGAATGCCGGCCGGACATGGAGAAAGAGGGCGAGCGCGAGGAGGCAGAATGCGGCGAGCGCGATCAACCCCGCTTGCGCGCTGAGGCGGCGGTAGCGGCGGCGCATCGTGCGGGGCACGCCCAGCGGGGCGAGTTGCAGGAGCGCCCAAAATCCGACGAAGAGTGCCGCGCCGATAATCGCCGCCCGGAGACCGCGGAATCGCGCGAGCAATGGCAGCCAGATCGCCAGCGGCGCGAGCAGCAGATGCGCGCGCGCCGCCGCGCGCAGCCGTGCGGCGCGCGCGGCGAGGTAGCGGGGAATTGTGAAGATCGTCGGTCCATCATCCATCGTGCGGGTATTGTACCGGGAGTGAGCGGTGAGTAGTGAGCGGTGAGCGGTTTTCTGTCTACTGCTCACTGTCCACTTTTCCCGCTGCCCACTATTCTATCGGCGGCGAGTGCGATACCATGCGTGGCATTGTCTGGCGGAAGGAAAGGGAGCGCCCTGCGTGGCCGGAAAATCTGCGACCCGCGATGCCCCCGCGCGAACGACCGTGCCCGCCGAACCGCTCAGCCCCTTCATCGCGCTGCGCCACCGCGATTATTCGCTGCTGCTGACCGGGCGGTTCGTCTCGACGATCGGGCGGCAGATGCAGACGGTCGCCATCGCCTATCAGGTCTATCAATTCCACCACTCCACGCTCGACCTGGGCCTGATCGGCCTCTTTCGCATCGTGCCGGTGGTCGTCTTCTCGCTCCTCGGCGGCGTCCTGGCGGATGTGGTGGATCGCCGCCGGTTGATGCTGCTCACCCAGCCCCTGCTGATGTCCTACTCCGCCGCGCTCGCCCTGCTGACGGCGGCGGGCGTGGCGAACCTCGGCGTCATCTACGGGTTCACCTTCCTCGCCGCCGCGACGGGCGCGCTGGATATGCCCGCGCGGCAGGCGATCATCCCCGCGCTCGTCCCGCGCGAGCATCTGCCCAACGCGCTCTCCTGGAATATCACCGTCACGCAGGTGGGGACGATCGCCGGCCCGGCGCTCGGCGGCATCGCGATCGGCGCGATCGGCCTCGCCGGGGCGTACTCCTTCGACGCCGTCGGCTTCCTCGCGGTCATCCTCTCGCTCCTGCTGATGCGGGCGCGGCTCGGGGCGGCATCGGTCGGCGGCGCGCGCGGCTGGACGGCGGCGGTGCAGGGCCTCGGCTTCATCCGCCACAACCCCATCGTCGGGGCGGTGATGTCGGTGGACTTCTTCGCCACCTTCTGGGGCAGCGCGACCGTGCTCCTGCCGGCCTTCGCGGACAAGATTCTCCACGTCGGCCCGGCCAGCCTCGGCCTCCTCTACGCCGCGCCCGCCATCGGCTCGGTGATCGGCGCGGTGGTGATGACGGGCCTCTCGAACCGCGTCCGCGCGCCGGGCTTCCCGCTGCTGGTCGCGGTGGTGGCGTTCGGCCTCGCGACAGTCGGCTTCGGCCTCGCGCGCTCGATGCTGATGGCGGTCTTCTTCCTCGCCGCGACGGGGCTGACCGATACGGTGAGCATGACTCTCCGACATCAAATCCTGCAACTGCTCACGCCGGACGCGCTGCGCGGGCGCGTCACGGCGGCGAATCAGGTCTTCGTGCAGGGCGGGCCGCAATTCGGCCAGTTGGAGGCGGGCGCGGTCGCCGCGGGGCTTGGCCTGCCGTTCTCGATCATCTCGGGAGGCGTCGCGTGCGTGCTGACCGTCATCCTGATCGGCTGGAAGGTGCCGGCCATCCGCCGCTACCGGATCGAGCGATGAACGAAGTCGCGCTGCGGGAATTGACGCCCGCCATCTGGCTCGCGGAACGCCCGCTGGATGCGGAGTTGTCCGTGTGCGCGGCGATCATCCTCGGCGAGAGGGTGAGCGCGGTCGTGGACACGCTGATCCGCCCGGAGGACATGGCCCCCGTGCGCGACCTGCTCGACCGACACGGCAACCCGGCGCTGGTCGTCAACACGCACGCGGACTGGGATCACACCTGGGGCAACGCCGCCTTCCCGGCCACGCCGATCATCGCGCATCGCCTCTGCCGTGCGGCGATGCTCACCGAGGGGGAGCGGACATTGGCGGAGAAGCGGGCGGAGGAGCCGGAGCGGTACCGCGACGTGACGATCGTGCCGCCGACGATCACCTTCTCCGCGTTCATGGACATTGACCTCGGCGGGCTGACGCTCTCGATCCACCATCTCCCCGGCCACACGGCGGACGAGGCGATCGTCCATCTGCCGGAGGCGGGCGTCTTTTTCGCGGGGGACGCGGCGGAATGGCCGATCCCGACGACGGACTCCGGGCCGCTCGGACCGTGGGCGGCGGCGCTGCGGGTATGGGCCGCGCGGGACGATGTGCGCATCGTCGTCCCCTCGCATGGTCCGGTCGGCGACGCGCAACTGCTGCGGGATAACGCCGCTTATCTCGACGCGCTCCTCGCCGACCCCGATATGCCCTGGGAACCGCCCGCGGCCATGCCCTTCTACGAGGAGGCGCACCGCACGAACGCCGCAATCGCCCGCCGCGAGCGGAGATGACGGGGCGCTAATCCGCCGCGTACTCGCCGTCGAGGCCGAAGTCGCGGAGGCGCTGGCTGAGATCGGCGAGTTCCAGCCCGAGCGTATGCGCGACGGCGACGCGGTCGCCCTCGTGCAGCTTGAGTGCCTCGACGAGCAATTCGCGCTCGACTTCGTTGAGCACCTGCGTCAGCGGCGTGCGCTCGCGGACGCGCTGCGTGATGTCAATCAGCCGCCCGCCCGCCTGCGGCGCGAACTGGACCTGCTCGGCGGTCACCAGCCCGCCCTGCGAGAGGACGATGCCGCGCTGGATCGTGTTCTCCAGCTCGCGGATGTTGCCGGGCCAGGCATGCGTCATCAACTTTTCCATCGCGTCCGGCGAGATGCGCGCCGAGCGGCCCGCGACGCCGTAGCGATGTTTGTGGAGGAAGTGCTGGACGAGGAGCGGGACGTCCTCCATGTGCTCCCGCAGCGGCGGTACGTGGATCGTCAGGACGTGGAGGCGGTAGAAGAGGTCCTCGCGGAACTTCCCCGCCGACACTTCGTCTTCCAGCCGTCGGTTTGTCGCCGCGATCACCCGCACGTCAACATGGATCGGCGCGTTCCCGCCGACGCGCTCGAACTCCTTCTCCTGCAAAACGCGCAGCAGTTTCGTCTGGGTGGAGAGCGTCAGTTCGCCGATCTCGTCGAGAAAAATCGTCCCCTTGTTCGCCCGCTCGAAACTCCCCTTATGCTGGTTGTGCGCGCCGGTGAACGACCCCTTCTCGTGGCCGAACAACTCGCTTTCGAGGAGCGACTCCGGGAGCGCCGCGCAGTTCACCTTCACCAGCGGGCCGCGCGCATTCAGTGAATTTTTGTGCAGGACGTTGGCGATCAACTCCTTGCCCGCGCCCGTCTCGCCGGTGATCAGGACCGGGGCATCGGAGGCCGCCGCCCGCCCGATCATCTGGAAAATGCGCGCCATCTCCGGGCTGGAGCCGATGATCTCGTCCCGCAGCCGCTGATCGGCCTCGGCGGGGCCGGGGGCCATCTGCGCTTCCTGCTCTTGCGTGCTGAAGAAGGTCCTGACCTTCTGGACGACATACTCGATGTCGAACGGCTTATTGAGGTAGTCGAATGCGCCGAGCATCGTCGCCTCAATGGCGACGGAGGCGGTCGTGAACGCCGTCATCATGATGATCGGCAGCGTCTCCCCGCCGGCGGACTGGGCGATCTCGCGCAGCGCTTCGATCCCGGTCATGTCGGGCATCTGCACATCGAGGAGGACGAGCGCGGGATGCCGCGGGCCGTGGTAGATCTCCAGCATCTCCTTGCCCGTCCGCGCTTCCAACACCTCATACCCTTCGTCAGTCAGCAGTTCGACGAGCAGGGTGCGGATATCGTCGGCATCGTCCGCGACGAGGATGCGGCGATTTGTCGCGTCGTAGGCGAAGGCGGGCGCGGGTGCATCGCCACTCGTCGGCGTATGCCCATTCGTCGCGGTCGGCTTGCGCGATGCGGCGGAGCCAGCGGCGCTCACCCGGCGTGCTGGTGGCCTGCTACTCATGATCGTGTACTCCCCTCACCCGGCGCCCCACCAGAAATGCGCGTCAGCGACGCGCTCTCATTGTACTCATCTCCCCCGCACATGCAACGATTATTCGCGTGGGACGACCTAACCCCCGGCCCCCTTCCCTAAAGGGAAGGGGGAGTGAGCCTCTTGGAGATCGGGACGTTCGGGATACAGCACAGCACTCGTATAAGTCACCCCCTTCCTTTTCGGGAAGGGGGCCGGCGGGTTAGGTTTTTCTCGCTAGCGCATGGTGGAGGGCAAGAGGCCGAGTTCGCCCCGGTACTTCGCGACCGTCCGCCGCGCGATCTGGATGCCGAGTTCCTTCAATTTGTCGCAGATCTCGTCGTCCGTGAGCGGGTATTCCTCGTGATCCACCAGTTCCTTGATGACATCCTTCACGCCGAGCGAGGCGGTGAAGAAGTCCGAGAAGGGGATGACGCGCCGCTCCGGAAGGAGGACGTATTTGTTCGCCGTCGCGCGGCTGACCGTGGACTCGTGGACGCCGAGCGCCTGGGCGACCGCCGCGCGCGTCAGCGGCTTCAGCTCGCGCACGCCGTAGCGGAGGAAATCTTCCTGCTCCTCGACGACGTACTGCGCGACCTGCTGCAACATCGCGCCGCGCTGCCGGACGCCGTGGAGGAAGAGCCGGGCGCGCGCCACGCTCTCGCGGATATGCTCGCGCTCCTGCTCGGATAATCCGGCGAGCATGCCCCGATCCGAGGCGATGGCGGAGTACGTCTCGTTGATGCGCAGCCGGTTCGATCCGCTCTCCGGCACGACGGCGACCAGGTTCCCGTCCGCGTCCTCGCGGATCAGGACATCGGGTGTGAGAAAGCCGGTCTCGGAGGTCTTCCGGCCGGCGCGTGTGGTGGGGTTCTGCAGGGGATGCGGCGTGAGATGGGCGCGGATGAAGGCGCGGGCTTCCTCGATCATCTCCGTCGCGACGCCGAGCGTGCCGGCGATGTGCGCGAAGCGCCCGGCGGCGAGATCGGGGAGATGCTCCGCGATGATCTGCTCGACCGTCTCCGGGATCGCCATGCCGCCCTCGCGCAATCCGCGCAGTTGCAGCAGGAAGGACTCGCGATAATCGCGCGCCGCGACGCCGACCGGCACGATCCCCTGCACGACCCGGAGGACGGCGAGCGCCGTCTCCTCGTCGCACTCGCAGGCGAGCGCGGTCTCCTCGATGGTCGTGTCGAGGATGCCGCGCTCGTTGATGTGGACGATCAGGAAGGCCGCGATGCGGATCCGCGCTTCGGGGAGCATCGTCGCGGCATCGGCCAGCCATTGCCGCCGCAGGTCTTCCTCGGAGGCGACGGCGGTGAACGGATCGTAGGCGTCGTCGTCGCCGTCGTTGCGGCGGGGTGAGGCGGTGTACCACTGATCGGCGAATTCCTCGTAACTCTCGCGCGTCGGCGTCTCCTGCGGGCGGTTGTGGCACATCGCGCACCAGCCGTTATGGAGCGCCTCGCCGCAAATCGGGCACTGGCGGGTTTCGTCGCCGGTGGGGGAATCGAAATCGAGTTCGAGGGCGGGGTTCTTCATGATCTCCGCGCGCATCGCCGCCTGGAGTTCGGCGCGCGAGAGGAGCAAGACTTGATTCGCTTCGATAAGAACGGGAGAAATCCATTGACGCTGCTCATGCGTGAAGTCCATCGAATGGTTTAACCCAACCATCGGCCCCTACCCCTCTCAATCGTCCGGTGTGAGATTCGTCGCCATACGGAATGCACCGCAAAAATGGTATAGCAAAAACCGTGCCAGCACAATTCCCTTGCTATAGTTAGCGTGGTACCATTTTTGCTATGGCGATTGGTCCAGTTCGGGGCGTATTCGGGGCCGGTGATTAGCTCGATGCGGCGTTGTTCCGAGGCCTGCTCAGGCGATCCTCGACGGTAGCCAGCAGTTCGAACAGGTTGAAGGGCTTGCGAATATAGGTGAGGCCGCGGCGCTGGAACTCCGCGCGCTTGTCGTTCGCGGTGATGAAGAGCACCGGCGTGTGCCGGGTCCGCGCGTTCAGGCGCAACGCGTCGTACACCTCGATGCCGGTCGCGCCGGGGAGTTGATAATCGAGGATGAGGAGATCAATGGGCTGCTCGGCGAGGAAGCGGATCGCGTCCCGCCCATTATGCAGGACGAGTGGCCGCGCGTTCGTCTCATCCCGCAACGCCTCGGCGATCAGCGAGGCGATGAATTCGTCGTCCTCAACGATCAACACACATGCCGGATTGCTCATCTGCACCATCACCAAATACCCGCTACAAAAGATCGCGTACCGCGATGCGGAAGCGCGGGGGCCGCGCCAGCGCTCGCGAGACGTATTGGCAAGAGTCGTGCCAACTGTGTACGTTCATCATACGTCGGCGCGCGGGCGAACCGACTGCCGAAGGCCGCCGGAGGCCGCATCGTTTGACAGTAGCCCGGATTGGCGCGTAAGGTTGCGCCGTTCTCAGCCCGATTCTCCCATGCGCAAGCGGTAGCCGATGACGCACGATTCCACCGCATCCGATAAAGGCAGGCATCAATGATTGCATCACGCACGCGCTCGCGGCTCGGGCGGGCGGTTTCCGCATGGCCACCCGCCGTGCGCTTTGCGGCCGCGCTCGCCGCCGCGCTCGCCGTTGTGCTCGCGACGACGGGGGTGATCGCGCTCGTCAATAGCGGCTGGGGCTTCTTCGATCCCGTCACGATCGAGAACCCCGGCACGCTCTATATCGCGTCGGTCACGCTCGTTGCCCTCCTGATCGGCGTCGGCCCGGCGCTGGCGGCGTCGGCCGCCTCGATGCTCGCCGTCTTTCTCGCCTTCTCCCGGTACGAGAGTTTCGAGCGGGCGGTCGTCCTCGTCGCGACGATGCTGATTATCATCGGGCTGGCGGAGTGGCAACGGCGCGCGCAGGACGCGGCGGGGCGGGCGCAGGCGAAATTCGAGGCGATCCTGGAGAGCATGAGCGACGCGGTGATGGTCGTGGACGCGGCGGGCCGCCCCACCGATGTCAACAACGCGGCGATCGCGATGCTCGGCGCGGCGGATCGCGCGGCGGCGCTCGCGAAAGTCGCCCATCGCCGCGCGGACGGCACACCCGCCACGGACGAGTACGCGCTGCTGGAGCGCGCGCTCGCCGGTGAGGAGACCCCCCAGCACGATGTCGCGATCCCCGATGGGCCGGACGGCCCGCGCATCGCCAGCGCGGTCGCCAGCCCGATGCGCGACGCCCGCGGCCGGATCATCGGCGCGGTGAGCGTGAGCCGGGACATGACCGACCGGCTCGCCCAGACGCGGGAACGCGAATCGTTGCTGCGCCGGATCGAGCGGGAGCGGCAGTTCAGCGCGCACGTCCTCGCCAATGTCCCCGTCGGGATCGCCGTGGTGCGGGCGGACGATTTCACGCTCCTCTCCTTCAATGCCGAGTACGATGACTCCGTCCGCCACGCGCCGGGGAGCCAGCCGCTGACCATCGGGCAATCGCTGCTCGACGCGCTGCCCGCCGCCTCCCGCGATGCCGCGACCCGTCTCCTTTCGCGCGCGCGGGACGAGCAGACGACGATCCGCAACACTGCGTACGCCGCCGCCGTCGCGCCCGACCGGTTCTATGACGGGACGATCCAGCCGCTGCAACTGGGCGACGGGACGCCCGCCCTCCTGATCACCGCCGCCAACGTCACCGAGCGGGTGCGGGGCGAGCGGGAGCGGGAGGCGCTCCTGCGACAGGTGGAGGGGCAGGCGGCGCAGTTGGCGGCAACCTTCGAGGCGATGGTGGACGGTATCGCGGTCTACGACGCCGAAGGGAACGTCCTCCATCGCAACGAGGCGTTCTACCGTCTCCTGCATCTGGAGCCGGGGAACGCGCCGCCGCAGTGGGATGCCTTCATCCGCGCGATGCACATGCGCCGCGCGGACGGGACGCCGATGGGGCGCGAGGAGACGCATTCGTTCCGCGCGCTCCACGGCGAGACGATCCGCGAGGAAATTGTTCTCCTGCGCGACGGGCGGGGGCGCGAGCGCTCCATGAGCCAGAACGCCTCCCCGATCCGGGCGGCGGACGGCGCGGTGATCGGCGCGGTCGTCGTCTTCAACGACGTCACCGAGCGATTGGCGCAGGAGCGGGAGCGGGAAGGTCTCCTGACGCTGCTCGAGGAGCGCCGCCGGTTCGCGCAGGCGATCTTCGACGCCGTGCCGGTCTCTCTCGCCGTGGTGGACACGGACGCGATGGTCTTCAGCGCCGCCAACCCCGCGTTCATCGAGGCGACGCCGGCCTCGTACCACGACCTGGGCGTCGGCGGGCGCGCGCTCACGTCCGTCCTGCCGCACACGGTGGAGAACGGGTTCGTCGGCCAGTTGCGGCATACCGGCCGCACGGGCGAGCGATTCGAGGCGTCCGCGACGCGGTACGCGCACCCGACGCGCGGCGTCACATACTGGAACGAGACGATGATCCCGCTCGCGACGAACGATCCCGCCGCGCGCCATGTCCTCTACATCGCTGCGGATGTCACGAAGGAGATCGAGGCGCAGCAGCGGGTCTCCGCGCTCGCGCGGGAGGCGGCGGAGCGCGCCGGGCAACTGGAGGCGGTCTTCGGCGCGCTCGCGGAGGGGTTGATCCTGACCGACGCGCGAGGGAACATCGTGCAGGCCAATGCGGCCGTCGGGCGGATCCTCGGCCTCGATGGCGAGTCGCTGCCGTCGCTCGATACCTTCCGCGAACGGTTCGCGGTGCGCGATCAGGACGGCGTCCCCATCGCCCACGAGCAGCGCGCCGCCATCGCCGCGCTGCACGGCGCGACGCGGGCCGACCAACTGCGGCGCTTCCGCGATGCGCAGGGGGAGGAGCGCTGGATGAGCGTCAGCACCGCCCCCGTGCGCGACGAGGCGGGCGCGATCACCGGCGTGGCGCTGACGATGCGCGATGTCACCGAGGAGCGGCGGGGGATCGAGGAGCGCGAGCGGCTGCTGCGGGAAGTCGAGCGGCGCGAGCGGTTCGCGCAGGCGATCTTCGATTCCGTCCCCGTCGGCCTGATGGTCGTCGGGGCGGACGACGGCGTCATCCGCACCGCGAACGATGCGTACGCGCACTTCATTGACGAGCGATTCGCGGGCGCGGACCTTGTCGGGCGGAACGCGGCGCTGCTGCAACCGACGGGCGCGACGACGCCGCTGCCGGAGAACGCCGAGGAGCAATATCTGGCGGGGCTGCGCAACGTCGCGGCGGGCGGCGCGGCCGTCACCGTCCGCGAGTTCGCATACCCGGACTATCCGGGACGAGGCGAGACGTTCTGGGACCTCACCGGCGTGCCGCATTTTGCGGCGGATGGCTCGATTAACGACATCCTCGTCGTCACCGTGGACACGACGGAGCAGACGGTGAACCGGCGCGCGATGGAAGCGCTGGCGAAGACGGCCGCGCAGCGCGCCGCCGAGCAGGAGGCGATCATCGCCAATATGCCGGACGGCGTCGCGCTCTATGGAGCGGACGGCCAGTTGATTCAGATGAACCTGGCCGGGCAACAGATCTCGGGCGAAGCCCACTCGCCGGACGACACGCTCCCGGCGGTCGTCGAGCATTTCGACTTGCGCTACCCCGATGGGCGCGTGATCCCCCTCGATGATCTACCGCTGCCGCGCGCATTGCGCGGCGAGACCGTCTCCGGCTACGAGTTCATCAGCCACACGCGGCATGGGGACCGAGACATCGTGGCGAGCAGCGCGCCGATCCGCGACGCGGCGGGCGAGATCACGAGCGCGGTCGTCGTCTTCAGCGACATCACCGAGCGCAAGCGGGCGGAGGGGCTGACGACGCGCCTGGGGCGCATCCTCGATGCCTCCTCGAACGAAATCTACGTCTGCGACGTCGTCTCGCTGCGTTTCTCGCAGGTGAACGCGGGCGCGCGCCGCAATCTCGGCTACACGATGGACGAATTAACGCACCTGACGCCGCTCGACATCAAGCCGGAATTCACGCTGGAGACCTATCGGGCCCTCATCGCGCCGCTGCACTCCGGTGAGCGGAGCGAGGTCGTCTTCGAGACGGTCCACCGGCGCAAAGACGGCTCCCTCTATCCGGTGGAGGTGAATCTCCAGCTCTCCCAATCCGAGACTCCGCCCGCCCTCGTCGCGATCATTCAGGACATCACCGAGCGGCGGGCCGCCGAGCGGCAGCGCGAGCAACTGCTGCGGGAGATTGACGAGCGGCGCCGCTTCGTGCAGACCGTGGTGGAGAGCGCGCCCGTCGGCATCGCGGCCTTCGGGGTGGACGCGGACCTCGCCGTGCGGATGGCGAACGGCCAGTATCTGCAACTGCTGGATGAGCCGTGGCGCGGCGCGGGGATCATGGGCCACGGGATGCGCGAGTTCGTCCCCGACGCGGACGCGGCGGGCCTCACCGCGCTCGTCCGGCAGGTGATCGAGCGGGAAGAGCCGCTCGTCCTGCGCGAGTTCGAATTCAACGGCTTCGCCCGCGGGCCGGGGTACTACGACGCCAGCATCGTGCCGCTGCGGGAAGCGGGGGCGCGCGTCAGCGGCGTCCTCACCGTCGTCGCGGATGTGACGGAGCGGGTGCAGTCGCGCCAGCGGATCGAGGAATTGGCGTGGGACGCGGCCCAGCGCGCGAGCGAACTGGAGACGGTGATCGCCTCCATCGCGGACGGCGTGCTGGTGACGGACGCGGCGGGCCGCATCATTCTCGAAAACGCCGCCTCCCACCGGTTGACGGGGCGGGCGGCGTCGGGCGTCTCCCTCGATCTCGCGGCGCAGGTGGCGGAATATGCGTTGCGCGCCCCGGACGGCGCGCCGCTCCCGCCCGACGCATTGCCGCTCGGCCGCGCGGTGCGCGGCGAGACGGTGGCGGAGCAGGTGCTGATCCTCCGCCGGGTGGATACGGGGGAGGATCGCTTCCTGATGTGTTCGAGCGCGCCCGTGCGGGCCGGGAGCGGCGCGATCACCGGCGCGGTCGCCGTCTTCCGGGACATCACCGAGATGAAGCAGGTCGAGCAGATGAAGGACGACTTCGTCTCCATCGCCGCGCACGAACTGCGCACGCCGCTGACCGCGATCAAGGGATACGCGGAATTGCTGGAGCGGCGGTTGAGCATGCAGAAGGGGCGCGAGAGCGACCGCCGGTCGCTCGACGTCATCCGCAAGCAGTCGGAGCGGCTCTCCAACCTCGTCAACGAGATGCTCGACGTCTCGCGCATCGAGGGCGGGCGGCTGGAACTGAACACCGAACCCTTCGACCTCTCCGCGCTGGTCGGCGAAGTCGTCAACAACATGCGCGTTTCCAGCGAGGCGCATACACTCTCGCTCGCCGCCGTGCCGGGGATCGTGGTGGACGGGGACAGCGCGCGCATCGAGCAGGTGCTCCTCAATCTCATCACGAATGCGATCACGTATTCGCCGGAGGGCGGCGAGATAGACGTGCGCGTCTGGAAGGAGGATGCCGCCGCGCTCGTCTGCGTCCGCGATCGGGGAGTCGGCATCGCGCTGGATGAATTGCCGCACCTCTTCGACCGCTTCTACCGCGCGCCGCGCGCCGGGGTGATGCGCGCCGGTGGGATGGGGCTGGGCCTCTATATTTGCCGGGAGATCGTTGCCCGGCATGGCGGAACCATCCGGGCGGAGAGCGCCCCCGGCGCGGGCAGCACCTTCACCTTTTCGCTGCCCCTCGCGGAGAATTAACCCCACCCCCGGCCCCTCTCCTTTGCTCTGGAGCAAAGGAGAGGGGGAGCAGCCTTCTGGAGACCGTGGTGTTCGGGAAAGGCCACGGCACGTCAAGCGAGTCACCCCTCTCCGCTTGACGGAGAGGGGTCGGGGGTGAGGTTGATCCCCAGCATGCACATCCCCTCTCTTCATCTTGACAAAAGGCTTATACTGAACATGGAAAGTGTCCGTACATATGCGAAGGGAGTCGGATCGCCATGTCCACACCGATGCTCGCATTGATTGTCATGGTCTTGCTGCTGATCGTCGGCGCGGGGGATGCCGTGCGCTGGGGACGGCGCTGAGGGGGAAGCGAGATGGCGCGACAGGAGCGGGCCGCCGGGACGCGAGCCAGACGGAAAGCGACGGTGGGCGTCAGCGTGCCGGAGATCGCCACGACGTTGCAGGTACCGGAATCGGTGGTGCGCACGTATCTCGCCGCGCAGACCTTTCGTAGTGTCCGGTTGACCTTCACCCAACGGCAGGAAACGCGCCGCGCCGCGCGCCAGTGGCGGCAGCGGCCACTGAAAGGGATATAAGGGACGCCATGGCAACACCGGTGGGGCCGCGCGGGCAGATTCGCGATATTGAACGGCATGAGGTGGTGCGGGAGCGCGGCCCGGCCGCTCCCGGCGTCAAGCGGGGCTTGAACACGCGCGGCCTGCGCTCGCTCAAGGAGGTGAACCGCCCGCCGCACCGGTTCAACGCGCCGTCCTCGCCGCCGCTGACGCAGATGGGCTGGGCGGTCCTCCTCGCCGCCATCCTGCTTCTCGTGCTGCTCGCCATCGTTGGCGTCCTTTTCCTGCGCTGACTCCCCTACCCCCCGGCCCCCTCCTGGAGCGGGAAGGGGAGTGAGCCTCCGCGCGATCACGGCGTTCGGGGGAGTGCCCCGATATCGCGATGCGTCACCCCTTCCCGCT
>JAICIL010000003.1 GCA_025924435.1 Chloroflexia bacterium | reverse complement strand
GTCACGGACAGCCTGGGCGTGGGCGGCGAGACGAAGAACGGGGCGACGACCTACTACACCCGCACGCCGAGCGGCCACCTGGTCAGCCAGCGGAACGCGAGCGGGGCGACCTACTACTACCTCTTCGACGGCTTGGGCAGCGTGGTGGGGCTGGTGGACCCGTTCGGGAACCTGGCGGCGCGCTACGGCTACGACCCCTACGGGCAGAGCGTGACGAAGACGGGGCCGGACAGCAACCCATCGTACCTGACGGTGGCGGACGGGAACCCGTTCCGGTACACCGGGGCGTACCTGGACGGGACGGGGCTGTACAAGCTGGGGGAGCGGTACTACGACCCGGCAAGAGTGCGGTTCACCCAGCTCGACCCGCTGGGGAGCGGGTACGTCTACGCCAGCGACGACCCGGTCAATCGGATTGATCCATCCGGGCTGGATGATTGTTCCGATCAGAACAGTAGTTGCAATGCTCCTCCACCGGGACAAGATGTCGCTGATCCTTGCGGCCCTGATTGCCCTTCGGGTGCTGGCGTACAGCGGGCGTTCGTTCCCGGTGAAAATTATGCGCGGCAGCAACTGGGATTAAGTCGTGCGGATTTCAGGGAAGCGGTTCATGCAATCAAGGATGCGAACGGCATCCCAGCCGACGGAAATCTCTTGTTCGACATAGACGACGGCCCCGGAAGGGGTGATGTCTATTACAATGGGGACAACGTAGGCAATCTCTTTGATGAACTTCACATGTCGAGTTCCAGTGACGATAGTGACGATCATCACTGACGAAGATATCTCACTATGTACGATCAGACACGTTGATTGTCAGAGCGACTCTCAAATCATATGGAGGTTGACTATGACTTCCGTCCTTACCGCTGTTTGTATCAAACCGAGGCGAAATTGGGCATTGCCGACGGTGCCAACAGTCATCGAGGAAACCGTTCGTGATGAACGGCATCAGCCCCGCTCTTTCTCGTACCTTGCTATGGGGCCGCTTATCATTCAAGAAGCGCTTCAAGAACCGGGACATGCTGGGTATATCGGCGGCTTGGGCCGCTACTTCGGTCATGAAATTGTAGGGAAAGCATACTTCATATTCGTCGACACCGGCGATAGATATCACACCGGTGAGCCATTCCTCAGCTCTGACGTCTTCTTTCCACTGCCTACGAGGGATGAGGATCCAGTTCTGCTACGTATTGGAGAGAAGTACCGCGAATCATTCGATTTTCTATTAAATTCGCTCCTCATATCATCGAGCGTACATGAAGTGCTTATCCTGTGTGAGTACAACGGTAATGTTACTTGGATCGGTGATACGACATTTGGAGGACTAGTAAGAGACACCATCCAGGTCTACGGCCCTTGGAGTACGAGTGAGTTTTGGGAGATGCATGACGATAATCTAATCGAGCAAGGATCCATCATAATTTTACATGCAAAGTGAAGAGATCGCCGACGCTCGTTTGTTACCTCGTTAGTAGGAAGTCGAGCGGACGCGGGTGGGAGCCACGACGTGAACTCCTCGCTCGGCGTGGGCAGCGAGACGAAGAACGGCCAGACGACCTACTACACCCGCACGCCCTCGGGCCACCTGGTGAGCGAGCGGACGGCGGCGGGGAGCTACTACTACCTCTTCGACGGGCTGGGCAGCGTGGTGGGGCTGGTGGACCCGCTCGGCAACCTGGCGGCGCGCTACGGCTACGACCCCTACAGGCAGCAGTGCGATCACACGGACCAGAGTCGTAGCCGCGGAAACCGTGCCGACCCGATCATTCTTTCGCTTCCCGTCATCCATTCAATGCCATACGCGATCGGCAATGGGGATCGGGGATAATTCCTTTCCCGGGCATGCGGCGGACTCGCCCGCTATCGGGAATCCAAGGGCGAGTCGCCGCCCGCGCGGCCGAGCAGTTTATCGGAGCGGGCGAGCAGGCGCTCCATCCGCACCGCAAGGATCGCCTCGCGCACCCGCGCGTGCCGGACCAGTTCGTCGCACAGCCGCTCATACGTCCGACCGCGCATCCCCTTCGGCCGGTCGGGCAGGGACCACGGGTACGATCCGCACGGATCGCCCCCCAGCCGCCGCCGGATCTTCCCTATCTGCATCCGGTGCCGCTCGTCCGGTGCGACTTGCTGGCTCCCGTACGCGAGTTGATGACAATGCCTGCATCGGAACCGCTCCCGCCCCGGCGGCAGATAGAGCGCCGCCACCCGCCGGTCGCAGCCGGGGCAGCGCCACCACGCCCGCTCCCCGCCGTAGGTGCACCGCGTCCACGCCACGGGCACAGCGTCACGCACCCGGCGCGGCTCCGCGTCGCCCCGCTGCACGCTGTACAGGAGCGTCACCGATTCCCGGTCAGTCTCCGCTCCGATCGTGCTCGTGCCATCCTCGCGCGTCCACCGCCATTCCATGAGCCGCCGCGGGTCGTCCGTCAGGTAGGGCCGCAGCGCCGACACCGGCAACCGCAAACACGCCCCAGTGTACTGTTTCGTCGGCGTACTTCCCCACCGTGTCGAGCCGTATCCGCCCATTTTGCCCCTCCGCCGCGTCACAAACCGGATAATTTCGGACACCTGTGCGCGAGATGGTTTGCTTGGTATACAAGGGAGAACCGCCGCGCGGCGTCTGCATCGAGTTTGTATTGCCTGTTGATTTCGATAAATCTCGCGCGGGCGCGATGTTCTCCCTCGCACCGCGCCCCGCACGCGCACCCGGTTCGCTCGGCAGTTTTCACCGCTCCATACCGGACACGTCGAGCCGCGCGAGCGGTGCCGCCTGCCCCCGCCGCCGCGCCTGCATCGCCTCCAACTCCCGCAGCGTCTGCACCAGCTGCCGGTGCAGGTGCGCCTCGTAGCGCATCACCTTCTCCAACTGCTCCACCGGCAGCAGCGCCCGCGTGTCCCGCCATCGGGCGATCGTCCGCTCCGCCTCCGCCAACCGCATCTTCGCCCCGCGCACCTCGCACTCGTAGTGCTCGATCGCTCCCGCCACCACCTCCGCCATATCCGCCTTCGCCGCCGTCGCGACGGTGGCGATGCAGGCGCGCAGCACGCCCGCGGTGATCTCCGGGAACTCGTCCCAGTCGAAATCCGCGGGCAGCGGGTAGTCGAGTGCGTCCGCGTCGAAGTCATCCTCCGCGCGATAACTCGCGCTCTTGCCGACCACACGCAGGACATCGCCGGCGTCCTCGCCCGCCACCCGCTTCCCCTCGTCCATTGCGTCGAGCCGTTTGAGTAGGCGGATACGAGCGGGGTAGTCGCGGAGGTCTTGACGGAGAGATTCGGGATCATAGTTGGTGTAGACGTGGCTGTAGCGGTGCTCCTCCTCCTGCTGGCGAACATAGTCGCGCTCGGCGTCCTCCTGCGACGCGCCGGAGACGGTCGCCTCGTAGCGGGCGACGCGCCGCAATCGCCACAGGAGGAGCGCGACGCGCTCGGTTAGTTCCATCTCCACCGCGCCCAGCGGGGCGAGTTCATCGGCAACGCCGGCGCGGTGCCGCTCCCACTCGTCCTGACTCTCGGTGGGCAGGACGGGGATCGCGGCGCGCAGCCCGTGGACGACGCCGTTGAATCGCGCCATCGCCTTGCCCGCCCCCGTCACCGGCCCGCCCTTCGCCACGGTCAGTGCCTTCGTCTCATCCATACTGCGCTCCTTCGTATCAGCTTTCCCGCCGGTGTTCATGCCGCCGTGCCCCCGATGATTGGCACGATCAGGCCAGCGAGTCGCACGACGCCATCGCGCGCCGTCATGCTGTATTCGCAATGGTCGAGGTACGTCCGGCACAACCCCTCGAAGCGCGCCCGGTCGCGATAGTCGCCGAGATCGTCCGGGAGCGGTAAGGGATTCGGAAGCCGGTCGAGAGAGCCGTCCGTGAGCGCATCGTGCAGGACGATCACTGCCCGTTGGAACTCCATCGGCGGCATCGCGAGATGATCCGGTACATCCGGTATTCCCGTGTCATTCCTTGCCGTCGTTACCTTCGCAGCGACCGGCCCATCGCGCGCTACCGGCTTGCAATCCGGTACGGATGCCGGATCGTTCGATGCGATACCGGATGACGTTGCCTCATCCGGTATCACGTTCTCCTCATCTCGACTCGCCGCATCGTGCGCGCGACCGGATGTACCGGATGTCTGTGGGGTGAGATGGTGCATCGGGATCGCGAGCACGCGCTGCCGTTTGCCGTCCACGTTGCGCGGCACGGTGTAGCCGCCCGGCTCCACTACCGCGAGCAGGCCGCGCTCATGCAGGCGCTTGCCCAGCGTCTTCGGCGCGATGCCCAGTGGCGCGCCCGTCGCTGTCGCCATTCGGTTCGCCGCCGCGTACGCCGCATCTGGCAACAGATAGATCAGATCGCCGTCGAGCCAGCCGATCCGATTTCCCCTCGCGACGTGGATGCGTTGGCCGTTGCCAGTGTATGCCTCCTGCATCCGCCAGCCCCACGATTCTGCATCCGGCGGCTCGCAACCGTCCGTGCGCGCGATGTGCGCCTCGCCGGATGCGATCACTGTGGATACGAGGTCGAGGAAGCGGCGCGTCGGTTCTTCTGCCCGCTGATGTCCCGCCTGCTCGCCGGCGAGTTGACCCAATGCGTCCCATACCCGCCGCCAGAGGGACGCGCGCTCGTCGTCGGTGATCGCCCCGGTGTCCGCGGCGAACGCGAGCCATTGCTGCCACCCGTATGCGAGATTCGCCACCACATCCGGCGTGCGGGCGTGCGCCGAACCGAGTTTCGATGCCCGCTCGCGGAGCCGCATCAGATCGTCTATGGCACTCGCGCGCAGATCGTCCAGCCGCCCCGCCAGCCAACTCAGGTAGCCCGCCATCGCCGCCGCCGAGCGCCCCGTCGCGCCGTGCTTCTGCGCGACCGTGAGCGCATCGCGATCCACGTCTCCCGGCCCGACCTCCACAATCGCGAGCCTCGCTCGGAGCGATTGGCCGCGCGGGACATCCTCGCCGGTGCTGACGATTAGGCCGCGCGGCGGGAAATCGGGCCGCAGCCGACCGTCCGCATACATCCGCCCGCGCCCCGCGCCGTTGCCCGCGCCACGGATCACGCGATCCACAGTCGCGTGCAGCCGGTTGATCTCCTGCTGGCTGCCCTGCGGGGCGAAGTCGTCAATCACGAGCAGCGCGTCCTTCGCCTCGAACGCGAGCCGTTCCAAGGCGTTCGACGTAGACGCCCATTGCGCCGGGAGGTGCATCCGGTCGAATCCCGCTCCGTAATGCTGCATCGCGAGGGCGGCGAGTTCCGATTTCATCACGCCCGTCTGCCCGGCGAGATGCACCGCCATGTCCGCGGCGCGCAGAGCGTTCACCGGCGCGCGATATGCCGCGCCGAGCAGCGGCACAGTCACACGATCCGGCGCGACGGCGAACACCGCGAGCGACGTGCGTACCGCATCTCGGAGGCCGTCGCCGGTCGGCAGTTCCGGCAAGGTGAGTTGCGCGAGCGGCCCGCCAAGTCGCACGAAGATACCATCGACCGGTCCGTCCGCGCCGATCGCGCCGTCGGCGTGGAGATATGCCCATCGTCCCTCGATGCGCCGCCAGCCAGAGTGCGCGTACTCGCGCCGACGCACCGCGTCAGGCGAGAGCCGCTGGATCGCTTCCCGCGTGCGATCCTTCGCGCCCATCCCGGCGGATACGACCGCTCGTGTGCCCCACAGCGCGGTCGGCCAGTTCATCGCGGCGAACTGCGCGAGCGGGACTCGGATCGGCGGTAGCGGAGTTTCATCGGCGAGCGTCCCGGCGATCACGAGTTCGCCCCGCTCGGATGCGCCATCATCCGCGATAATCTCTTCGAGGATCGTCGCGGAGAAGTTCGTCAGTTCGACCGGTTCCCGCGCGGCATCCCCGACGCGCCGCATGTAGAAAATCCGGTTCTCGCGGACGATGTACGGGCCGGTGGACGCCTCGGAATTATCCGCAGGCTCGCGCAGATGCGCGGTTGCATATTGCCAGAGATCGCCCACCGAATTGCCCGCCGCGAAGAAATCATCGAGGCCAACCTTCGCGCCGCCCGGCCCGGCGGGCAGATAGATCATCTCCACATGCGCGCCGCGCTGCCGGAACAGGCCGCACAAGCGAAACAGTGCGGCGTAAACGCCGCGCTTCTCCATCACATCGGAATCGAACGCGATCCGCACCTTGCGACCGTTGAGCGCGACAGATTCCCAATCGGGAAGCGCAACTTTCCCGTCGTGCTCATTGCGCCCGCGCCAGTTCCAGACGCCGAGCAAGGCGACGCAGCAAAGGCCGTGCGATACCGCGCTGTCCGCCTTGCGCGCCCCCTCGGTGATGACGAGCGGCACGGCCGGATCACCCAGCAGGCCGCGAATGCCGCGCGGCACATCGAGCGCCATGCGCGAGCCGGCCGGTGTCTCGTATTTCAGGGGCTTGCCGTCCTTGACGCGTGGAGTATCCGGGCGTAGTTGGTAGGTCGCGATCTCTCCATCCACACCCCACACCGGGATGAGCAGGGCGGGCACGTTGCATTGCGCGTCCGCGAAGCCGAGCCGCCGCGCATCCGCCTTCGTCGTGATGCTTCGATACCCGCGCGCCGCCGCGACATCGGATGCAATTTGTGATTCCTCTATAAGCCGCTGGTGCTGGGGCAAGAGCAAATTTCCCTCGTCCACGAATCGTTCTCCCACTGCCCGTAGGCATCGGGAGTGCGGTTGTGATAAACTGTACGTGCCGCGTACAGTATTCCCCGCACGCCCGATACCAGTCGGGACGTACGGCTATTTCCCCACGGTTGCCAGCGACCTGCCGGACGGAGAGGGCAGCGGTTGCGGTCCAGGGCTGGCTTGCGCGTCAAGCCAGCGCATGAGCGCGTCGCGTGGGATACGCACCTGCTTGCCGAGCCTGATCGCCGGAAAGCCAGGGTGGTGGCACATGTCGTAGGCGTTGTTCTTGCCGATGTGCAGCAATGCCGCGAGGTCGCGCACCGTGAGCAACAGCGGGAGGTCGGACGCTTCCTTAATTGATGGTTGAGACACTTGCCGCCCCTTTCGAGGTACACAACACGCGATTCATCGAATCCGCTCAAAGGCGGTACTCAGACAGCTCGGTGGCCGTGTATGCCTCAAAGGGCGTTATTCCGGCTCTATGGCCGTGGGGGTCCGCTCGCTGGCGGTGAGATGTGCTATCCGAAACGCCGCTGCCGCGTCGCGGCGCGTACGGCCTTCGTCACGTCGGCTGCTTGGCGCGCCTGTTGAAAGAGATACTGCTGATATTCCTGCCATCGCTGCACAGCGTCCGGAATGCTTACCGTGATCTGCACATGCTTCCTACTGCTGGCGCAGCTGATGATCCCTGTCCGCGCATCGAGAACGAAAAGGTGGTAACCGCAGTAGATGCATCCCTGCGGCCCGCTCGTGCCCACTGGCTCGCCAGTAACGGTCGTGACTGGGACGGTCGGATAGCGTCCGCATTGTCCGCACTGGCATTCCACGAGACACCAGGGACCGACCTGCGCGCTGCATTGCACGTCTGCAACGCGATGACCGTGGAAAGGATCACCAAGAGCGAATTCGCCGATCGCCAGATCGTCAACCTCCGTGAGGATGATCGCCTGTTGGCAGCCGGGGATCGAAATATGGGGCCGTTGGACTTTGATCCGATTCAACGCATACCTCCGTCGTGCGATTTCCCCCTACATATGTGAGCACCGTCTGCTCGATCCGCGTGATGTCAGCCTGGTGATAAATCCTCCTCCCTCGCCGGCGCGTCGCCGGCGCGATGATTCCGGAACGTTCCCATCTCCGCAGCGTTTCCGGGTGGACCCCAAAGTGCGCGGCGACATCCTTGACCGTCATGACTTCCACCGCAGACCGTCTCCTTTCCGCTTGTCCGAGCCTGTACAGACGATGTGTACCTACAGGCTCATCCACAGAATACGACATACACGGACGAAGTACAATAGTTCTCATTGCCGCATGACAAAAAGATCTCATCTGGCCTCGAGTGCTCAGGCAGGGTGGATCGGTGCAACGCCGAATGGCTCTTCACTTCACGATTACTTCACGGACACACCGGAACATGCCAATACTCGCCGGGACTTGCGGGGACAGCTGAGATCGCTTTATGTTGCAAGGCAAGGAAAAACGGGACTAACGGGGATTACTGAGGACGAATAAAGTCCGACTTAAACTCCGCTGGGTAATACCCGTGTGGGTTCGACCCCCACCTGCGGCACCATCGCTCTCCCCGTGTCCACACGCGCGATGCGGAACCGCCCCCGCGCCGCGAACGTTCTCTTAAGCAGGACCGAATCATTGCCTTGTGTCCACGGATGTTCCGCACCATCGCATTGTGCGCGGGGTGATCGGGGCGTGGAAGGCTTCATCCGTTCTCATGAGAGAACACCGCCGGAGGAGGGCGCTGTCCATGACCGGCAGTTCGTCATCCGCGAATGCACCGAACGGCCAGCCGCTGCTGCGCCGCGGCGCCATCACCGAACCGCTCCTCGACGCGCGGCAGCGGCAGGAGATGTTCGCCGCCGCCGATGAGACCACGCCTATCCCCATCATGGTCGAGTTGAACCTGCGGCACGCGGCGGGCCTGCCCGGCGCCGACCGGGCATTCCGCGATCTCTACCACCGGCTCTTTTCGTCCGCACCGGACCCCGTCCTGATCGGAAATACGTATTACCGCTGCACCCTCGCGATGGCCGACGTCCGGCGACTCGTTGACGAGGATCAGCAGGCGCCGGCGATGGCGCAGCGGGCGATCTACCGCGTCTGGCCGGACTTTCCCGTCCGGCGACTGATGGACCGCCCCCTCGCCACCGTGAAGGCGGACGCCGCACACCGCGCCTACAGCGCGCTCGGCGCGAACATCACCTGGGCGGTGATTGATTCGGGCATCGAGGCGACGCACCCGCACTTCGGCGCCTACAAGACGCTGGCGGATGATGTCGCCGATCTCCACATGGACTTCCTGCAACCGGGGGTATTGCGACCGCTCGACCGCCCGGCGGATCCCTGCGGCCACGGGACGCACGTCGCCGGGATCATCGCCGGTGGCCTGCTCTCTCAGCCCGGACAGGCCGCCGACTACACGGTGCGCCTCGGGGAGCGCATCCAGGCGTCCGGCGACCCGGACAGCGATGTCGAGGCGGTCGAGGAGCGCCCGCTCGCCGACGGGGAATCGCTCACCGGCGTCGCGCCGCGCTGCAAACTCGTCAGCCTGCGCGTGCTCGACGAATCGGGGAACGGCGTCTCGAGCGATGTGATCCGCGCGCTGCAATACGTGCGCGAGCAACTGAACGGCAACGGCAAGATGCTCCGCGTCCACGGCGTCAATCTCAGCCTCGGCTACCCCTTCAACCCCCGCTGGTTCGCCTGCGGCCAAAGCCCGATCTGCGTCGAGGTGGATCGCCTCGTGCGTTCGGGCGTCGTCGTCGTCGTCGCGGCGGGGAACAGCGGCTACGGGCAGGTCGCGACGAACGCGGGGCAACTGAACAGCGGCCTCGCCCAGACGATCATGGACCCCGGCAACGCCGAACTGGCGATCACCGTCGGCTCCACGCACCGGGACATGCCGCACACCTACGGCGTCTCCTACTTCTCCTCTAAAGGGCCGACGGGCGACGGCCGGGCGAAGCCGGACCTCGTCGCGCCCGGCGAGGCGATCACCTCCTGCGCCGTCGGCCAATTGCTGACGACCGTATGGAATGTGCAGCCGGAAGAGAAGACCGCGTTCTATCTGGATGACAGCGGGACGAGCATGGCCGCCCCCCACGTCTCCGGTGTCGTCGCGGCTTTCCTCTCCGTGCGCCGCGAATATATCGGCCGCCCCGAGGAGGTGAAGCGGATTTTTCTCCAGACGGCCACCTCGCTCGGGCGCGAGCGGTATTTCGAGGGTAACGGGCTGATAGACCTGATGCGCGCGATTCAATCGGTGTAAAGGAGGACGGCGATGGTCGGACAGGTAGCGGGATTCCCCTACTGGGAAATGGCCTTCGACGAGAGCGGGCAACCCGCGAACCCGACGGAGACCGGCCAACTCCTCGCCGAGTTGCCGGGGCAGGCGCTCACGGACCTCTTCATCATGTCGCACGGCTGGAACAACGACACGCAGGCGGCGCGCAATCTGTACGCCCACTTCTTCGGGCAGATCCGCGCGCTCATTGACGGCGGCCAGGCGCCGAACACGGCGGCCATCGGCATCGTCGGCGTGCTCTGGCCCGCGATGCGCTGGGCGGATGAGGCGCCGCCCGCGCAGGCGGGCGGCGCGATGGCCGTGCATGTCCGCCCGTCGGACGCGACGCTCGCGACCGATCTGAAGGCGATGTATACGGACCCCGCCCAGCAGCAGGCGCTCGACGAACTCGCCCGGTTGCTCGCCACCCGCCCGCGCGATCCGGCGGCGCTCGCGCGCTTCCAGCAACTGCTGAAACCGCTCGTCGCCACCCCCGACGCCTCGGCCGCCCCCGAGGATAACGGCGACCAGGCGATGCTGCGCGACGACCCGCAGCACCTCTTCCGATACTTTTCCGCCGTCGCCACGCACCCGCAGGGGGGAGGGGCGATGGGCATCGGCGACGTCTTCGGCAACCTCTGGGATGGCGCGAAAGAGGCATTGCGCGCCGCGACGTACTGGGAGATGAAGAAGCGCGCGGGCGTCGTCGGCCAGGTCGGCCTCGGGCCGCTGATCGGCCAACTGAGCGCGGCGCAACCGAACCTCCGCATCCATCTCGTCGGGCACAGTTTCGGCGCGCGCGTCGTCTCGTTCGCCCTCAGCGGCCTGCCGGACGGCGCGACGGGAGCGGCGTCGCCCGTCCGCTCGCTCTTCCTCCTGCAGGGGGCGTTCTCGCACTTCGCTTTCGCCTCCGCCCTGCCCTTCGACCCGAGCCGGGGCGGCGCGCTCGCGAACATGGCGGGGCGCGTGAACGGGCCGCTCATCATCTCCCACACGCTCAAGGACACGGCGGTCGGCACGCTCTACCCCATGGCCTCCATGCTGGCGCACGACGACGCGGCGGCGGCGGACGACCTGCTCTTCCGCTGGAGCGCGATGGGCCACGATGGCGCGCAGGCGGTGGGAGCGCAGGATGTGCGCATCGGCCCCGTGGGGCAATCCTACCCGTTCGCGGCGGGGCAGGCGCTCAATCTCGACGGCAACGCGCTCATCGTCGCGGGCGGCCCGCCGTCGGGCGCGCACGGCGATATCATCCATCCGCAGATCGCCTGGGCGGCGCTCGCGGCGGCGGGCATCGTCGCCGCCGCGCCCGATGGCGGGCCATGAGCGCGGGCCAATCGGTCGCGCCGCGCGCATGCGGCGCGACCGATTATCTTTAATCGCCTCGCTCTCCCCCGAAACCGATTGATCTGGCTCGACGTTTATCCTTATAGCCGGATCCACTTCCATCGCATCTCGGGGAGGGCCTGCATGTCAACGCTGGATGTCAGTTTGCTCGGCAGATTTCGCGCCGAACGGCAGGGGGAAATCGTCGCGGGGCTGGACGCGACCAGGGTGCAGGCGGTCTTCTCGTATCTCCTGCTCCATCGCGGCCGGAGCCACTCGCGCGAGGCGATCGCCAGCGCCCTCTGGGGCGACAATGCGATCGGCCAGGCCAGGAAATACCTCCGGCAGGCGCTGTGGCAGTTGCATACCGCCCTGAACGCGACGGCGGGCGACCGCAATCGCCTCCTCCTGGTCGAGCAGGACGACGTGAAACTGGACGCGAGCGCGGACGTCTGGCTCGATGTTGCCGTGTTCGAGCGGGCGTTCACGCTCGTGCAGGGGGTGCGCGGCGAGGATTTCGACGCGCGCCAGGCGCGGGCGGTGCAGGATGCCGTCGCGCTCTATCGCGGCGACTTGCTGCAGGACTGGTACGACGACTGGTGCCTGTACGAGCGGGAACGTCTCCAGAACATGTATCTCGCGCTGCTCGACAAGCTCATGGATCACTTCGACGCGCGCCGCGACTACGAACGCAGCATCGTCTACGGCATGGCGACCCTCCGCTACGAGCGCGCCCGCGAGAGCACGCACCGGCGGCTGATGCGCCTCCATTATCTCGCCGGCGACCGCACGACGGCCCTGCGGCAGTACGAGCGATGCGTCGCCGTGCTGAGCGAAGAACTCGACGTCTCCCCCGCGAAGCAGACGCAGGCGCTCTACGAGGCGATCCGGGCGGACCACCTCGACGGCGTGCGCGGCGAGTCCCATCCACCGCTCTCCGTCGGGAGGGCGCCCGATCGGTTGCCGGACGTGCTCGACCGCCTCGAACACTTCCGCTCCCTGCTCGATGACGTGCATCGTCAAGTCCAGCGGGACATCCAGGCCATTGAACGGGCGATGCTCGACACCGATTGACGCGCCGGAAAATGCATCGCCGCCCTTTCGCGAACGCACCCTTACGATGCGGGCGCTTTTGGTCGAGTCCAGATTCTTCTATGCTATGTCCCCTCATCATCGGATAGTCGTGTCGTTTCCTCCGATTTCCGCTCATATCCCTATCCCAACTCCGGGAGCACGCGCTCTGCGAGCAGTCGAGCCGTCTCCACATCCTCGTACGTCGCCAGGTTGACGATGAAATACCGCAACCCGGCCTCGACCAGCGGCCGATAGTACGCTACCGCCTCGCTCGGGGTGCCGAACAATCCCTGCACGTTGCGATAGGTCGGCGGCAGCGCGTTGCGCTTCGCCGCGAGGGTCGCCTTCGTCTCGGCGAGCACCACCGGGTTCGCGAAATGCGTGGGCAGGACCGAATCGTATGACCGGCCGAGGTCGTCGCAGTGTCGGTGCAGCGCCTCCAGCTTGCGTCGGACTCCCTCCGCAGCCAGCACCGCGCCAGGCGTGCTATCCGCACCGAAGTTGGCGGCGTCGGCATACTGGGCGACCTGGCGCAGCGTCACCCGCTCGCCGCCACCCGCGATCATCACGGGCACGCGCGGGCGCTGAACCGGCGGGTTGCGCACCACCGCGCCGTCGAGGCGATAGTGCTCCCCGCTGTAGGCGAAGGGCGTCAAGCCCGACACGCCCGACGCCGGGTCGATGGCTGTCGCCTCCTGCGCCGAGGCTGCGCCCGGTGCCGTCCCCCACAGGCCGTGCACGATCTCGACCGTCTCGGAGAGCATCTGCAGGCGCTCCCGCGCGGGCGGGAAGGGGAGACCAAGTTGCGCGAACTCGGGCGCGACCCAGCCGTTGCCGACACCGAGGATGAGCCGCCCTCCGCTGAGCCGGTCGACGTCCGCCGCGTGGCGCGCGAGCTGGATCGGCGAGCGATAACCGACACAGCTCACCAAGGGACCGATCCGGATGTGGGAGGTCGAAACGGCGAGCGCGGCGAGCATCCCCCAGCAGTCGAACAGGAAGGCGGGGTGGTCAGGGAGCCAGTGCGAGTCGAAATCGAGCGCCTCTAACTCCTGCACGAGGGCGAGGTGATGCGACCAGTTGTGAGCCCCTGCGCGAGTCGTGACACCCGCGCCGAAGCGGATTACGCCGGTCGCGGTGGTAACCCACGGGTGCACGACCCAAGGGCGAGCGTGCGTATCCATCCTTCCCCTTTCCCGCGAAAGTATCTACGCAACCGTGAGAAGCGTTATGGGTCCATAGTACCCGCACCGTCAACCAGAGACAGGTAGCAGCGCCCGCTGATCCAGTCCTCCGACTGCTCCGCACAAATCGCTGTAACCAGTCGCAAGCATGCCTCGGAGTTAGGAAAGATCCTCACTACCCGTGTGCGCCGCTTGACCTCTTCATTGAGTCGCTCCATTCCATTCCTGGTTCGGATGCGGGGGCGATGCATCAACTCCTGCCATGCCTAGAGCATGTTCTCGTGCCGTCACCGCGCTTTTTGTGCCCGGAAATAGTCGGTCAACGCGAGACGTTCCGCAGACGCCCGCGAGACGCTGCGCGCCCCCGCCATCTGGTACACCTCGTCGTGTCCGGTACCGATGAGACGCCGCCCGAAGATGAAGCATCGGGATGGCACACGAGAGCGGCGGAGCAATGACTACCTCTCGCATCTGCTCATTCATCGTCAAAATCCGGATCGAGGAGAGCGCGGAGCGGGGCAAAGGCCCGACGTGGCAGGGCTATGTGACCCATGTGCCGGATGGCGCGCAGCGCTCGCTGCGCAACCTCAACGAGATCGCCGCCTTCGTGGCGGTCTACCTCGAGGAGGCCGGGGTGGCGCTGAACCCATACGGGCGCATCAGGCAGCGGCTGCGGCGGCGCAAGCCGGGCGGATCGGGAGATGTAGGCGGGCATGAGCCTTTTTGTTGACCAATTACTCGTGCAACTGCGCGACCCGGCGCAACTCGCGCAGTTGATCGCGCCCGCGAGCGACCCGACGCACACGCGGCTGCGCACGCTGCTCGACGCGGTGTACGAGATGCCCTTCGCGACGATCCACGATGTGCGCGACGTGCAGGTGCGCCGCACGGAGTTCGAGCAGCCCGTCTTCCCGCCGAAACGCACGCAGGGCACCTGGACGCAAACGACGCCCCACTACGCGCGCACCGATGTGACGTACGAAGGCGGCAACGTGCTGACGCCAACCTGGCTCGACCTGTCGGCGGAACTGGGCCTCACCCTCGTGCTGGAGGTGGAGAGCGGCGAGGTGGCGTCCATCCTCACCCACGCGGTGGACGGGTTCAACACGCTGGACGAATTCCGCGCCCGGTTCCGGTTTTTCAATGTGGACGCCTTCATGGCCGACAATCAGATCGCCACCTTCGCGGAACTCAAGGAGCGTGCGCACTACCTCGTCACCGAGATTCAACTGAAGCCGCCGGGGCCGTTCAACCCCGATGCGCCCGGCAACCAGCACCGCTACACATTGAATCTCGCCGTCTTTATCCGCGATGTCGTTGATGTCGCCGCCACGCTCCGGCAGGCGAAACTGGCGCGCATCGCGCTGGAGCGCGCCCTCACCTTTCGCCGGGAGACGGAGACCGCCACCGTGCGGACGCCCTATGCCGCGCTCGCGCTCTTTCCCGAAGCGGCGCTCGCGGGGCTTCCCTTCACCGCGAGCGCGCTCACCACCTTCTTCGCCACCGAAGGCGTGCTCGCCTTGTTCGTCACACCGTCGTGAGGGAATGCCCCGCCGACGCCGGTGGCATCGGCGGGGTTGGCATCGGATGCAATCGCAGTCAGGTAAGGGAGGACGGCATGCCAGACAAGAAGGCCACCGACGACAAGCAGGCCGACGACGCGACCGCGCAAGCGGCGGACGCGGGCGAGGCGGTGGACGACGCAGCGGCGGGGGAGACCGGCGCGGGCGCGGATGTCGCGCTCAACCGGACGGAACTGGAGCGCCTGCGCCGGAAGTTGTGGGATCGCTATCACTCGGGGATGAGCCGCTGACCCAGCCATCCGGGAGGCCGATCCCGGCGCGCCCGTGCCACACGGAGGAGATCGCACATGGTGACTCGCTACATCCGCGTCAACCCGGTCGTTGACCTCTTCGCCCCGGTGATCCGGGGCACCGGCAATATCGCGGTCGTGGGGGCGGCGACCGCCGGCCCCGCGAATACCGCGCAAGCCTTCACCACCGGCGCCGCCGCCCTCGCCGCCTTTCCGGGCGACCTCGGCCAGGCGATCGCGATGGCCTTCCAGCAGACGCCGGGGCCGCCCCTGATCTACGGGGTCCGCACGGCGGCGGGGCCGGATTTCGTCGCCGCCCTCGATGTCGTCAGCACGCTCGACGCGCAGATCGTCGTGATCGCCAATACCGCGCTCACCACGACGACCGGCGACCCCGCCACGGCCCCGCCGGGCGCCATCGCGCAGCTCGCCAATCATGTGACGAGCGTTTCCAACACGGGCGGCGACGGGCAGGAGCGCATCGGCGTGGCGATGCTCGCGAAAGGGGCGACGGACACGGCCCCGATCACGGGCACGCTCGCGAACGAGCGGATGGTCTACATCGCGCACAAGAGCGACCAGGACGCGGCGGCGGCGGTCGCCGGGACGATCGCCGGCTACGCGCCCCACATCTCGCTCCTGCTCAAGCAGGTGAACATCACGTCCGCCGTCTTCAGCCCCACGGAGATCGCCGCCATCAACGGCACGGAGACGTTCGACAGCGGGCCGGCGGGCAAGGGCGTGAACTGGCTCGCGGAGCCGACGCTGATCCCCGGCAAGGGCGTCTACATGGGGGAGGGGTACACCGGCAACCCCGGCGGCAAGAAGTACATAGACATCGTCCGCACCGTTGACGACATCTCCTTCCGGCTCAAAGCGCGGCTCATCAAGTCCATCGGCACACTGCGGATCAGCCGCGCCGGGTTGCGCGGGCTTGTCTCGCTGATGGAGGCAGAACTGAAGCCGCTCGTCCGCAATGAGGTGATCGAGAGTTTCCAGGTGATTATCCCGATCCTGCTCCTGCTCGATAAGGACCCCAACGCGCTCAGCGACGACGAACTCCAGCAGATCCACAACGCGCAATCCGAGCGGGTCGTCGAGGTCGTCACCGTCATCGAGTACGCGGGTGCGATCCACCGGCTTGCCATCACGCTGAAGTTCGACTAGCGAAGGGGGAGCACACAATGAGTTGGAACACGCGACTGGAAGTGCGGCTTGGCACCGCCCTCATCTCGCCGATTGACGCCTTCACGCCGACTTTCAACACGCCGCACACGGTCATCCACAGCATCGAGACCGACAATGTCGGCTACGTGCGCCAGCCGGCCACCTTCACCTTCGTCATGACCATCCGCGCGATCGGCACCGCCGTCGCGGACCTCACGCAGCTGGCGCTCAACGGAACCGAGTTCGACGTCACCGTGGCGGAGGGGAGCGGCACGGACTGGGCGTTCAAGAGCATCGCCTTTTCGGGCTGCATCATCACCTCCGCGAACCCGAGCAATGTCGTCATTGACGGCGCGCCCGCCGCGACGTTCAACTGCTCGGCACGCACGATGACGGCGACCCGCAATTAGCGCGTGTCAGGAGTGGCGGCAATGAACGACGACTGGGATTCGGCGGGCGACGAGGACGATCCGCACGCGGCAGTCTATCGCCCCGCCGACGAGGACGGCGCGGCCTTCCTCGACCCTGCGGGGGCCGGGATGCAACACGTGCTCAACTTCTACTTCCCGGTCTACATCGAGGCGGTCGGCGCGCTCGGAGATGGGCAGATGGAGCGGATCGCGGGATATATCTTCGACGCACTCGATGACGCCTTACGCGCGCAAGCCTGATCGCGCGCCACCAATATATGGGCCGCCGAAAGGATAGCCGATGGCTGATGGTATTTTGTCTGCTCTCGATCCCACGAAAGTGGTCTATGTCGGCCTGACACCGCTGGAATACGTGCAGAGCATGACGATCAGTGAGGGCTACAGGATCGAGAAAATCGCGGGCAGCCGGTTCTCGCAGGCGATCTCGCCGAACACGAAGACGATCGCCATCGAGGCGATGCTGATCGGAAGGGGACGCCTGCTCCTGAAAAAGGACCTCGAGGCGATGGCGCTCAGCTCCCGCGCGCTGGTCGCCACCACGTCCTTCCTGCTCAGGTTCGTCGGCATCCCAGTCGTGTCGCCGCTGACGATCAGCCTGGATATGCAGATCACCGACTTGAAATTCGTGCAGAACGCGCAGAACCGGGAGGCGCTCAACGTCAGCATTTCGCTCACGCATGTGCCGCGCACCAATGTGGCGACGATCCTCGGAGAGGCGGCGGACCTTGCCCTCGCCGTCGGGACCGCGTTCGTCTCGACCGGGCCACCGCCCAACCCGATCCCCCGCGCGCCGGGGCCGTAATGAAGGAAAGAGGCGATGAGCACGCGCACCTATCTCTCGCTGCCAATCAATGCCGATGAGGGCTTCCCGCAGTCATTTCGGCTCGGTTTCGGCGGGCAGGTCTATCAAATTCTGCTCTATGCCAACGTCGCGGAGCAGATCGCGGCGCAAACCGAGGTCCTCACGCTCCCGCAAGACGGCGCGTTCCTCGTCATGCGCGTGCTGCGGGAAAGCCCGGACGGATTGACGGCGATCTTCCAGCGCAAACTCGTGCCCGAACTGGAGTATGAGGCGGCGGAACTCGCCTTCGTCTTCCACACGATGCAGGTGGCGAAACAGAACTTGAACGGCCAGGGCGCATTCGGTTCGATTGTACGCGGAGGCATAGCGGCGCGATGGGCTTCATAATCTGGTACAAGGTGCAGATCGAAGAAGAAAGCCCGGACGCGGGGCCGGGCGGCCTCGCCGGTGCGGTCGCGAGCGCCGCGTCCACGCTCCTCGGTATCGGCCTGCCCGTCCGTGTCTCGAACGACATCTTCAGCGGCCAGCACATCCTCGATGCCGACATCACCCTCGAAATGCACACGGGCGCGACGGCCAGCACCTTCACGATCAAAATGAACGATCTCTCCAAAGATACCGCCGATTTGCTCAAGAGCGCGCAGAAAAAAGGGATGCAGCAGAACAAACCGCTCCATGCCAAGGTGTTCCTCGGCTACTTCGATGATGCACCGGCGCCATTCCGCCCAACCGAGGTCGTGATGGACGGGGCGATCACCGCCATCAAGAGCGACGTGAACGACAGCGGCATCATGGAGACGACGATCAAGGGGCAGGAGATCACCGGATATAAACTGCGCACGAAACGCAACTTCCAATGCCAGGTGCCGAAACAATCAACCGCCGATGCATTCCTGAGCCTCGTCCTGGACGGGACCGGCGTCACCGCGCCGACCGATCACGGCCTTGAGAATACCGAGAGCGATTTCGCTTTCGATGAAGATACCGCGCTCGACGCGCTGCGTGTCTTCGCGGACCGGCGGAAGGTGCCGATTGTCCTGCGAGACAAGCAGGTGTTCATCAAGAACAACGTCGGCTCGGGGGATCCGGCGGCCACGCTGACGCCGGAGGAGAACATCGTCAAATTGGACGACAGCCAGGAGACGGAGGAAGATGCCAAGGCTTCCCCCAACGCGAACACGAAAGCCAAAACGACGGCGCGCGCCAGTTTCAAAGTCACCGTGCTCGGCAACCCCAAATTGCGCGTCGGGCAGCGCGTCAGGGTAAAATTGCCGGATGAGGACGAGAAGGTCTTTCGCATCGAAGAATGCACGCACTCCTTCTCGTCCACGGGCGGCTCGTCCGGGGGCGGGGCATCTTCCGGTGGTTCGTCTGCGGGTGGCGCGTCCGCAGGTGGCGCACCGGCAGCCGGTTCGTCCTCGAGCGGTTCGTCCACGAGCGGCTATACCTGCGTGCTCACCCTTGCCGATGTGCAAGCGGGGCAGCTGACGCGATTGCAATCGGGCGCGCATAGTGTCATCAGGCGCGTCCGCGACCTTGCGGAGAGCACGCAGCAACCAGCGATTGACGTGGGCGAGGTGCAAACGTATACGCCGGGCGCGCAGCAGAAGCATCTCGCCACGCTCTACTACAAGCAGTCACCGCCGGTTGACGCGATCTCGCCGAGCGTGCAGACGCCGGTAAACAAAAGCCCGATTCAACTCACCGACCGGCCGATTGCCTCGCCCTTCGCCTTCCACAAGTGCGGGCTGGTCATGCCCATCTATCCGAAGATGCGCGCCCTGCTCGCCCACAATCTCGGCCTGACGAACGACGCGATTGTCACCGGCTTTTTGTGGGCGGATAACCCGCTGTTGCAGGCCCCGCCGAACCTCGCGGGGGACTACTGGCTCTGTTTGCCGACGGGCCTCACCGGAGACAATCTGCCGACGGACACCACCCCCACCGCCAACGACCTCACCGACAAGGAGGGGCGGCGCGTCATCCAGGCGAAGGGGCTGCATATCGCGGTCGGCGAATCGCTCCTCGCGCACGCGGGCACGCGCCCGACCGTCGCCGGCGACCTCGCCGACCAGATCGTCATCGAGCATAAGAGCGGCACGAAGGTCACGATCACGAGCGCGGGCGAGGTGCAGATCCAGACGACCCAGCAGAAGATCTCCATGACGAACGGCAGTGTCACGCTGCAATTGAACGGCGCCGCCGTGGAGGTGACGTGATGTCGAACGTCCTGACCGAGGCATCGGTGATCAAATGCCCGCACGGCGGGACGGTGCACGCAACGGCGAGCCAGCACGCCCTGAAGGCGGACGGACACCCCGTGCTCGTGCAGACCGATCTGATGGGCGCGCCGATCAGCCTCTGCACGATCCCGCTCGACCCGACGACCGGGACGAAACCCTGCCAGTTGGTGACGAGCGTCACGGCGGGCATGGCCGTGAAAATGACGATCAACGGGCAACCGATCATGCTCGATACCGCCACCGGGTTGACGGACGGCATCCCGAAGCCGCCCGTGCCGGTCTTCTGGACCGTCCAGTCCGCCGGGCAGACGAAACTGCAAACGACGTGAGGAGCCGATAGATGGCGAGCGATAGCCTGCTCGGGACAAGTCTCGCCCTGGTGGATGGCGATCTCGTCCTCGAGGGCGATGGATTCCGGATGGTGAGCGGCCTGCCGAATCTCGTGCAGGCGCTGGAGCTGCGCGTCCTCACGCCGCTCGGCAGCGACATCTTCAACGTGACGTACGGGCTGGATGTCACGCAGGCCTTCACGCAGCCGCATGGGCGGCGGTCGGTGCAGGACTTCCTCAAGGTGAGCCTTATCCAGACGATCAGCACCGACGCGCGCGTGCGCGACATCCGCGAGGTGGTCTTCGAGGATGACGCCGATTATCTGGCGCGCCACCCCGAGTTAACGCCGGAGATCCTCCGCGCGCACAAGCGGCTGCGATTGTGGCAGGTCGAGGTGGTGATCGACACGATCGCGAATGAGACGGCGACGCTCGTCGTGAACGTGGGGGTGTGAGATGGCAGACTTCGGCGTCACCGACGCGGGTTTCACCATTAAGGGCCTCGATGTCATCCTCGCCGAGTCGCGGGATCGCGCGCGGCAGATGTTCGGCCCCGTGTTCGGCGGCGCGGTGGACCTCACGCCCACCAGCACCCTCAACATGATCCTCCAGGTCGTCGCGGCGGAGGACGCCGAACTCTGGAAGCGCATGGAGGATCTGTACTACGGGAATTTCGTCTCGACCGCGACGGGCGACGCGCTGGATTTGCTCGGTCGGGATCTCGGCGTATCCCGCCAGCCGCTCTATTCCGAAGGCCAGGCGGTCTTCACCCTGACCAACCCCGCGCAGGGGCGGCAGTACACGCTCCCGGAGGGGACAATCGTCGTCACCGCGGCTCCCATCCGCGCATACGCCACGACCGCCCCATTGACCTTGAGCGCCGGTACGCCGCAGGCGACGGTCACGGTGCGCGCCCTGGAGCGCGGCCCGGCGAGCGACATCGCGGCGACCACGCTCGTCGGCATTGACCCGATCTTCCAGGAATTCGAACTGAGCCTCGGCGGCACGACGACCGTGCAGGTGAGCAACCCCGCGCCCTTCAGCGGCGGCCTTGCCGCCGAGTCGGACACCGATTACCGCGCGCGATTGCTCGGCGTGCCACGGGAGATGTGGACGCTGGAAAGCGTGCGCCGCGCCGCGCTCGGCGTCGGTGGCGTGCTCGATGTCCACCTCTTCGATCCCCTCGGCGGCGTGGACGTGTCGCAGAGTTTCTTCAACCTCTTCAACTTCAACGACCGGCTCTTCAGCGGCGAGCGGCATCTCGGCGATCCGTATTATTTCGATATTGTGGTGGCGCACGAAGTCGGCCGCCCGTGGCGGACGATCGGCCCCGTGACGGGGATCTTCGAGCAGGTTTCGGCGGCGGTGGATCGTGTCCGCCCGATCGGCATCTATCCGAACATTATCCAGGCGAACCACATCGAGGTCGGCGTGCGGGCGACGGTGATCGCGGCGTCCGGGCAGGATACGCAGGCACTCCTCGCCTCGATTAAGGCGCGGCTCGCCGCCGACATCGGCGCGCTCAAACTCGGCGACAACGTGCTCTATTCCAAAGTGATGCGCGCCTTCGTCGAGCAACCGGGCGTCAACGACGTGCAGAACGTCCATTTGCGGCGGTGCCCCGCGGCATTCGGGCGGATCGCGTTCGGCGCCGTGCCCTTCCAGACGGACACGATCGAACTGCCGGTCGGCGACAACCTGATCCTCGGTCCAACGGAGATCGCCATTTTCCGGCTCGACAGCGAGTTGCTCGATATCGGGGTGGGACTGCGATGACGGACCTCGCGGCACGCACGATGGCCCAGCGACTGACCGTGCCCTTCCGGCGCGGCGCGGACACGCTCGCGCTCGCCCTGGTCGCGGCGGGCGACGCGGCGCAGGCCGCCGTCGCGCCGTACGATTTCGCGGAGCATTTCGCGCTCTTCGGCGAGTTGCCGGAGCCGCGCTATCTGCTCGTCGCCGCGCGCGATGTCGCGATAGCGACGCGGGTGGTCGTAGATTACGACGTGCTCGGCGGGGCAGCGACCGGGAGCGCGTCCGTCACCGTCCCGGCGGGCAGCCTCCAAGGGGCGTCGTTCGCCCTCGATCTCGGCGCGGACGAGGGGGCGAGCGCCGTGCTGCGGCGGCTGCACATGACCCCGGCGGCGGGCGACGGCGAGGCCGCGAACGCGTGGGGGCTGACGGCCCTCCTCGGCAACACCGCGAAACTGCTCTGGGTGGTGGGGTGGGAGCGGGATGCGATCCGCCGCCATCTCGAACGGGTGCAGGCGCAGCGGCGGCTGCCGGACGCCCTCGGCTTCAGCCTCGATCTGCTCGGCAACGATCTCGGCGTCCCCCGCTTCCCGCCGCTCCCCTCTGCGTTCGACGCGCAAACGATCGCGCTCTATCACCTCGACGAGCGCGCGGCCGCCGGGGCGGAGGTCGACACCGTCGACGACGCGATGGCGCGCTACGGCGCGGCGGGGCATCCCGGCCAGAACGTCGGCAAACGGGCGACGAGCGGCGCGGCCGGGCGGTTCGGCGACGGCTTCGCCTTCCGCGACCCGAACGCGGAAATCCGCGTAGACTCCCTCGCCGCGCTCGCGTTCGCCCCCGGCGACGATTTCACCGTGGAGTGCTTCGTCAAGCCGGATGCGGCGACGGGGCCGGGGCATGTGATCGCCAAGCACGCCAACCCGGACGACGCGACGCGCGCCGGATGGGCGCTGACGGTCGGCGAATTCAGCCGGGGCATCCCGCTGAATGCCCGTTTCCTGCTCGGCGACGGCGCGCGGCAGGTGGGCCTCTTTGCCGATCAATCGCTCCCGACCGACCGATTCACGCATCTCGCGGGCGTCGTTGACCGGGCGGGGGATGAAGCGCGGCTGTACGTCAACGGCGTGCTGGGCGCCAGGGCATCGCTCGCGAGCATCGGCGCGCTGACGAATACCGAGCCGGTGCGTATTGGCCGCGCGGCGACCGCCGCCTATCAGGGTGTCGTGGACGAGGTGCGGCTGTCGCGGGGGGCGCTGGCGGCGTTCCACCCCGTGCTCGGCGAGAGCGACAGCGCCTATCGGCGGCGGCTGGCGATTTTCGCGCGGTGGACGCTGCCGACTGCGGCCAATCTGCGCGACGCGCTCAATGGCGCGGTCGGCCCGATCAACGGCGAGACGGAACCCCTGATCGTCAACGATGCGAATGCCACGCTCATTTCGGGTGTCGCCGCGCTCACCATCACGCCGCAAACCCTCGCCGCGGGGGCATGCATGGATACCGAGGGAAACCGGCGCGTCCGCGAGGCGGACACCAACGGCACGGCGGCGCAGGAACTCTCGTTCGATCCGCTCTTTCTCACGATCCATCAGGACGCGCGCGCCACGTACACCGCACCGCCCGCCCGCACGCTCGCGCGGACGGAAGCGGCCCCCGATCCGCACAAGATGCAGTTAGGGACGATGCGCGCGCTCAACCGGCTGCTCGATCTCCTTGCGGGCAGCGCGGGCAAACTCCATGTCGAGAGCGCCTTCGACCCCCGCGCGGACGATCTGCGCGCGGTCGGGCGCGCGGTGATGCTGACGCACGAGACGGTTGACGCGGGCCGGTTGGCGGCGCTGGCGCAGCAGGCCGGTTTCACATTCGTCTGCCATCGCAACGACGCCGAGGTCGTCTATGCGTCCGTCGCGCCGGGCGACTATCTCGACATTGTCGCGACGGGCGGGACGGCGACACCCCAGAATGGCTTCGACGCACTCCTGGGCCAGACGCTGCAACTCGAGATGCAGCCGCCCCTGCCGCTCGACGCGCAAACCCACTGGCTGACCGTCAATTGCGGATCGGGGCGCGCGACCATCGCGACCAAAGCGACCGGCCCGACGATCACGCTGAACGCCGCCGCGACCGGGACGGTGAATGTGAAGGTCGAGACAACGCTGCGGCGGCATAGCGCGTCCGGCACACGGGCCATCCGGATCGGCCTTGCCGATCTGCCCGACGGCCAATCGCTCGCCGAGGATGGGAGCGTCGGCGCGGCGGAGGAGATCGCCGGCGAGGCCGACCCGTTTTTCCGCCCCTCCTACCTCGTGACGCACCAGGATGGGCGCGCGACGTACGGGAGCGACCTGAACCACCGGCGCATGCAGCCCTCCGTCGCGGCGCGCCTGAACCGGCTGCTCGACCTGATCGCGGGCACGGGCGCGGCGGGGCAGTTGGAGATCGTGGAAGCGTTCGTCCCGGCGGCGGATGGCCCGCGCGGGGCGGGGCGCGCCCTGACATTGCGGCACGCGTCGCTCGCCGCCGGGCCACTCGGCGCGCTCGCGCACGCGGCCGGGTTCACGTACATAAGGCGGCAGGCGAACCAGATCCTCGTGCGCCAGCGGCCGGACGACCTGATCGCCGTGACGGGCGCGACGCAGATCGGCGAGGGCGCGACGAGCGACTACGCGATCTCGCCGCGCGCCCTGCCGCAAGGGGTCGCCGTGGCGGGCGGCACAGCCTACGTCGCGAACAGCGGGACGGACACGACGAGCGAGATTGACGCCGCGACCGGGCACGTACGGCGGGCGATCAAGGTCGGATGGTCGCCGGGTGCGGTCGCGGTCAGCCCGGACGGCGCGCGGCTCTACACCGCGGACACCGCGAGCAACACGATCACGGCGATTGACCTGGCCACCGGCAACCAACTGGCGGCGATCGCCGTCGCGAACACCCCGGCGGCGCTCGTCCATCACCCCACGCAGCCGCGCCTCTATGTCGCGTGTCAGAGCGGCAACACGCTCGTCGAGGTGGATACGGCGGGCCTCACCGTCCTCAGCGCGCTGGTCGTCGGCAACCACCCGACCGGGCTGGCGATCACGCCGGATGGGAAAGAGGTCTGGGTGGCGGTGGATCAGGATATGCGGATCGCGATCGTCACGACCGCCCCCTTCGCGGCGTCGGGCGCCATCGCGCTCGCGGAGTCGCCGCTCGGCATCGCCCTCGCACCGGACGGCGCAAAGGGCTACGTCACCTTCCCGCAAACGAACCATCTCGCGATCCTCGATGTCGCCGCGCGCACCGTCGGGCCGATGCTGCCGGTGGCGGACGCGGGCGGGCGGCCGAGCGCGGTCGCCGTCGCGCCCGATGGCTCCGCCGTCTACGTCACGGACCTCAAACCGGCGAGCGAGCGGCTGCACTGGCTGAAAGCGGACGGCACGCATCTCGGCAGCCTCCACACCGGGCCGGAGCCGCGCGCGGTCGCCGCCAGCGGGTCGAACGTCTTTGTGATCAATCGTGGGAACGACAGCGTCAGCGTCATCGCGGCCCCGGCGATGGGCCTCGCGAACACGTGGCGGCTGGGGAGCGGCCTCGGCGAGCGCCTGACGTGGGTCCTCCGACCGGGGGCGGCGACCGGCGCGCAACTGAGCAGCGCCACCGCCCCGACCGTGACCGTCCGTGGGGAGCGGGCGGGGCCGGCGCTCCTGCGGGCCATCTATGCGCTCGACGACAACGCCGCGCCGTACACCTTCGAAGTCCGGCTGAAACCGGCGCTGGAGGCCGCGAATGCCGTGATCCGCAAGGATCAGTTCGATCTCATCATGAACATCCTGAACGCCCTGCACCCGGTCGGCGTGGAGGTCATCACCGGCGCCCTCCGCGCGCATGTCGTCGAGGTGCGGGACCAACCGTTCAACGCCTTCCCCGATTACACCTACCCCGCGTTCCGCGCGCGCGGTTCGCTCTTGGGTCGCCCTCGAAAGGAGTAGCGTATGGCCGTCATCTCGTACATACCGGGGTTTCAGCACCAGGACTGGATTGACAACGTTGACCGCGTGCAGGCGGGCGGCGACAACGGGTTCAATCTGCGCTTCCACGCGCTGGAAGCGGAGTTCAATCGCCTCGCTGGCGTGATTACGCAGCTCAATGCCGCGCTGCAAGCGCTGGGCCAGCAACCCCCCGCGCAGCAACTCGCCGCCACCTTCACGCCCGAACTCGTGCCGATCGCCGTCAATGGCTGGACGCATCTCGCGGGGCTGGCGCAGAAGCCACCCACCCAGACCGGCGCGCAGGGCATGATGTCCATCACGGTGCCGCACGGCGCGCGCATCCAATCGCTCCGGGTGAGCGGGCGGAATTCGGGGGCGGGCAACCTGCGGATCAACCTGCAACGGCAGGGCCTCGGCACCGACGCGAGCGCGGCGGATCGCGTCGCGCACATCGAGAGCACCGGCGACCCGTTCGACATGACGGCGGCCGCCGACGCGCAATTCGCCACCGTTGATACCGCGCGCTTCAAGTACTACGTCGTCGCGCAACTCGACAATGCGCAGGCGGCGGACACCGTGCAACTGGGAGTGTTTCAGATCACCTATCTCGCCTGATCGGAGGCGCTGTCACTCGTGTTCCATTGTGGCCCGTGCGCGAACGCGCATGGAAACGAAAGGACGATGTCCCATGCCTTGCAGCGAAGCCGACACCCACAGCAAGCGACTCACCCTCCGCGACTCGACCGCGGACGACGGCACGCGCCCCCTCGCCGACGGCACCGCCTACTGGGAAAGCCCCGACCTCTTCATCAACGGCGGGATTGATCCGGGGACGGCGAAAGTCGGCGCGGACAACCACATCATGGCGAACGTCCACAACGAGACCCAGGCGCCGATCTCGAACATCAACCTCGAGGTCTGGGTCTGCGATTACACGATGGGCATTAACCCGAGTTCGGCGCTCGCCTCGTCGAACCCCGGCGGCGCGCCGATGACCGGGTTCGCGTCCGGCCCGATCCCGGCGGGCGGCAATCTCGTCGTGGATTGCGGCATCTGGCACCCCGTGCCCGCCGATGCCTCGCTCAACGGCGGGCACGTCTGCATCGCGGGCAACTGCTACGGGGACGGGGACGGCGCGCCGTTCAGCGGCAGCGACTTCAAGTTCCTCTGCGACTGCCACCACGGGCAGCACAACATCGCCGTCGTGCAGCTCGCGATGAACAAGATACGGGATTTCCACTTCCAGATGATCGCCGCGAACCCGTTCCTCCGTCAGGACCGCGCGGAGACCTTCATCACCCTCAATCAGCCCACCCACAAGCAGCGCCCGGCGCTCTACCCGGTGAAGGCTGACATCGTCTTCAGGGGGGACAGCAAAGTTGTGAAGCCCGGCGTCACATGGGCATTGCTGCTGAAGCATAATCAGAAAGTGCCGATGCTGCTCCGGTTGGCGTTCGACCCCAAAGAAAAGCCGGGCAGCAAGCACCTGTTCCACCTCACGCAGGCAACCGGGGAGGGCGAGGTCGTCGGTGGCGCCACCCTCGTTGTCGAGTTGACGCCGTAGCCGGCTTTCCCCGACCGCTCCGGGTCGTCTCGGATGCCAGTGCACCGGCCGGCGATGCACGCGGGAGGTAGGTGTGACGCGAGAAGTCAATTGCCACATCCCCCTCCGGCTTCGCATCGTCGGCGAACTGGACGACGCTGAGCGCGATGCCCTGCGAGCGCGGCTCGTCCCCGCGCTCGCCGCGCGGATCGGCGTCGCCACTCAGACCATCGAGGAGCGTGTCGGCGCGATTGACGCGCCGCGCCTGCACGCGCCAACAATCACCTTCGCGCCTTCCGTTTCCGAGCGGCAACAGCGTCAGGTGCGCGGCCTCGTAACGCAAAGCATCGCGGCGGCGCTACTGGAGAGCGGCCTCGCGCTGCGGGGTGTGCCCGCGTCCACCACCCCGGCGGCGGGCGGGGCCGCGCTCATCCCGGTCGGCTATCGGCCCGCCGCCCACATCACCGCGACCCGGCCCGCCCGGGCCGCGCGCCGGAGCGGCCCCCGCTGGGTCGTGCGCAATGAACTGCACATTCGCATCCAACTGCGCCGCTATATCCAGTATCTCGAATTCGTCGAGACGGCCGCGCACGCGCCCTCGGACATCCCCGATCAAATGCGCGCGCTCTATGCCGCGCACCTCGATGAGACACGCCCCGCCACCGTCTGGCTCGTCGTCGCGCGCGATTGGATCCCGGCCGAGGATCTGGCGCGCGAAGCGTTGGCGCGCTTCACGCAGCGCGTTCCATCGAGCGAAACGGTCTTCGAGGCGCACGCGTTCGTTGACGCGCCGCGCCGGGAACTGCTCGCGCTCGCCGAAGGCGCGGGGTTGGCGCGGCTGCCGAGCCTCGCTTCCAATCGCGGGCGGCGCACGCCGGACGGCCGGGTGGAACTGGCGCCGGGCGGCATGATGCTCTTCATCGCGATGGCATTGCCGATTGTGCGGCTTGGGGAACTGGCGGCGAGCGCCGAGGAGATCGCCATTCCGCTCCATTTCCGCGACCTGGGCTTCCTCGTGGACCCGGAGAGTTTCGTGCGCATCTTCGAAGTGTCGTGGGCGGACTATGTCGGCGAATGGGGGGATGAGCCGGTCACGCTGCGCATCTTGCCCGTGTTCCCGTTGGAGCGAGTCGCGTATGACACACTCAATTATCTGACGCGAAGCGCGGTGCGTGAAACCATTCCCACCGGCTCGTGGATGTTCGGCGCGTTGCGCCTCTTCAACCGGCGCACGATGGACTGGCTCCCGCCCGCCGCGCGCGGCGATAGCGGCGTCATCGCGGTCTCCGACAGCGCCGCGAACGGCCTGCCCGCCGAGCGTGAGCAGGGGATGTGGGAGCCGAACTGGTCCGGCGCTTTCGTGTACGTCGCGCTCGGTCCGGACGAGGCGCATCTCAACGCCGCGCGCTTCCGCCCCGAAGCGCGTCGCGTCGCCGACCGCCTGCTTCCGTACCTGAACCGCGACCCGCGCGAGCTGTCGTGGGCCGGAGAACTCCTCGGTTTCTTGCGGCGAAACTACGAAGAAACCCACCCCAATCTCGTGATCCCCCGCGCGGTGGCCTTCGAATTCCTGCTCGCGGAACTCGAAGCGCGCGGCCTGTTCGACCGCCTGTTCACCCTGCTCGATCGGGCATTCGTCGCCGATCTGTCGCTCTACGTGGTGCGGCTCGCCCTCCAGACGCGCTACGCGAGCCACCCGCGCATCCGCCAGATGATCGAGTTCTGGAATGCGCAATACCGCCGCACCCTCTCGCATACCTACCTGGCCCGCGAGGGCGAAATCTGGCTGGAACATCGCCCGGATTGGCGGCTGCGCATCGGGCAGGTGCTGGGGGAGGTCGCCGGAATCTACACGGTGTCGAGCACGGGCAAGCGTCTCAAGGAGGCGCGGCGGCAGGCGTTGCGCGCGGCGATTGAGGAGGAAACCGACCTGCTCTATCAGCGGATGCTGCGCGGCCAGGAGACGCGCCCGATGTCGCAGGAGCAGTTGGCGAACGCCATCCTCGCCGCCGCCGCCCAGCGCGCGCACATCACCGACGACGACTTCGAAGCGATCACCGTCGAGCGGAGCGCCCGTCTCGTCGGCCTCACCGAGCGCGCCGACCGGGGCATCGTGTACACCGAAGTCGCGTACGACATCGTCGAGCGGATCAACGGTCGGGGATCGTGGGAGACGGTCGAGGGCGGCCATCGCGTCGAGCGCGACTCGGCGTTCGAACTCTTCATCTACGCGTGGGTCTTGCAGAACGAGGCGGCGGTGATCGAGGCTTTCTCGATCGGCGTCGCGGTGATCGCGGTGATCGCCGTCGCATGGGAGGTCGGCGCGATCGCCTTCCTGATCGAATTGGGGGGCGGCGCCACCGCGGTCGGCATCTCCATCGGCCTGTCGGAAGCGATCTATCTTTTCCGCGTCGCGTTCGGGGACGCGCGGTTCTCCCTCGAAGGCTTCCTGACGGCGGCGCTCGACGGCTACCTGATGGCGGTTGGCTTCCGGGGCGCGGGGTTCCTCGGGCGGGGCGCGGCACGCCTGATCGGCACGCAATCGCTGGAGCGGATCGTCGGCGGATGGGTGGCGGAGCGGCTGGTTGTCGGCACGGTCGGCGGCGCGGGCACGGCGGCGCTCGCGACGTTCAGCCACGACCTCGTGAATGTCCTCGCGGATCGCGGTCGCTGGACAAGCCCCGGCGAATACGTCCGGCAGATGGGCTGGGGGGCGCTCTTCGGCGTCGTCTTCGAGTTCGGCGCGGGCGCGTTGCAGCCGATCCTGCGCGTCGGCGGGCGGTCGGGCCTCGAGACGCTCGCCGAGGCGGTGCAGCGCGTGCGCGACGCCGGGCTTTCCCCGGCGCGCTGGACGGCGCTCATGGCGGAGGCGCTGGGCAAACTCGGGCGGCAGTGCGAATCGTTCCTGGAATCGGCGGCGTCGCGCGATCTGATGGAGGCGTTCCGGGAGCGGATCGCGCAGGTCTCCGCGCGACTGGGCGGCGAGGTGCGTCTTGCGCTCTTCCGGCGCATCCTGGAACTCTCGCCGGAGGCGCTGACGAGCGGCGCGGTCGGCGGGCTGGAAAAGTTTCTCGCAGCATCCGCGACGCACCTCGGCGACGAGGCGATCATCGGCCTGCTCAACCGGCTCTCGCCCGCGCAGTTGCGCCGCTATCTGGAGGCGCTCAACCTGCTCGCGGATGGGGAAGTCCGCCTGCTCGCCGCCGGCAATCATCTCGAAGCGCTCGCGGACGCGCCCCATCTCCTCGGCCTCTTCGAGGGGCAGGGGCGCGCCGCGTGGGAATTGCTGCACGGGACGTTCGGCGGGGCGGTCCCCGCGACCGAACGATTCCTCGCCCGGCTCGGTCGGCACGGCGCGGAGCAGCAGACACGCGCGCTCGACATCCTGCGCCGCCCGGGCCAGCGCATTCCGGCGGAGGGCGTTCTGCTCGTGTTGGAGCGGGCGGGCGGTTTGCCGGAGCATATCGTGCGCGGTCTCGACCACTTGTTCGGCACGCGCGCGAGCCGCACGGCGCTGGTAGAATTGCTCGGGGCGACGCCCGCCGGCAACATGTCGCGCCTCTTGCGGCTGCTCGGCGTGCTCGAACAAGAGACCGTTGAGGAATTGGCCGCGCGGGGGAACGTGGAGGCACTTGCCCAGTCGGCGCATCTGCTCGCGGCGGTGGAGCATCAGGGAGCGGGCGCGGTGTGGCGCGTGCTGAATGGGCCGTTCAATGCCTCCGTTGCCGATCTGGAGCAGACCCTCACGGTGCTCGCGGATCAATCCCTCGGCGCGGCGGAGCAATCATCCGCGCAAAGTCTGCTCTTCGGCGCGGACCCCGTCGTTGCGAGCATGATGCAGCAGGCGGCGCAGTTACCGCCCGAACAAGCGCTCGCGCGGGTTCGCCAACTCGCCACATGGGGGGAATCGCGCCCGATTGTTCCCGAAGCGGTCGAACGCGGCGGATTCTTCGCGCGCGGCGGAACGAGTACGGTGTACGAAGTCGTTGACCATCCCGATTTGCTCGTGAAGCAAGGGGGCGGGCGGCTCCCACGGGAGGCCCAGGCGCTGGTGGACCTCGAACTCCTCGGCATCCCCACCGTCTATGCCGCCACGCGCCGGGTCGGCGAGCAAACATTCATCATCGTCGAGCGCATCGAGGGGGTGAGCAGCAAAGACATTATCGGTCGTTCGAGCGCCCCATTCAGCCCGCCGCAGCATGCAGAGATCGTCACGGAGCGGACGGTGGCCGACCTGGAACGGATCCACGCTATCCTTACCGCGAATCGCGCGAACATCGGGGACTTCCAGTTCATCGTCCGTGCATCGGACGGCGCGGTGTTCGTCAACGATCCCACCGCTTTCAATGTGGGCCGGGGGCCGAGTGGGGACATCGCGAATATCATTGACCGCTTCCGCAGCATCGTCCGGCGTCGGCAACAATAGAGGAGACCGCTATCCATGCTCACGGACGCCGAGTTGTTCGCCTTCTTACCCTCGAACCAACAGGCCCGCCTCGCGTCGGCGATCGGACGCCGCCTCGTCGAGGTGGAGCGTCTCTTCACGCTCGACGTGGCCGCGTTCCGCTCCTACACGCGCTTCGCCGCCGAAGAGTATTTCGCCCGCAATTCCGGCCCCGCCCAGTTTCGCTTCGAGGGCGGCGAGACGCACCCGCTCGCCGTCTGGGGCGAGCAACTCTCGATCATCGTGTTGCCCGAACCGCTGACGACCGACGGCGATGCGACGCTCTACAAACTGACCGAGATCGCGCCACCGCCGCACCGATTGCGTGCCTGCCTCGGTTGGGTGTGCAACGACGTGCGCATCTGGACGCTGCGCGAGGATTTCGCATCCGAAGAGGCCAAGCAAGTGGCAGTGTCCTATCTCTTCTCGGGGGGCGGCGAACTCTTCTATGCGACGTATCTCCACGGCGATTTGAGTGCGGATTACCTGCTACCCGGCGAGGACATTCCCCGCGAGAGCGTCGCCGCCTGTTTCTCCATCGCGGCGGGAGGCTACATTGATGCCGGTGCGTGAAGGAGATGCCCGCGTCGCGCCGATGCGCGTGCTCATCGTCGAGGATACCGAGGAGCGCCAGGCCGTGCTCACCGCGCTGTATCGCGCGCATGCGTGGGTGCTCGTCCACACCGGGCGGCGCGCGATCACGCTCCTGCACGCCTTTTGTTTCGACATCATTTCGCTCGATTACCACTTGCGCGGCGAACTCAACGGCGGGGATGTCGCCCGCGCGATTGCGCAATCCCGGAACAGCGACGCGCGCGTCATCATCCACTCAATGAATCGGCGGGGAGCGGAGGAAGTCGCCCGCCTGCTCCCCGCCGCTATTCGGTTCCCCGTCTCCCGGATGATCCGCTCGAACGGCGCATTCAAAGCCTTGCGCGCCAATATTGATGCCTTCGGTGCGGCCTATGAATGGCGATAAACGCGGCATGCACGACGTTTATTCGGTGGCGACCGGGAAAGGCGGGGCTGATACACCGGTCGGATACGGATCGAGGCACACGGAACGAAGGGCGCGCACGGCGAAAGGAGCATACGATGAGCGGTAGGCAAGACACCATCTGGTTCGTCCCATTCGACACGCAGGACCTCTGTTCGCCCTACGACCCGCACCCCGCCGCCCCGCCGGTCGCCGCGGCGGAGCCGTTCACGGTCTCGCTGCGGACGATCATGGTCGCGGAGCCGCCGCAGTCCCCGCTGCACCGGCTGATCCGCAGCAGCCGCGACGTGCTGGTGCTCAGTTCCGCCGCGCTCGGCGACAAGCCGCCGCTCCAGCGCGTCCACTACTTCGCGGAGAATCTGCCGCTGAAAACGGTGGTGAACGACTTCATCGCGGACGTGATGTACGTCGTCGAGGACTATTCGGGGCGCGACCACCTCTGGCTGGAACTGCAAATCGTGGACGTCGGCACCGATCCGCACGAGCGCGAGACGCTGCTGAGCAAGTTCGACTCGCTCGCCACCTCGGCGGGTTCGGTCTTCCCCGTGACGCTCCCCTACACGCTGATCGCGACGACCCTCGCGGGGATGGTGGACAAGTTCATGAGCGGGGTGACGCGGAACAAGCCGGTATTGCGCTGCCCGATCTCCCTCAGCCCGCCCGGTCGGCACGGCACGCCGCTCTTGCGGCCGGGGAATTATGTGCTCTTCCCCGCCGACGTGGACGGGAGCCAATACCAACTCGAATCGAACGAGCGGCTCATCACGCCATCCAAGTCGCCCGTCGAGGCGACCTATGCGGTCTTCGCGGTTGATACGGTCAACGCCCCCTCGCCGGAATGGGTGAACTCCCAGCGGGTCGCGACACTCCTGACGCAACTCGACCGGGGCAACCCGAACACCGAGCAGGCGTCCATCGAGTTCGTCAACGACACGCTGACGCTCTATTCCAACTTCTGTAATCTGCAACGCTATCAGGGGCTGAAGCAGAAGCCGCCGGACACGCTCACCCCGGCGGAGAGCGCGCTGATGCGCAGCATCGAGCAGCGGCCGGAACTCCAGCCGTTCCTGCCAACCGGGAAACAATCCGCCTGGTGAAGAACCGTGGGAGGGCCATCCCGCCCGCGCCACTCTTTCATTCCGCGCATCGAGCGACGACAATGGACGCAACCCCGCAGGGCGAATCGCCGCGCGGGGTTGCGTGCCGAGTGATTGTCCGCGCAGATGGGGAGGAAGCGATGGGCGGGACACCGGAGGGCAACGTGACCGTGGTGCGGGCGGGATCGCTGATTGATGGGACGGGCGCGGAGCCGCAACGGAACATCACGCTCACCATCGAACGGGGCATCATCACGCGCGTTGACCCGGCCCGCGAGGCGCCGCGCGGCGCGACGATCCTCGATCTCGGCGCGTACACCGTCATGCCGGGGCTGATCAACGCGCACGCGCACACGATCCTGCCGGGGGATGGCACGCCGTTCGCGGAGTGGATGGAGTTGCCGGACGAACTGCTCCTCTTGCGGGCGCACGCCAACGCGCTGACCGCGCTGCGCTCCGGCGTGACGACGATCCGCGATTGCGGCGGCAAGGGCACGCTCATGTTCCGGCTGCGCGACGCCATCCGCGCCGGCATCGTGCCCGGCCCCCGGTTCGTCCTGAGCGGCTACCCGCTGACGATCACCGGCGGACACTGCCGCTATTTTGGCGGCGAGGTGGACGGGCCGGACGCGATGCGCGCGGCGGCGCGCCTGCTGCTCAAGGAGGGCGCGGACTTCATCAAGATCATGGCCTCCGGCGGCGGCACGGTCGGCACCTACTCGCAGTTTCCTTCGTTTGAGGTGGACGAGATGCGCGCCGCGATTGACGAGGCGCACAAGATCGGCAAACGGGCGTCGTGCCACTGCATCGCGACCGAGTCCATCACCCGCGCGCTCGATGCGGGGACCGATCACATCGAGCACTGCTCCTTCATGGCCCCGGACACGACGTGGCGCTACGATGAGGGCGTCGCCGCGCGCGTCGCGCAGTCCGGCGTGTTCGTCACGGCGACCTTGCAGGTGATGGTGGACTCGATGGCGGTCATGCGGGAGCGGCACGCGCAAGGCATCGCCACGCCGCAGGAGGCGCGCATCGTCACGCAGACGCCGCACCGCAACGAGGAGAATATCGCCAACATCCGCCACCTGCACGACCTCGGCGTGCCGATCGTCGCGGGCAACGACGCCGGGTGGCGCTCCACGGGGTTCGACGACTTCTACGAGGAGCTGCAATTGTTGGCGCGCGCGGGGATGACGCCGCTGGAGGCGATCCACGCCGCCACGGGCCGCGCGGCGATGGCGTGCCAACTGGACGGCGTGACCGGCACCCTGGAACCGGGCTGCGCCGCCGATCTCCTCGCCGTGCGCGGCGACCCAACCGCCGATCTCGGCGTCCTGAAAGAACCCGCGTTCGTTGTCCAGGCAGGGAACGTTGTCGTTGATCGGCGCTAGCCATGCCAAGCAAATCCCTACGCTCCCCTCTCATCGCCGGGCAAACGCAATCCCTTCCTCGGTCTATGGGCGATGACTCCGTACGAGAGGGGCCGGGGGAGGAATCCTCGAAACTTGACAGCGTTCAGCGATCCTGATATTCCACAAAATACGGTGACGAAGGTGGAGCAACCAACCAGACGAGCGCGGCGACGCGCATCCGGCACGGCGGAGGGGATGGAGGGGTGACGGCGATGGCGAGCGTCCGGTCGGCGGAATTATCCTGGCGGATGATCGAGGAAGCGCGGGGGCGCGGGGCGGCGGTGATCGTGCCGATGGGTTCGACCGAGGAGCACGGCCCGCACTCGCCGACGGGCGATTACCTGATTACCGACGCCATCGCCGAATCGGTCGCCCAGGCGACCGGCGACCTTGTCACACCGACGATCCCCTTCAGTTACTCGGAGTATTTCCGCCACTATCCGGGCACGATCACGCTCCAGGCGGAGACGTTGCGCCTACTTGTGCGCGATGTCGTCGGCAGCCTGCTCGACGAGGAGTTCCGGCACATCATCCTCTTCAACGGCCACAAGGGGAATGAGCCGATCCTCCAGACGCTGATCCGCGAGTTCCGGCGGGAGCGCGGCGTGCTGGTACCCGTCGTCGCGCCGCTCGGCTTCGCCCAGAGTGGCCCGCTGATGCGCGAGTTGTACGGCGACAACCCGATCGGCCACGGCGGCGAGCCGGTCGGCTCGATGATGAGCCATGTGCGGCCGGAACTGGTTGACCTCGACCGCGCCGAGGATTGGGGCAGCCTCCCCTACTTCGGGCAGGAAACGGCGACGCTCAATGGCTTCACCTTCCGGGGGCATCCGGTGATGCTGGCGATCAACATGGAGGAGGTCACGCCGCCCTCCGGCAGCCTGTCCGACCCGCGATTGGCCTCCCGCGAGCGGGGCGAGCGGCTCGTCGCCAACGCGGTGGAGGGGCTGACCGCCTTCGTCCGCTGGTTCAAGACGACCGATCCGTCGGTCGCGCCGTAGCGTCGTCGGGAGCGTGAGGGCTATGGCGAGCAAACACATCGTCTGCCGACTGAGCGAACTGCCGCCGGGCGCCCGCCGGGTCATCACGGCGGGCGGGCGATCCATCGGCGTGCTGAATGTGGGTGGTGCGCTCTACGCACTGCGCAACAGTTGCCCGCACCAGAACGCGCCGCTCTGCCTCGGGCGCGTGCAGGGGACGACGCTCGCATTGGGGCCATTCGAATACGTCTATGGCCGCGAGAACGAGATCATCAAGTGCCCGTGGCACGGCTGGGAGTTCGAGATTGCCACCGGTCGCTCGGTCTTCAACCCGCACAAGGTGCGCGTGAAAACGTACGCGGTGACGGTGGAACCGCCCGAGGAGGAAGACCCGCGGGTCGAGACCTTCCCCGTCACCGTCGAGGACGGTCTCGTCGTCGTCCATGTCTGAGCGCGGATGACAATTCCCTTCCCCTCCCCTCTCCATCGCCGCCGTGTTCTCATAACATCGAAGCGTTGGGGCGATGGAGAGGGGCCGGGGGTGAGGAGAGGAAAGGAACCGACGATGGCAGCGGAAACGATCATTGATTGCGACATCCATCAGCAGACCACCGGCCCGCAGGACCTCTATCCGTATTTGAGCAAGGCGTATCAGGAGCGCATCCGCCTCTTCGGCACGGGCCTCAGCCAGCGCGTCGGCTACCCGAACGGCGGCGACCGCGGCGGGCGCTCCGATGCCTGGCCGAGCGACGGCAGCCCGTGGGGCTCCGATCTGCGGCTGATGCGGGAGCAGCACCTCGACCGCTACAATGTCGAGTACGGCGTCCTGCTCGGCCAGGAGTACCGCCCGATCCCGACGCTGCCCGACGCCGACTACGCCGCTGCGCTCGCCCGCGCCTACAACGACTGGATGATCGAACACTGGATCGAGCGGGACGAGCGGCTCAAGGGGGCGGCGATCATCCCGGCGCAGGACCCGAAACTGGCCGCCAAGGAGATCGAGCGGATCGGCCCGCACCCCGGCATCGTCGCCGCCCTGATGCCGAACGGCGCGCGCCTCCCCTACGGCCAGCGCTTCTACGACCCGATCTACGACGCCTGCGCCAACCTGAACCTGCCCGTCGTGCTCCACACGGGCAGCGAGGGGCCGGGGATGAACGGGCAGGAGTCCTATTACATCGAGAAGCGGCAGCAGCGGTCGCAGGGGTACATGGGCCATCTGGCGAGCATGGTCTTCGAGGGGTTGTTCGAGCGCTACCCGACGCTGCGCGTCCTCTTCGTCGAGGGCGGCTATATCTGGCTGCCGACCTTCCTCTGGCACATGGACGAGGACTGGAAGATGCTCCGCAGCGAGACGCCGTGGGTGAAGCGGCCGCCGAGCGAGTACGTCTTCGCGCATTGCCGCTTCACGACCCAGCCGATGGAGCAGCCGGAGCCGCGGAGCCGGTTGCTGACGATCTTCGAGTGGGCGCAGGCGGAGCGGACGCTCCTGTTCGCCTCCGATTATCCGCACTTCGACTTCGACTCGCCGGAGCAGGCGCTCCCGCCGCTGCCGGACGATCTGCGCCGCCGCGTCTACTCCGAGAACGCGCGCGAGTTCTTCCATCTGCCCCGGCACGCCGCCGCCCCGATGGCCGCGGCCACCGCCGATTAAGAGATCGCTCTCCTCTCCATCGCCCATTGGCTTCGACCTCTGTGGGGCCCGTTTGGCGATGGAGAGGGGACGGGGGTGAGAATCGCATCGAATCCTATCAAACGTCGCCCGTTCCCGACCCGTCCGCGAGGCAGGCCACCGCGCGGATCGGCGAGCCGCTGCCGTCGCGAATCTTGAGCGGGAAGCCGATGAAGGTGAAGCGCCGCCCCGCGACCGCCTCCAGATTGGCCAGCCCTTCCATGTGGATCATGCCGAGTTGCTGGCAGAGCAGGTGGACCGCGAAGGTCCGGTCGTCGGGGTGGCCGGGGTTCGGCGTCTCGACGCCGAAGTTGCGCACGCCCCGCGCGTGCAGCCAGCGCACCGCCTCCGGCGTCATCCCCGGATAGGCGGTGAAGAATTCGGGGCGCGGGTAGGTGCGACGATGGTGGCCGGAGGCGAGCAGGACGATGTCTTGCCGGGCGATGGCGAGCGCGTGGCGGTCGCAGGCGGCGGCGAGATCGTCCGCATCTATCCACCCGGAAGTGCGCGTCGCCGACACATCGAGGCAGAGGGCGGGGCCGTAGAACCAGTCGAGCGGGACGGTCGCGATATCCGGCGCGTCCGGTCGCGCATCGAAGTGGCGAGGGGCATCCACATGCGTGGAGGTGTGGTCGGGGAAAGTCAGGAGGCGATTGGTGAACGAGTAGCCGTTGGTGTAGAGCGGCTTCGTCTCCTCGTGGGAGCGCCAGACCCAGACCTGCGGCGGCACACCGCCCGGACCGGTCGGCTCCCGGTGATAGATCTCGCGCGAGAGGTCAATCAGCCGCATCGCCGCGCCCCCTCACCCTTCGAGCGTCGAAAAGAGCGGGAGCAGGCGGCGCAGGCCCGTCGTGAGGTCCGCCCGGCTGCTCGAAAAGGCGATGCGGACGTGATGCTCCCCACTCGGCCCGTATTCCGTCCCGCCCCGGATCGCGACGCCGCGCTCTCGCGCCGCCGCGACAACATCGGTTGCGGGCCTCTCCGCGTCGTAGCGGATGAAGGCATAGAAGGTGCCTTCCGGTCGGCCGGCCGCGATCCCCGGACAGTCGGCGAGCAGATCGAGCACCAATTGGCGCCGCGCCTCGTACTCGCGGCGCATGCGCTCCGGCCAGTCCGTCTCGGTCGTCACGGCGGCGAGGGCGGCGCGCTGCACCGCCGCGTTCATCGGGCCGTTGACCGTCCGATGCATCCGCGCGGCGGCGCTCGCGACCGGCAAGGGCGCGATAAGATAGCCGACCCGCCAGCCCGTCATCGCGTACGTCTTCGAGAAGGTCTGGCAATAGATCAGCCGGTCGCGCAGTTCCGGGATCGCCAGCGTCGAGACGAACGGCCGGTCGTCGAAGACGATGTGGTCGTACGCCTCGTCGGAGAGGACGAGCAGATCGTGCCGGGCGGCGATGTCCCCGAGCGATTCCAACTCGTCGCGCCGGTAGACGACGCCGGTCGGGTTGCACGGGTGGCAGAGGATGGCCATCTTCGCGCCGTCGGCGGCTGCTTCGATGGCGTCGAGGTCGAGGTGGAAATCGGCGGTGGAGGGGACGAAGACGGGCCGCGCGCCGACCAGTTGGACGAGATCGGCGTAGAGCGAGTAGGTCGGCTCCGGCAGCAGCACGCGCTCGCCGGGATTGATCGTCGCGAGCAGGGCGGCGGAGAGCGCCGCGCTCCCGCCGTGCGTGACGACGACCTGAGCGGGTTCGACCGGATGGCCGCTCGTCCGGGCCGCGCGCTCGGCGAGCGCCTCGCGCAGTTGCGGGTCGCCCTGATTGTCGGCGTAGTGCGTGTAGCCTTGCTGGATCGCCTCGATCAGCGCGCGCTGGATGTATTCCGGCGTCGCGAAGTCGGGATCGCCCGACGCGAGCGAGATGCTGCCCGGCCCGGGGCGGGCGGCGGGGCGTTGCGATTGCGCGGCGATCCGCTGGACCGCCGCCGACGGCGTGAACATCGTCGAACCCTCCTCCGTACGCGCCGCTCCGCGCGGGCGATCCACCAAACGGGGCGCCGCGACGAAGACGCCCGCCGATGGCCCGCTGGGAACTGTCGCCCGGCAGAACGCCTCGGTCGTCTCTCATCGCCCGTACAGTACCATAGAAAAGACCGTTCACTCCGCAAGTATTGGCGAGCAGCGTTGGTTGCCCGCTCTATACCCGGTAGCAGTAGTCGTCGCCGACCAGGACGATCAAACCCTCACGAAGCATCCGATCCTCCTCGAAAATAGTGGGCCTCTGCACAACGGAACCCGCTCCTCCGGATCGGAAGGACACCGTGCGCGTACGGCGATCGGGGACAGCGACGACCACGATACCCGGTCGGCCGATCGGCAATCGTTCGCGACGATGGCGCATGAGGCGACCGGCAGCGGGTCACGCATGTTGCTCTTCGGTCCTCCGGGCGGCATCGGCGGCGGCGATTGCGGGATCGTCTTGAATGGCGCGCAGCATGGGGGATGGGCGGGCCGCATCCGGGGCATTCGGTCGCGTCGCGGCGTGCGCGTGCCGCATTCTCTCGTCTGCCGCCCCGACGAACCGCAAATTGCACGTCGCGTAGCGCAGCACCGCCGCGATCGTCCCGAACCGCAGGGCGAGCGCGCCGCGCACCCCTTCGCGCATCGGGAGGAGGATGAGATCGGCCTCGTCGTGGGCCGCCCCGGTAAGGATCGCGGACGCGCGATCCCGCGCCTGCACGCGCACGGCACGGATATGCACGGCGGAAGGGAAGAGGCGCTCCGCGTCCTCGCGCGCCTCGAACAAGTGGCGTTCCGCCGCGCAGACGCGCTTCCAGATCGAGCCCGCGTCGGCATCGACCGGCAAATCGCCGGGGACGACGACGGGGACCATCACGGTGACACGATCGCCGGGCCGCGCCAGTTGGCGCGCTTCCCGAAGGGCATTGCTGGTACTCATCGTATCGAAATACGGGATGAAGTACTGCATATCATCACTCCTATCCGAAGGCCGCGTAAAGGGCGAGGGCAGCGGCATAAGGGTTTCGTATAATCCGGGCCGCACTAGGACCCGCGATACGGCACGCTAATCACGACGGTGTTCGCGCGGAAGAGGAGCGCGGCCTTGAGCCGGAGCGCGGTCTGCGAGTGCAGGGGCTGCTCCCACCAGTGACCGGGCACGTACTCCGGTACGAGCACGGTGATCATCGCCTGGGGCTGCTTGCGCTGCACGAGTTCGATGTACGACAGGAGCGGGCCGGTCAGCGAGCGGTACGGCGATTCGAGGATGACAAGGCTCACCGCCTCGGCCCATTTCTCCCATTTCTCCTGCAAGTGCTGCGCCTGCTCGGCGTCGTCCGTCACGTAGACCGCCACAATCCGGGCCGAGAGCCCGCGCGCGTAGGCGAGCGCATTGAGCGTCACCTTGTTGATGTCCGCGACCGGGACGACGATGATCTGCTCGGCTGTCCGTGGGATGGGCGGCACGTCGTCGTCCGTCAGGCAGGTCAGCGCGGCCACTTGCCGGTAATGGCGGGCGATGCCGAGGCAAGTGAGGACGATGATCGGGATGATGACGATCACCAGCCACGCCCCGTAGAGGAATTTCGTGTAGGCGAAGAGCACCGCGACGATCCCGGTCGCGACCGCGCCAATCCCGTTGATCAGCATGTTGCGGCCGTGCTTACCGGGCTCTCGCAGCCAATGACGGACCATGCCCGCCTGCGAGAGCGTGAAGGAGATGAAGACGCCGACCGCGTAGAGCGGGATCAACTGGTCGGTCTGGCCGCCGAAGACAACGTAGAGCAGCCCCGACAGGATGGTGAGGGCGACGATGCCGATCGTGAAGGCGAGGCGGTCGCCCCGGAACTGAAATTGCCTTGGCAGGAACCCGTCCCGCGCGAGGATCGAGCCGAGGCGCGGGAAGTCCGCGTAGCTGGTGTTCGCCGCCAACACCAGGATCAGTGTGGTGGCGAGTTGTATGACGAAATAGGGGACGCCCTTGCCGCCAAAGACCTGCGCCGCGATCTGCGAGACGACCGACTCGTTGTCGCGCGGGAGGATGCCGTAGCGATGCGCGAGGAATGAGATGCCGACGAACATCGTCGCCAAGAGGCTCACCATGATGATCAGTGTCGTCGCGGCATTCTTCGACTCGGGCTTCCGGAAGGCGGGGATGCCGTTCGAGATCGCCTCCACGCCGGTGAGCGCGGTGCAGCCGGAGGTGAAGGCGCGCAGGACGAGGAAGAGGCCGATCCCCTCGCTCGCCTGGAGCGCGTCGCGCGGGGTCGAGGTCGCCGCAGGGTCACCGGTGAGCACGCGCGCCAGCCCGACGCCGATCATCACGAGGATACCGACGACGAAGATATAGGTGGGGATGGCGAAGATCGTCCCGCTCTCCCGTACGCCGCGCAGGTTGCCGAGCATGATCAGCAGGATGAAGAGGACGCCCATCGGCACGGTGTATTGCGCGGTGGAGGGGAAGGCGGAGACGACCGCGAGGACGCCCGCCGAGACGCTGACCGAGACGGTCAGGACATAGTCAATCAGGAGCGACGCCGCGGCGATCAGCCCCGGCAGGGTGCCGAGATTGTCTTTCGCGACGATGTACGAACCGCCGCCATTCGGGTAGGCATAGATCGTCTGCCGGTAGGAGATCGCGACGATCGCGAGCAGGGCGACGATCGCAAAGGAGATCGGAAGTGTGTACCTGAGCGCCGCCGCGCCGGCCAGGACCAGGATAATCAGCGTTTGTTCGGTGGCATACGCGACGGAGGAGAGCGCGTCGGACGAGAGGACGGCGAGCGCCTTGACCTTCGTGAGCCGCTCGTGGATCGCGTGCTCACTGGCGATCGGGCGGCCGATGAGCGCGCGCTTGACGCCGGAGACGACACGGCCCATGCCCGTGCGGGGCGCGTTGACACGCTCGTCCGCGACGAGATGCGACGGGGAGACCTCGGTGAAGGATCGCTCCTGGGGGCGCAGCACGCGGACATAGCGGTTGCCCGGCAGAGACCCCCGGCGTTCTTCGCGCCAGTCGCTCCCCGGCATTGCCGCGCCGTGCCGAGCCGTCGCACCGGGTGCGGGGACGGTGGCGACGGCTGGTTTGAAAGCATCGGCGGCACGATCCGGCACTTCCTGAGATGCGGGCGGCGCTTCGCGTGCGCCGTTGCCCTCGGCAAGCGACGGGACGGTATGGGGACGCTCGGTTCGCATACAAGCTCTCTATCGTCGTAGTCGCGCGACGAATTGCCCCGCGTGACCGCATGTCGGATGCACGCCGCCGCTCGCATGCAGCGCGCAGGTGCAGTCGCTCACTGCATCACGGGCAGGATACGGCGGTCGGCATCAAGGTTGCGTCAAGCGGCGGGCCGTTTGCGTTAGGGTTTCATAAGGGCTGGGCAGGAGGAGGGCACGGGCATACGCGTTTCGTGGTTTGGCCGCGCTACTCCTCCGCGACCAACCGATAGCCGACGCCCGGTTCGGTAGCGATGATGCGCGGCTCGGCGGGGTCGGCTTCCAGTTTACGGCGCAACTGGTTGATGAAGACGCGGAGGTACTGCGGTTCTCCCGTGAACATCGGCCCCCACACCCGCGCCAGCAACATCCCGTGAGTCAGGACCCTGTCCGCGTTGCGCGCGAGTTCGGCGAGGAGCCGCCATTCCGTGGGCGTGAGATGGACGAGAGTCCTGTTGCGCGTCACGGCGCGACCCGCGAGATCAATCGTCACGTTGCCCGCACGGACGATCAGTGCGCCGTCGGATGTGCCCGCACGGTGGCGCAGGGCGACGCGGATGCGCGCCAGTAATTCGTCCATGCCGAACGGCTTGGTCAAATAGTCATCCGCGCCCAGGTCGAGGGCGGTCACCTTGTCCTGCTCCTGCCCCCGCGCGGAAAGCACGACAATCGGCACATGCGACCAGGTGCGCACATCCTGCACGACCGCGAAGCCGCTCGTGCCCGGCATGACGAGATCGAGGATGACGACGTCCGGCGGGCGTACCGCGATCGTGTCGAGCGCCTCGCCCCCGCTGCTGGCGGTTTGCACCTCGTAGCCGTGCCCCGTCAGCGCGGCACGGAGCGCCCGAAGGATCTGTGGCTCATCGTCCACGACGAGGACGCGCACCGCAATGCCGGTCATGTCGCCCCCACTTCCATCGCGATCAGCGACGCAGGTGCCTGCCGCACTACGGCTACCGGCAACGTGAACGTGAAGGTGCTGCCCTGCCCGATCGTGGAGGAGACGCCCACCCGGCCGCCGTGGGCTTCGATAAATCCCTTGCAGATCGCCAACCCGATGCCGGTGCCCGCGATCCCGCCACTTCGGCCCGACCGTTGCACGCGATAGAAGGTATCGAAGACGTGCGGCAGATCCGCCGGTGGGATGCCCAATCCGTGATCGGTCACGCATACGCGGACATCCCCTTCCTCGCTGTCCGCGGCGACGATGATGTCGGTGCCCGGCGCACTGTATTTCGCCGCGTTCTCGATCAGATTGGCGAGCACTTGCGCGATCTCGACGTAGTCGAAGTGCAACAGCGGCAGATCGGGTGTGATCGCAACGCGGAGCGGATGCGCCTCCATCAGCGGCGCAAGCCTGCGTGTCACCGCGCCGACCACCTCGGCGATGTCGTACCACTCCCGCTCCGGCCTGAGCGCCCCTCCCTGGATGCGGGAGAGGTCGAGGAGATTGCCGACGAGCCGTGTCAGCCGATCCGTCTCCTCATTGATCGCCGTAAGGAAATCGCGCTGCGTCGCCGCGTCCCAGTGGATATTTTCCTGCAGGAGACTGGTCGCGGAGGCCTTGATGGACGCGAGAGGCGTGCGCAGGTCATGGGACACCGCGGTCAGCAGCGCGGACTTCAATTGGTCCGCCTGCTCGAGCGCGCCGGCACGCGTCGCCTCCGCGATGAGGTTCGCACGCTCGATCGCCAGGGCTGCTTGATTGGCGAACGTCGTCAGCAATCGCCGCTCATCGGCGGTGAAGTCCGCCGCGCGCACCGCGGTGACGCCCATCACGCCGACCGACCGGCGCGCCGTACGCACGGGGACGTACAGCACGCGCCGGCCGCGACGAGGCGAGAGGCTCGCGCGGCGGTTGGGGCCGTGGGGGCGATAGACGCGGAGATGGCTGCCCACGCCCGCCGCGACGCCGGAGATGAAGACGTGCGTCGCGACGGCGCGGTCCTCCCGGTTGCTGAGGTAGGGCGTGTCGGCCTCGGCGGGGAAGAGACAGCGCGATCGCAACGCGCC
>JAICIL010000002.1 GCA_025924435.1 Chloroflexia bacterium | reverse complement strand
TGCGCGCAGGTGTGACATATCTGCCACTTCGCGCTTGTCAATAGTGATCCAACCTCGTCCCTGACCGGAATAGTAGCGCGTGCTATGCACTTCCACGCGGCGCTGGAGCGAGGAAGCCATCCGGTCTTCGACCAGTTGCTTCAACTTGCTCCAGCGCATGCAGCTCCTCTAGTTGTGGACGACGACGCGCGTGCCCATCGGCGCCCAGTTGTAGAGGGACTGCGCGGCGTCGGTCGGGGCGTTGACGCAGCCGTGGCTCATCACGTGGCCGAAGTTGTGATGCCAGTAGGTGCCGTGGATCGCGTAGCCGCCGCCGATGAAGTACATCACCCACGGCACATCGGGCAGGTTGTAGTAATCGTCATCGCCCGCCTTGCCGTTCGTCATGTCGTCCTTCGTCAGTTTCTCGAAGATGTTGTAGTCGCCGGGCGGCGTCGGATGCGCGGCGGTGCCCGTGCTGACGAGCGTCGTGAAGACGGCCGCGTTGCCGATATGCGCGGTGAGGCGCTGCTGGCCGAGGTCCACCTCGATCCACTTCTGGAACATGTTCGGCGTCCACTCGGTCATGTTGCCCTGATCGCGCGGGGCGAAATTCGCCTTGATCGTCTGCGCGCTCGCCTTGCCCATCAGGCCGATCAGGACGCTGCCGCCGTTGATCTCCGGGTGCCACTCGAAGCGCGCCCGCTCGAAGTACTGCACGGTGTAGGAGTTGCCGTCGTCCGGGTTCTTCTCCGTGAACTCCTGCGAGAGCGGGTAGCCGTAGATCGGCAGGCCGCCGTTCGCCTGCCAGTAGAGGCGGAAACCGTTGGCGAGCGTGTGCTTCGTCTCCGGGAAGAACATCGCGCCGTCGTCGTTCAGTTGCGTCTTCGTGCTCTCCGGCACGGCCTGGAACGGCTGATCGGTGCGGTTCCCGGCCAATTCGCGTCCGAGTTGGCCGAGCAGCACTTCGTACTGCGTCCCGGCGTTCTCCGGATGGTATTCCATCCGCACGCGCTCGAAGAACTGCACGGTGATCATCTTGCCCGTGTTGTCCTTGACGGACATCTCTTCCGTGACGGGGAAGCCGAAGCGCGTCAGCCCGCCGGTGTTCGTCCAGTATTTGAGGAACGCCCCGCCGACCGCGTGATGCGTCTGCGGATAATAGAGCGCCGTCGGCGCATTTGGCGCGACATCCGGGATAACATCCGCGGCGGCGACCGACGTCCCCGCGCTCCCGACAAACGCAAAGAGGCTGGCGAGCACCGCCAGCAGCGTGAATTGACGCACAAATCGCATGGACGCTACCCCTTCTGCCTGACCCTGGGACCCGAAGCCGCACCTACCGAGCGCCCATGGATGATTGACCGACGACCCGCTATCCTCAATTGCTGATCGTAGCAGACGCCGCAAGCGCCGCTGCTACAATACCATTGGTTGCTGCGTGGCAACCGTCTACACGTAGGACGCGCAACCCCCGCAATGGTTTCATATTCGCGCATGAGCGTTCCACCCTATGGAGGAAACAACCCGTGCCCACCAATGCACTACGCAGCAATGATGCCATCCCCGCGCTCCGCGCCGATTTGCAGGCGGTCGGGCGCTCCGCCTTCGCGCGCGGCATGGTCTGGGGGACGAGCGGGAACATCAGCGGCAAACTGCCGGGCGGCGCGCTGCTGATGTCCAGAGCGGGTACGGACCTCGCGGACCTCGCGGACGACGATTTCGTCGTCGCGCCGCCCGGCGTTGACGACGATGTGCCGCCCGGCGCGACGAGCGAAATCCGCATGCATCGCGCCGCCCACGCCGCCGGGGACGATGTGCGCTGCGCCCTCCACCTCTCGCCGACCTGGGCGACCCTCGCCGCGACGACGGGCATCGCCGTCCCGACCACGACGACCGCCGAGGCGCATCTGATGCTCGCGGGCCTCGCGCGCGTCCCCTGGGCCTGCCCCGGCACCCCCGATCTCGGCCATGCGGTCGCCCGCGCGTTGGAGAACGGCGCGCGCGCCCTCATCCTCGAAGGCCACGGCGCGCTGACGCTCGGCCGCACCCCGCGCGAAGCCCTCCTGCGGATGGAGACCCTCGAATTCGTCGCCCGCCTCGCCATCCTCGCCCGCCAATCCGGCCTCCCCCTGATCGCCATGCAGCCCGCCCAGCGCGCGCAAGTCTCCCAGCGGTACGGAAACCATTAACCACAGAGACACAGAGGACACAGAGAAGGAACGAGAGGGGAGGAGAAAACAATGTCACACGTCCCTTCTCCTGTCTCTTCCTCTGTGCTCTCTGTGTCTCTGTGGTTCAATCGCTTTCAAACCGTGCTGTGCAGGGAGCGGACGTAGCGGATGAGCGCCCAGATGTCCTGATCGCCGAGGGTGCCGGTGAAGGAGGGCATGCCGGTGCCGGCGATGCCGTGGCCGATCCACCAGTACAAATCGCCGTCGGTGTGGGTCGTCAGGTGGCTGCCGGTGAGGTCCACCGGGCGCGGGTTGAGGTTCTGGCCGAGCGGCCCGTCGCCCTTGCCACCCGCGCCGTGGCAGATCGCGCAGTTCTGGGCGAAGAGTTGCTGGCCGCGCGCGAGCGTCGCGGTGTCGTTCGGGAGCGGATTGGCGATGCCCGTCGTCGGCGTGCGATCGGTCGAGTAATAGCCGAAGACGATCACGCCCACGAGCAGCGCGCCGACGCTCCAGGCGCGATAGGCGGTGCGCGTCCGCCCGCGCAGCGTGGCGCGGAAGCGGGACGGATAGGTGAGGCCGAGGAGCGCCGCGCCGACGAGCGCGAGCATGAGGCCGAACCACGCATTGGGCAGCAGGCGCGGCCAGAGGAAGCCCGCCTTCGCGTTCGCCACCGTCGAGGCGGGCGGCTCCGCCGCCTGGAAGCGCGCCGGGTCCGAGGTGAAGGAGAAGTTCAGGCGCGCGTCCTCCGCGACGTTTTCCCTGCGGATGACGAGTTGGACAGTCCAGACGCCCTTGATCGGGAAGAAGACGCCGGTGGCGCGGTAATGGCCGCTCGCGTCGCGCTCCAGCGGCACGGAGGTCTGGCCGAGATCCGCGCCGGAAAACGTAATCAAGGCGGTCACGCGCTGCACGTCCGGCAAGGGTTGCACGCTGTTCGGGTCAACGATGTTCGCGTCGAGCGCGCTGCCGTCCTTGCCCGTCGTCGTCAGCAGCACGACGGTCATCCCCGCCGCGTCCTGCATCTCGGCGGATTGCGGCCCGCTGCTCAGGTCCGCCTGCTGCCCCGCCGTCGGGGGGGCGACGGCGACGGCGTCGTTCAGGCGCGGGTCGGCGAGCGCGGCGTTCGCGCCGGTGAGCAGGTGCGCGGGCGGCAACTGCGTGAGCGTCGCCGTGACGAGGAGCACCGCGAGGCCGAGCGCCGCCTCGATGCCCAGGAGGCGCGGCAGCCAGCGGCGCGCCCGCGCCTCATCGCCGAGGCGCGGCTTGACGACGCGCAGGTTGAGCGCGGCGGTGGCGACCAGCGGCACGATCAGCGCGTGCTTGATGAGCAGCGTCTGGCCGTAGGAGGTGCCGAGGATCGTCGCGCGCGTCGTGTGCAGCGTCATCGCGTAGAGGCCCGTCGCGATCAGGCAGACGACCGAGGCGAGCGCCATGTTCGAGAAACGCCCGACCGCCGCGACGAGATAGGCCGTCCGCGCCTCCCCGTCGAGCGCGCGGAGCGCGCGGCGCAGCGTGGCGAGCAGGATGAGCAGGCCGCCGAACCAGAGGCCCATCGCGCAGAGATGCGCCGCGTCCGCGAGGATGGCGAGGACGGGCTGATGCTGGCTCTCGATGGCGTGGCTGCTGAAGGTCAGCGCCACCGCGAGCAGGAGCGCGGCGCCCAGGCCCATTTGCCACGGCCATGCGGCGGGCGGCGTTTCCTGTGCGCGCACCGCCCGCGCATCGGGGCGGGCGGTCGCGATCACGCCGAGCGTCGGCGGGCGCGCCCGCCAGAAGGGCAGGAGCGCCGCGAGCATGCCGACGAGCAGGAACAGCGCGACCGCCGCGATCACCCGCCAGACGGCCCCGTACGTCGTGTCGTAGGCGAGGCGGCGCAGCGTGTCGCCCCGCACCCGGAAGACCGCAATATCCGCCACCGTCGCCGCCTGCACGACGAGCGTCGCAAGGTGCGCGAGGATGAACGCGACGAGGCCGCCGAAGGCCCACAGTCGGAGCATCCGCGCCGCGCGCCGCCACGCCGCGTCGCCGCCGTCGAGCGTCGCCGTCGCGGGGCGGAGGACGATCACCGCCAGCCCGAATGCGCCGATCAGCACGCCGAGCGCGAGATAGCGCCACCAGCGCACGAGCACCGCGAGGACGGACGGATTGCCGCTGCCGGAGAGCGCGGGCCCGTTCGCCGCGCCGCCCGTCGTCGGTGCGCCGATGGGCTGCGGTTCGAGCGGCGGCGCGGGGCCGAGGCCGCTCGCGAGCGTGAAGGAGTAATTGCCCTTCGTCAGATGGCCGTCGTTGGCGAGCGCCTGCCACGCGACGGTGTACAGCCCCGGCGCGAGTTTGGCGTTCAGCGCCACTTCCACGACGCTCGGATCGCCCGCTTCCGCCGTCGCCGCGCCACCGGCAACCGGATTGCCGCCCGTGTCGAGCAGGGTGATGTCGTTGAATTTCGGGTCGGGCACCTCATCGAAGCGGATGCGGATCGCCTTCGGCGGCTGGCCGACCGTGCTGCCCGGCACCGGCGTCGCCGCGACGAGCGCGACATGCGCGGAGACCGGCGCGGCGACGAGCGTCAGCCCGATCAGCGCGACGACGAGCGCGGCCACGAATGAGCCGGTGCGCGTGTGGGATCGTCGGGACGTGCGCATACAGATTCCCCCTGACGCCGCCCGAGGAGCCGCGAAGAGCGGGCAACATCGCGGAGGATTATCCCGCCGGAGCACGCAACCGTCCACCATCCGCATCCTGCCGCCTCGGACATCCCCTCGACGGTGCCACACCGTCACGTTTTGCCGATCACCACGTTTTATGTTGTAGTCAAATGATTTTGCTGCTCGCCTCGAGGAGGACGCCGTTAATGCACCGTCGCACGTTTCTGAAACTGTCGGGGGCCGCGCTCGGTTCGGCGCTCTTGCCGCTCGTGGACGCGCGGATCGCCGCCGCATCGCCCCGGCCGGTCGCCGCGAACACCATCGCGCTCGGCGCGTACATTCCGGGCGCTCCCGACGACCCGACGCAGATTGACGCCTTCACCGCCGCCGTCGGCGTCTCCCCGGCGGTGGTCATGTGGTACCAGGACTGGGCGCACTCCGGCTTCGACAGCGTCGGCATGGGCAATGCCTCCGCCCGTGGCATCATGCCGATGATCACTTGGCAGCCGTTCGACTACACCCTCGGCGTCGGCCAGCCGAACTATTCGCTCGCCAGGATCATCGGCGGCGCGTACGATGCCTACATCACCCAATGGGCGCAGGCCGCGAAGGCATACGGCAAGCCCTTCTACCTGCGCTTCGCCCACGAGATGAACGGCAATTGGTATCCGTGGGGCAACGGCGTCAACGGCAACACGAGCGGCCAGTACATCGCCGCGTGGCGGCACGTCTACGCGCTCTTCCAATCGGCGGGGGCGACGAACGCCCGCTGGGTCTGGTCCCCGAACGTCGCGGGCAAGGGCAAGAAGGGCGGCACGGCAACCTCCGCATTCTCCTCCTTCTATCCGGGCGACGCGTACGTGGATTGGGTGGCGATGGACGGATACAATTGGGGCACGAGCCAGAGTTGGTCGAGCTGGCAGTCGCTCTCGACGGTCTTCGGCGCGACCTACGGGCCGCTCGCGCGGATGACGACGAAGCCGATGATGATCGCGGAGACCGCGTCGGCGGAGGTCGGCGGCAACAAGGCGGACTGGATCGCGACGGGGCTGTCGAGCACGATCCCCTCCTCGTATCCGCGCATCCGGGCGGTGATCTGGTTCGACGAGAACAAGGAGACGGACTGGCGCATCAACTCCTCGGCCGCCGCGCTCGCGGCGTATAGCGGCGTTGCGAAATCCGCCGCCTATCAGGGGCGGCTGGCGTAGCGACGGGATTTCCTAACCCCCCGGCCCCCTCCCGGCGCGGGAGGGGGTGACGCATCTCGATATTGAGGCACTCCCCTTAATGCCCTAATCTCTCCGAGGAGCGCTTCCCCCTTCCCGAGGCGGGAAGGGGGCCGGGGGTTTAGGAAATCCCGTCGTATCGGCGATCCTGATCGCGGGAGATTGATGCCGCTCTCTCACTTCAGCGAAGACCCGACGATTACACGATTCGTCCCCCGGCCGCCACTGGCGCGGCCCGAGGTCGAGCCGCTCGTCTGGACGGTTGACGACCGGCACGCGCCGCTCTATTTCTTCCCGCGCGATTGCCCGCGCGTCTGCTTCTGGCCGCTGCCGACGACCGCGCCGGACGATGCCGCACGCTGGTTCGCCGCCGTGCCGGGCCGGATGGTGATCGCCATCGAGGGCGCGTGGCTGGAACGGCTGCGCTCCGCCCGGCTCTACCGCTACCGGATGCCGGAGGAGACCTTCGTAAGCATCCACGATCACGGCGTCCACGTCAGTCGGGAGCCGGTGATGCCGCTGTCCGTCGCGCCGGTGGGCGATCTGCTCGCCGCGCTGGCGGACGCGGGTGTCGAGTTGCGGATCACGCCGTCGCTCGTGCCGCTCGGGCGCGCGATCATCCAAACCACGCTACACTTCTCGCTGATACGCATGCGCAACGCGCATGGCTGGCCGGATGGGTGAGCGGAAAGGAAGCAGATGACACGACACGACCGACGCGGCATCCCGCCGCTGATCCTCATCGTCCTCCTGCTTGCCGCGTGCGGCACCGCTACCCCCACCCCGACCACCACACCGACGCCGACAACCGCGCCCGCGCTGACGATTCCGGCCACTCGCGCCCCGGCGACGCCCGCCGCGACCGCCGTACCGGGCACGCCCGCCTCGGCCCCGCTCGTCGCCAGCCATACCGCGCTGCCGGAGCGCGCGCCGGAGATGACAACCGGCGCGCAAAGCGACGGGTGGATACTGGACGCGATTGAAGCGACCGGGAGCGGCGGGCGCGTCTCCCTGATGCTGCGATTCGAGCCGCTGCCGGGGCAGGCGGGCGGCCCGCTGGCCGATGCGTGGTTCGATGGGGACGACAGCACGTATACCATCGCGGTGCGCGGCGTGCGGGGGTCGAATCTCGTCCTCCGGCCGAGCGAGGTCATGCCGCTCGCCGCCCCGCCGCTGCGGGGGTATTACGCACTGCCGCTGCGGGATGATACGATCTTCGCGCTCGTCGTCGTGGCGGCGCGTCCGTCCGTCGCGTGGTCGCTCACGGCGAGCGACGGGCCGGGCATCTTGCGCTTGACGCTGGATGGGTAGTCAAAGCAGTTCCGTCCCGCCACCAGATGACTGAGGAGCGAAGCACCGTGCAGACACCGCAACGAGACCCCGACGCCCGGATGAATCCCACGCCCGCGCTCGCCCTGCCGCCGATGCTCCGCGCCTTCGCGACCGACGAGTTAACGCGCGCGGCGCTCGTCCTGCTGATCGCCGCGTTCGTCGGCCTCGTCGCCCTCGACCGCGTCGTGATCCGCCTCGCGCCGGACGGCATCCCGGCGGCGGGCATCGCGACGCCCGTCGCGCATGTCTTCCCCGCCTTCCAGGACGTCCCCTCCCGCGTGCAGACGAACGGCAAGCCGCTGACGGTCACACTCCGCGCCACGGACACGCGCATCGAGGTTGGGTATACCCCAACACGCTATGTTTTCCTCGTTGACCCGCCGAACGAACCGTCGCTCACGCTGTGCGACACGGACACACCGAAGTGCACCCTGCCCCTCGACGGCTCGCGGCGGCAGGCCGGCACCTGGATCGTGACGCTGCGCGTCTACGACAACACCGGCGGTTCGGCGGAAACACGGACGCGCTTGCGGGTAACATGAGAGTAGACAGTAGATAGTAGACAGTAGATAGTAGTCAGTAGTTGGTTGGCAACGGAAGGCGCTACGCGCCAGTCTTTTTCTGTCTACTGTCTACTATCTACTGTCTACTACCGGAGGTGATGATGGCAGCACAAATCGGCGCACTGGCGGGGCGGGTGGCGCTCGTGACGGGCGCGGGCATGGGCATCGGGCGGGGGATCGGCGAGGCGCTCGCCGCCCGGGGCGCGACGGTCGCCTTCCAGGCGTCCCACTCGATTGACGGCGCGCGGGAGGCGGCGGAGAGCGTCGAGCGGCGCGGCGGCAAGGCGATTGCCTTGCAGGGCGACCTGACGCAAATTGCCAACGCCCGCCGCGCGGTGGACGAGACGGTCGCGGCGTTCGGGCGGCTCGACATCCTCGTGAACAACGCGGGCGTGACGCGCGCCGTCCCCTTCCTCGAAACGACGGAGGAGACCTACGCCGAGGAGTTCGACCTGAACATCCGCGCGATGTTCTTCGCCGCCCAGCGGGCGGTGCCGCATCTGGAACGCGGCGAGGGGCCGTGCATCCTCAATATTACCAGCGTGCACGGCTTCGCCGGGATGCCGAACCACACCGCCTACGCCGCGACGAAGGGCGCGATCATCGCCTTCACGCGGCAACTCGCCGTCGAACTCGCGCCGCTGAACATCCGCGTCAACGCGATCGGGCCGGGGCTGATCGAGGTGCCGCGCTACTTCGACGACCCCGCCTACACGAGCGAGCGGGGCGGCACACGCGTCCCGATTGGCCGCGTCGGCCACCCGGACGATGTGGGCGATGTCGCGGCCTTCCTCTGCTCGGACGAGGCGCGATTCGTGACCGGGCAGGTGCTCTACGTGGATGGCGGCACGACCGCCGCGATGGCGATGCCCTTTCCGAGGGCAAAAGACTGAGGACTGGGGACCGAGGGTGGCGCTTTCCCGGCGGGAACGGATGTGGCGCGCGGTTGCGGCGGGCGTCATGGTGCCACTGCTCATCATCCTCGCCGCGTGTAGCGCGTCCGTCGCCCAGCGCACCGCCACGCCGATGCCGACCGGCGCGCAGCTGAACGAGCACGCGGCGCAAGGGCAGGCGAAATATCTCGCCGTCGGGTGCGCCGCCTGCCACGGCGACCGGGGCGAGGGCGGTATCGGCCCCCGAAGCAGCGACACGGCGATCCGCCTCGAAGACCTTCAGCGCCTCGTCCGCTCCGGCGCGATGAACGGCGTGCGGTACACCGACGACGAATTGACCGATCAGGACGTCGCCAATATCTATCTCTGGCTGCAAACGAACCCGGCGGGCTGACGGGCAATGCGTAGGGACTCCTGCCTCTCATGCTCGTTGCTCATTGCTCGTTGCTCATTGCTTCCCATCACACCGCGAACGGATAGGTCTCCGGCGGTTCGCCCGCCGCCCAGCCTTCGGTGCGTTCCAGCGGTTCGAGCGCGCGGGTTTCATCGAAATGCAGGACGGCGTCGAACTGCTCGGCGAGTCGCGCGGCGAAGTAGTGGCTCTGCCGCTCGGTCTCCGGGCGGTAGATGACGCCGATGGCGCGCTCCAACCGCCGATCCCGCAGGGCGGTCGCCCGCTCGCCGCGCAGCGGCAGCAGGAAGCGAGGGGTGTCGAGTTCGTGGAAGAGCGCCTCGTAACTGCCGCGAAGGCCGGGGCGGACGCGCTTGCGCTCCGCCGGGCCGTCCCAATCTGAGGCCGCCGTGACGGTGCCGTGATGCGTCGTCAGGCCGATCAGCGCCGCCTCGCTGCCGTGCCGCTCGCGCACGAGTTGCCCGACGTTGAACTCGCCCGTCTCGCCCATCTGCGTCGCGCGCGCGTCGCCGAGGTGCGAGTTGTGCGCCCAGATGACGACCTTCGTCCGCCCACCGTGCCGGTCGAGATGGGCGACGAGCGCGTCGAGCGTGTCGGTCATGTGGCGGTCGCGCAGATTCCACGAGGAGACGTAGCCCCGGAACATCGTGCGGTAATACTCCTCGGCATTCCGGGCGAGCCGGGCGTTCTGCTCGGCGTAGAAGTATTCGTCCTCCGCGACGCGGCCATCCAGACGCGCGTAGCGATCGGCGCGGCGTTGCAGCTCGACGAGTTGATTGACGACTTCCTCCTCGCACGACGCGGAGAGATCGAGGCTGGCGGTGTAGCCGTACCGCTGGCTGTCCTCCCCGAAACCCTCCAGGCAGCCGTACCGATCGCGCGCCCGCCGCGCGGCCTCCGGGTCCACCCGGTCCAGATAGCCGATGACCGCCTCGATGGAGGCGGAGAGGCTGTAGAGGTCGAGGCCGTAGAAGCCCGCCTTCGCCGCCCCGCCCGGCAGCGCGGCATTGTGGGCGCGCAGCCACCCGACGAAATCGCGCACCACCGTGTTGCGCCACATCCAGGTCGGGAACCGCTTGAATCCGCCGAGGGCGGCGTCCGCGTCGGCGTCGTCGGTCCCGCGGACATAGCGATTGACGCGGTAGGCATCCGGCCAGTCCGCCTCGACCGCGACGGCGGTGAAGCCCTTCTCGGCGATCAGGCGCTTCGTGATCGCCGCCCGCTCCCGGTAGAACTCGTGCGTGCCGTGGGACGCCTCGCCGATCAGGACGTACCGGGCATCGCCGATCATGGCAAGGAGCCGGTCGTACTCGTGTTCATCCCCGGCCAGCGGCTCCGCACCGGCGCGCAGGAGATCGGTCAGTTGCATCGTTGCGGTATCGGCCATCACTCTATACCTTCCGCGCGGCCTCCTTCGCGGAGACGGTTTGCAGCCCGTTCGAGGAGGTCGCGCACGTCCGCATCGGTTGTTTGCGAGAAGTCCTGGTACCAGAGGCCGACCGCCGCGAACGGCGACGGGGTGATCGTGCACACGATCCCGTCCACCTCCGCGCGGAACCGCTCGCAGATTTCGGGCGCCGCCACGGGCACCGCGACGACGACGCGGGCGGGCCGCTGCTGCCGGAGCGCGACGATCGCGGCATGCATCGTCGCGCCCGTCGCGAGGCCGTCATCCACCAGGATGCAGACGCGGCCCCGCACATCCGGCGGCGGGCGATCATCGCGGTACAACCGCTCCCGCCGCGACAACTCCCGCCGCTCCTCCGCGACAACCGCGTCAATGACGCCCTCCGGGATGCCCAGTGGCCGCACGACATCCTCGTTCAGCACCCGCACGCCGCCCGTCGCGATCGCGCCCATCGCCAGCTCCTCACGACCCGGCACGCCCAATTTGCGGACGAGAAACAGGTCCATCGGCGCGTTGAGCGCGCACGCCACCTCGTAGGCGACCGGCACGCCGCCGCGCGGGAGCGCGAGCACGAGGACATCCGGCGTGTTCGCGTACTGCCGGAGACGCGCGGCGAGGGAGCGCCCCGCGTCTCGCCGGTCGCGGAAGTACTTTGGCGGCACCTCCATCGTGTTCTCCGGGATTGCATCGGTGATGCTGTCCATTGTGGCCCCCAATCGTTCCCGGGCTTCTTCACCGATTGCCCGCAACATCCATGCCGAAATCGCGGGCAAAAAAGCCCCCTCTCCTTTGCCGGAGCAAAGGAGAGGGGGCAGGGGGTGAGGCTTACTGGTGGTCGTACGCGACGAGTTTCGCGCCGCTCTCGCCGCTGCGCAGTTTGCGCAGCGCCGTCCGCTCGATCTGCCGCACGCGCTCGCGGCTGATGCCCAACTGCGCGCCGACTTCCGCCAGCGTGTACTGGCGGGGCTTCGTGATGCCGAAGCGCAGGTCAACAACCAGCCGCTCGCGCGGCGCCAGCGCCTCCAGCGCCTCGGCGATCTCCTCGCGCAGCAGCCCCGCCGAGACTTCGGTTTCGGGGTTCTCGCCCTCCACCTTGTTGCCGATCACGTCGCCGAGCGTCACGTCCTCGTCGCTGCTGATCGGTACATCGAGCGAGAGGGTCTGCTGCGACATCCGCATCATCACCTCGACGCGCTCCTCCGGCAGTTCCGCCTCCTTCGCGATCTCCTCGATCGTCGGGCGGCGACCCAGTTTCTGGCTGAGCGTCTGCACCGTGCGATGGAGGCGCGAGACCGCCTCGCCCATGTGGACGGGCAGGCGGATCGTCCGCCCCTGGTCGGCGATGGCGCGGGTGATCGCCTGCCGAATCCACCACGTCGCGTACGTCGAGAAGCGGAAGCCGGTCTCCCAATCGTACTTGCGCGCGGCGCGCATCAGGCCGATGTTGCCCTCCTGCACGAGATCGAGCAGTGTCAGACCTCGCCCGACATACCGCTTCGCGACGCTGACGACGAGGCGCAGATTGTGCCGCACCATCTGCTGCAGCGCGAGTTCGTCCCCCGCCTCGATCCGCTTGGCGAGCGCGATCTCCTGCTCGTGGTTCAGGAGCGGCTGCGCGCTGATTTCGCGCAGGTAGGCCCGCAACGAGTCGTTATCGTACGGCGTCACGTCCGGCAGGATCTTCAGGGCCGCGTCGTCCCGCGCCTGTCGTCGTCCCGCGATGCTGGACAGCACGGGACGATCGGCGGCACGATGCGACGATATCGGCGTTATTTCTCCGTAGACCGCATCATCGCGGCGCAAATTGGCATAAACCATGTGAAAAGCCCTCCGGTCCCTTGATGAGATGCAGGCCGACAGCGCCTTTGCGGCCGGTATTCTTTACAACGCCCGATGCCGTCGAATCCTTCCCCAAAAACCCTCTCTCCGCACCATGCGTGCCAGCAATCGTTTTCGCTCCCGTTATCAGAATTCTACGCGCGTGGCACCGCATTGGATGACAATTGGCGGGGCGCGCATCCACCATATACGTGCGCGACGCGCGGACTGATACACTACCGGCGGATCGCGGCACGAAGCACGCAGCGGGAAACAGACGATGCCTGAGCACGCGGGAGACCTGCCGCTACAGACGAGCCAGCGCGCCACCTTCGCGCTGCCATGCACCGTGGCGCGCGGGATCGCCTACCTCGGCGACCCCGCCGTCGTCCTCGGCGCGCTGCCGGGCGTGGAGCGCGCCATCCTGCGGCAGCGCGGCACGTACCGGCTCGTGCTCGCGCCGATTCGCGCCCCCGGCATCGCGCTCCGGCCCGCCGCCGAGGTCGAGTTCGCCGCGACCGACAGCGGGGTCGCGATCCGCAGCGTCGCGGCGGAACCGCACGCCCTCCAACCCGGCGAGGTCGCCGCACGCATCGTCGGCCTCTTCCGCCTCGCGCCGACCGCCACCGGCTGCGGCGTGCGGGCATCGCTGCGGATCGCTGCCCGCGTGCCCGTCCGCCTCCTGCCGCCGCTGATGCCGCGCATCATCGCCCAGCGGACGGCGGAAGCGGTCCTCACCCGCCGCATCAAGCAGGAAGTGCAGGCGATGGTCCGTACGCTTGTGCGGGGATATACGTTGTGGGAGGGTTCGGGGTTCGGGGTTCGGAGTTCGGAGTAGGAAGAGATGGCTGCAAAAACCTTGGGGCGATGGAGAGGAATCGGGGTAAGGCTCCGCATAACCACTCCGAACCTCGAACCCCGAACCCTCCCACATGTACACACACGAAGATACCTGCTACCCTGCGCGGACGGCACCGACGAATGGAGGAGCATGCTATGGACCCGATCTGTACCGCCGCATTGGCGAAGTTCCGCGAGCAGGAACAAGGATTTCTTGCCGTCATTGCCGGCCTCTCCGACACGGCGATGAACTGGCGGCCGGGCGCGGAGACGAACTCCATTGCCGTCCTCGCCGCGCATACGTGGGGGGCGGCGCAGGCATGGACGGCGCGCGCGGTCGGGACGGAGACCGAGCGGGATCGCGCCGCCGAATTCCGCGTCACGCTCGGCGCGGCGGAGGCGGAGACGCTCATCCGGCGGGCGGGCGAGCGCGTCGCGATGTTCCTCGGCGCCATTGACCCGGCGACCTACGGTGACAACCGCGTGGACCCGAATGGCGAGCAGTACACGGTGGCGATGTGCCTCATCCACGCGATCGAGCACACGCAGGAGCACTACGGCCACGCCTGCCTGACGCGGCAGATGTGGGAGCAACGGGGGCCGGGAGACTAACCCCCGGCCCCTGCCCGACGCGGGAAGGAGTGGCTTGGTTTCAGCGTGTCGGTGTTTGCTTTGTGGGATGTATGGAACGGAGAAAAGGGGAACGCGGATGAAACCGATGGTCGAGGTGGTGCAGCGGATGCTGGACGGGCAGGCGGAGCGGTATGGGAAGGTCGTGGATGGGCTGCCGGAAGAGGCGCTGAACTGGCGGCCCGGTAACGAGGAGACGAACTCCGTCGCGCAGCTTGTCCGCCATGTGACGTCGGTGCAGACGGTATTACTTGCTCGCGCGCTCGGTGATCCGGTCGAGCACAACCATGAGCACTCACTCCGCAACGATCCGGCGACCAAAGAGGAGTTGCACGGCCTCCTTGCAGGCGCGAAGGCGAAGAAGGGTGAACAACTGGCGCGGCTCGATGCGATGGACATGAGCGAGGCGCTCCCCGGCCAGCGCGGGCCGACGCTCCGCGCGCACTACGTCATCCACACCGCCGACCACGGGCAGGAACACCTCGGCCACGCCGAACTGACGAAACAATTGTGGGAGCAACGCCATCAGACAATGTGACGCCGCCCATGCGCATTCGTGCGGAGTGAAGGATGCAGCCACCCGTCCAGCCACCGCCCGGCCAACCGGCGTTCCCCGACTCCGGATTTCCGGGCTACGGCACCCAGCCGCTGCCCGCGCAACCCGCCGCGCCGCCATACGGGAATGCCATCCCGCCGTATGGCGCGTACTACCCGGCGTACGGGCAACCGGCCCGCACCGCGCAGACCTCGGGTTTCGCGATCGCGAGCCTCATCTGTAGCATCGCCGGTTGGTTCCTCATCCCCCTGATCGGCGGCGTGCTCGGCGTGATCTTCGGGCATATCGCCCGGCGGGAAATCCGGCGATCCGGGGGGTGGAAGAGCGGCGACGGACTCGCGCTCTCCGGGCTGATTATCGGCTACATCCACATCGCGCTCGCCATTCTGGCGGTCATCTTCATCGTCCTGCTCGCCATCGCCTTCGCCTCGGATGCGTACCGATACTGAGCGATATTCCCGCCGGTATGCGATGCGCGGCGATCGGGGCGCAGGGCCGATTCACGCCGTCCCAATCACCGATCCGGCGATGGTGTGCCTTGCAATTTTGCACTTTTTGAACACTGTGGATTTTCCGGTCGCGGGATGGTATAATCGCCCCGCAAAGGTCACGGGTCTTATTCTCTTCCACCGGAGGTCTCACATGGATGACGTTTGTTCGCTCGCCTGTCCGATGACGGCAGGCACCGCATCGGCCGCCATCGCGCGCGATGCGTCACGTTCGCTCCTGCGCTGGATTATTGTCGGCGCGGCGAGTGCGGTTCTCTTCGTTCTCGCGATGGTGCAGGGCGCATCGGTCGGCGCGGCCGCACCGACCGCATATCAGTATCCCGGCATCGTCGCACCCGTGGGAACAACCACGACGACCACGACGGCGACGATGCCCTCGGCGAGCGGCTTCCCCGCGAACACCGTTGTGAGCACGTACATTGACCCGCGCTACTGCAACGGCCTCGTTTCCGTTGTCACCGATGGCAGCGGCAACCTGATTGACGTCTGCACGGCGACGGGGCAGCGCATCATCCCGGTCTTCCCGGATTTCGGTTTCGGGGCGGGCTTCGTTTCGCCCGCGTTCGTGAACTCGAATCTCGCCTTCAACGGCACCTTCTTCAACGGGAACGCGTTCGTGAACCCGAACCTCGCCTTCAACGGCAACTTCTTCAACGGGACCAACTGCACCTTCTTCGGCAACTGCACCGCCGCGTTCCCGGCGAATAGCACCGTCGTCGGCGGCGTCGTCTTCTACAACGACAACCGCTTCTGCGGCGACGGCAAGATCGCCTTCGTGCCCGGTCGCGGCTACTTCTGCCAGAACGGCGGCCCGCTCGTCACCAACAACACCGCGACCACGGTGAATTGCAACAACTTCTTCTTCGACGGCTGCGGCATCTTCCGCCCGTTCGAGGCGAACAGCGCCGCTTCCACCGCCCCGCAGCAGACGACCCCCGTCACCGCGTACTCGGCCCCGGCCGCCCCGAAGGCTGCCGCCCCGGTCGCGCAGGCGGTCGTCGCCCCGCAGGCCCCGGTGACCGCTCCGGCGGCTGCCGCCCCGGCCGCGAAGGCTGTGACGACGATGAACGCGCCGACGGCGCAGCAGGCCGCTCCGGTCGTGGTGAAGGCGCAGACGGTGTCTGTGGCCCCTGCGGCCAGCACGGCCGATCCGGACGACCACCGGGGATAAGCCCCGTGCGGCGACGCACTCTGTCCTACTCCGCTTTCCGTGACTTTGCATCGAACATCGCGCGTCCCACCCAGGGGCGCGCGGTTCGTTTTCTCCGCGTGCGATAGACCGGCTTTCGTGGGCAACGCTCGTCTGCGCCGCCTGTCGCATGCTATGGTTAGACGCGTTCGATGCGCGCCTCGCCGAGTCAGGCGGCGCGCGAAGAGGTGACAGGACGTTGTGATGCGGGGAGGAAAGATGGCTGAACTGAAGAGCCAGCGGTTGCGGCGGGTCAACCATCAGGGGGACGCGCTGCGCCTCGGCATGAACTGGACGGAGGAGGATCTCGGCAAGCCGCAGATTCTCGTCGAGAGCGCGTACGGGATGGGCCATCCCGGCACCTTCCACTTCCGGCCGCTGATCGAGGAGGTCTCCAACGGCGTCTTCGAGGCGGGCGGCAAGCCGGGCGTCTTCTACACCTCGGACATCTGCGACGGCGTCGCGCAGGCGCACGCGGGGATGTCCTACTCGCTCGTCTCGCGCGATATTCAGGCGGCGATGATCGAGATTCACGCCCTCGGCCACCCGCACGACGGCATGGCGCTGATCTCCGGCAACGACAAATCGGTGCCCGCGCATCTCGTCGCGATGGCGCGCTGCAACCTCCCCGCCATCCACCTGCCCGGCGGCACGCAGATGAACGCGCCGAACTCCGTCACCTCCGACTACATGTGGGGGATGGGCGCGGCGGTGGACCGGGGCGAGATGTCCCGCGAGGACCTGGAGATGCATCAGCACGACGCCTGCCCCAGTTGCGGCGCGTGCCAATTCATGGGCAGCGCGAGCACCGGGCAGGTGCTCAGCGAGGCGCTCGGCCTCGCGCTGCCGGGCAGCGGCCTGATCCCCGCGCCGCTCACCCGCCATCTGCGCGTCGCGCGGGCGGTCGGCAAGCAGATCGTCAAGCTGGTGGAGATGGACCTGCGTCCGCGACAAATCCTCACGCGCCACGCGTTCGAGAACGCGATCATGCTGCACGCGGCGGTCGGCGGCTCGACGAACAGCCTCCTGCACCTGCCGGTGATCGCGCGCGAGGTCGGCATCGAGGTGACGATTGACGACTTCGACTACATCCACCGCCACGTCCCCGTGCTGGCGAACGCGAAGACGACGGGCAAGTACCCCGTCGAATACCTCTGGTACGCGGGCGGCGTCCCGGCGGTGATGCTGCAAATCCGGGACCTGCTCCACCTCGACTGCCTGACCGTGACGGGCAAGACGCTCGGCGAGAATTTGGACGAGATCGAGCGGAGCCGCTTCTTCCAGGAGACGCGCGGCTACCTCACGAACGTCAAGGTGGCGGTGGAGGAGGTCATCCGCCCCCGCGACCAGGCATTCGGCCCGGAGGGGGGCGTCGGCGTCCTGCGCGGCAACCTCGCGCCGGGCGGCGCGGTGATTAAGCACTTCTCCGTGCCGAAGGCGATGCACGTCCATGTCGGCCCGGCGCGCGTCTTCGACAACGAGGACAGCGCGGTCGCCGCCCTGATCGAGCGCGTCATCCAGCCGGGCGACGTCGTCGTGATCCGCTACGAAGGGCCGAAGGCGAACGGCATGCCGGAGATGTACTACGCGACGGCGATCATCGCCGCGAGCATCGAACTGACGGCGACCTGCGCCGTCGTCACGGACGGGCGGTACTCCGGCGCGGCGAAAGGCCCGGCGGTCGGGCACGTCACGCCGGAAGCGATGGACGGCGGCCCGCTCGAGCTCGTCGAGGAGGGCGACCTGATCGAGATCAATGTGCCCGAACGCCGCCTCGCCATCGTCGGCACGCGGGACGGCACCCTGACCCCGGCGGAGGTGGACACCCTGCTCGCTGCCCGCCGCGCCGCGTGGACGCCGCCCGCGCCCCGCCACACGACCGGTATCCTCTCGCTCTATGCCAAAATGGCCGCCAGCACTGCGGATGGGGCATATATCGCGTAGGATTCTACTATCGGGGCGGGCGTATCATTGTTTGTCAGTATCATTACGGACTTGCATGCGACACCGTTGCACGCGGCCCAGTTTGGCGTGCCAGTTATCATGGCAATGTTCTACCATGATCCGTATATGGGTAGCGGATCGTTACACGAATTTGCCGCCTATTTCTGTTCGTGCTCGTATCTGTCGATGGCGGCGACCGTTTCTTCAAGGCTGTCGTACACCTCCGCTTCCGCGCCTTGCGATTTGGGTGTCTCTAACGTCCATTGTGTGCTGAACGTCGGTACAATATGGAACGTTATCCCGTCTGATACGTGATCATAGCATGGGCGTGCGCTGAAGCTGGTGACATTACCATTCAGCGCTGCGACCTCCACGAGCTTACGTCCGCTGACGGTGATTGACATGGCACACTCCTTATCTTCAAAGGTTCGCGTGATCGTGCGCATCGATAACAGGCTTTGGCCCGCCACTGGAGGCCACCCCCGTGATCACTAATGCGATGATTCCGGCGATAATCGCGGCAACCTTGAAGCCGTGGCTGCCCGTCCGATAGGCAATTACGCCCAAGGCGATGGGTGTCACCCAGAAGAGCGAGCAGAGTAAGAGTATTCCTACCCCGATCATCGCGTTCTTACCCCGGTTCTGTTCTTGCAGTTGGTGGTCCCGCTCATCGCGCGCCATTCGCTCTTTATGGAACTCGTCACTGAGTGCTGTTGTCTCGCCAAGGAGTCGTGCAGTATCGATCAATGCTCGCCGACGCTCAGGCACCGAGAGGTTCGTGTATCCATCTAGCCGAAAGAGGACCTGACTGGGGACACCTTGATTGCTTCCGTAAAATACCTCCCTACGGTATTGCAAGACGCTATTATCGCAGCCGCGTCTCCACTCCTCACGCAATCGATCGAGGAATGCATCGCAGTCGCGTTTCCTCTGTTCACGTACCTGTTCGATGTACGCATTCTGAATGTCCCGAATGGCCGATATTTGCGCCCTCTTCATCGCTACTCCCGATGCTATGCCGCGTTATCCCGGCGATTCCGTTCGCGCGGCTGCACATTGGCCTGCGTTACAGCGCGTAATCCCCTTTGTGCGCCTCTTCGAGGTAGCGGGCGAGCAGGTCAATGCACGCCTGTACATCGGTGGCGCTGACCATCTCGTTGACGGTGTGGACGTAGCGCGTCGGGATGGAGAGGGTGAACGCGGGGACGCCGCCGTTCAGCCGCTGGATGCCGCCCGCGTCCGTGCCGCCGGCGGGCAGGATTTCCATCTGGTGCGGGATGCCCTCGCGCTCGGCGATGGCGCGGAAATGCTCGACCAGTTTCGGGTGGCAGATGAGGGAGCCGTCCATGATCTTGATCGCCGCGCCGCCGCCGAGCGTCGTCACCGTGTTCTCCCCGCCGCCGCCGGGAATGTCCATCGCCAGCGTCACATCGAGCGCGACGACGATCGTCGGGTTGAGCGCCGAACCGCTCGCCGCCGCGCCGCGTAGCCCGACTTCCTCCTGCGACGTGGCGACGGCGTAGATCGTCGCCTCGTGCGAGCGCATCGCCCGCAGCGCCTCGAACATCACGAAGAGGCTGGCGCGGTCGTCCATCGCCTTGGAGATGTAGTTCTCGCCCACCTTCTCGAAGGTGCGATCCATCGTCACATAATCGCCGACCCGCACGGCCTCCTTGACCGCGTCGGCGGGCAGGCCGAGGTCCACGAAGAACTCGTCGTGCTGCGGCAGTTTCCGCTCCTCGCCGCGCGTCAGGTGCGGCGGCTTGCGGGCGGGCTGCAACGCGCCGCGCAGCGCGTTGCCGCTCGCGGTCGTGACGAGGACGCGCTGGGCGACCATGTTCGCGGGGTCGTGGCCGCCGAGCGTTTGCAGCCGGAGGAAGCCCTTGTCGTCAATGTACTTGACCAGAAAGCCGATCTCGTCCATGTGCGCGGCGAGCATCACGCGCACATCGTCGCGCCCCTTCTTCGTGCCGATCACGTTGCCGAGGGCGTCCGTGCGCACCTCATCGGTCAATGCGCCGAGTTGCTCGCGGGCGATCACCCGCTGCTGCTTCTCCCGCCCCGGCACGCCGGGCGTCTCCACCAGCCGCTTGAACAATGCCTCGTCGAGCGCCATGTCACTTCCCTTCCATCGCAAGCCGATCCAATCGCCGCGAGAGCGTAGCGCGCCCCCCTCCGTGCGTCAAACAATTTTGAACCGCGAAGGCGCGAAGGGAGCAGAGAGAGGAACCTGAACCACCAAGACACCAAGGACACCAAGAAAGAAGGAGTGAAAAAGAATTGTTCATTCTCTGTGTCCCCTTGGTGTCCTTGGTGTCTTGGTGGTTCAATCGCTTTCCGTCTGAGACGTGCTGGCGACGGGGGTGGGGATGGAGGAGGCGGGGGTGTCGGCGGGGAGATAGGGCGCCGTGGGGGTGAGGAGGGGGAACTGGACGGTGAAGGCGGTGCCGCGCCCGACGGTGCTCTCGACGGCGATGGCGCCGCCGTAGCCCTGGGCGATCTCCCGCGCGATGGCGAGGCCGAGGCCCGCGCCGCCATCGTCGCGGCCGCGGGCGAGCGTGCCGCCCCGGTAGAAGCGATCGAAGAGGTGCGGCAACCGTTCGGCGGGGATGCCGGGGCCGTCGTCCATCACGCGCAGTTCGACCGCCGCGCGATCCTGCCGCACGACGACCCAGATATGTCCGTCCGGCGGCGTGTACTTGATCGCGTTGTCGAGCAGGATGAGCGCGAGTTGCTTCAGGCGGTCGGGATCGCCCATGACGAGGAAGGGATCGCCCGCCGGGGAATAGATGATGTCGTGGCCGCGCGCCAGCCCGCGCGCCGCCCGCACCGCGCCATCCACCGCCTCGTCGAAGCGGACGGGCGCGGGCCGTGGCTGCTCCCCCGTCTGCACGCGCGCGAGGGTGAGGAGGTCGCTGATCAGGCGGCTCATCCGCTCCGCCTCGGTCGCCATGTCGTCCAGCACCTCGGCGCGCTCGCCGTCCTCCATCCGCTCGCCGTGCTGCCGCAGGAGATCGGCGTTGCCCCGGATGGCGGTGAGCGGCGTGCGCAGTTCGTGCGAGGCATCCGCGATGAAGCGGCGTTGCGCCTCGAAGACCGTCTCCAGCCGCCCGAGCATGCCGTTGAAGGTCTGGCCGAGGTCCGCCACCTCGTCGCCCGTGCGCGGCACCGCGACGCGGCGGGAGAGGTCCTGCGCCTCCTGGATGCCCGCCGCGTCCCGCGCCATCCGCCCGATCGGCCGGAGCGCCGCCTTCGCCACCGCGTAGACGATCACCGCGAGCACGAGCGTCGCGGCCAGCACCCCGCCGGCGAGGAGAATTTGCGCCAGCCGCAGCGAATGGGCAAGCAGCACCGTCGGCTTCGCGGCGATGACCGCCCCGAATGGCGGGCTATTGAGCGGATACGAGACCGGATACAGGAATGCCTGCACCTTCTCTCCGTCCGCTGTCCGCAGCGTCGGGTAGGTGAATTGATGATCCTTGATGGATTGGATATCCGCCGGGGTGAGGACAATGGGAGACTTCAGGTTCGTCGAGCGGCGCACTTCGGTACCGTCGTCGCTGACATACTGGATGTAGACACCGTCGAAGGTGTAGGGATCGAGCGCGGACGGCGGCGGCGCAATCGCCGCCGCGTTAACCCTGTTGATGGCGATCTGCCCCGCCGCTTCCCGCGCGCGCGCGCTGATCGTATTATCCAGATCGCTGCGCCACGAGCGTTCCAGCCCCATATAGATGACAACCGCGAAGGCGCTCAAGGTCGCGAAGAGAATCGCGGTGTACCAGAGGGTGAGGCGGAGGCGAATGGACATCGGGCTGCGTTCCCCCTCGCGCTAGGCGATTTCTCGCTCGCGCAGGGTGTAGCCGACGCCGCGCACCGTGTGGATCAGGCGGCTCTCGCCCCGCTCCTCCAGTTTGGCGCGCAGGGCGCGGACGTAGACTTCGAGGACGTTCGACTCGCCGTAGAAATCGTCCCCCCAGACGCGATCCATAATCAGGTCGCGCGGGAGCACCTGGCGCGGGTTGCGCAGGAAGAGGACGAGCAGATCGAACTCGCGCGCCGTCAACTCGATCGCGTGGCCGCCGCGCCGGACATCCCGCGTGCCGAGGTCCACGGCGAGATCGGCGAACTTCAGCGCCTCGCTGTGGTTCGCGCTCTCGGCCTGCGTGGCGGCGCGGCGGAGCAGGGCGCGCACGCGGGCGAGCAATTCCTCGAAGGCGAAGGGCTTGGCGAGGTAATCGTCCGCGCCGGCATCCAGGCCGCGCACGCGATCCGCGACGCCGTCTCGCGCGGTGAGCATCAGCACCGGGGCGCGCTCGCCCGCCTCGCGGATGCGGCGCGCCACTTCCAGCCCGTCAATGTCCGGCAGCATCAGGTCGAGGACGACGAGCTCCGGCGGCCGGGCGCGCACGGCGTCGAGCGCGGCGCGACCGCCGTCGGCCACCTCCACGCTGTACCCCTCCAATGCCAGCCCGCGCCGCAGGAGATTGGCGATGGCACGCTCATCTTCCACAACGAGGATGCGTTCCCCGCTCATCCCCATTGCCTCCCGCCCTTTCGCAGCGTGCGCCGCACCACCACCCAGATATGGATTGTACCGCACCCGGCACGGGCGCGCACACCGGCGACGGATGGCGGATAAACCGCAAAGCCGGTAGCATGGCATTGAGGCCGGGGCCGTGATGGTCCGCGCGCCGCGCGCTGTGGCATGACGGAGGACGCCCATGACGACAACGAGCGATCCGCGCCGGTGGGAGCGCGATGCCTTCTGCTATCTCACCACAACCGGCCGCACAACGGGGAATCCGCACACCATCGAGATCTGGTTCGCCCTCGACCCCGACGACCCGACGCGGCTCGCGATGATGGCCGGGGGTGGCCGGCAATCGGACTGGGTACGGAACATCGAGCGAATGCCGGACGTGGCGATCAAACTCGGCCCGCTGCGCTTCCCCGCGACGGCCCGCGTCGTCGCGCCCGACGAACCGGACGACGCGCTGATCCGCCGCCTGCTGGTGGAAAAGTACCGCAGCCCAAGCCAGCCGCTCGACAATTGGGGCCGCACCGCCCTCCCCATCCTCTTCACCCTGCACCCCGCCGCCGCAAACCCTGTAGAATGATAGGGAGACGGTTAACCACAGAGACACGGAGGACACAGAGGAGAGGGAAGAAAAAGAGGAATAGAGTTCGTGATCTTTGGCTTTCTCTTTGTATCTTCTCCGTGTCCTCTGTGTCTCTGTGGTTCAGACTTTCACGAGGAGGGGAGCGTGGCTGAGGGGTTTCGGGCGCGGGTGGACAGCGCGAATCTGCACGTCTGCATCAAGGTGAAGGATTTCGATACGGCGCTCGGTTTCTACCGCGACCTGATCGGCTTGCCGGTTCTCCGGCGGAGCGGCGCCGACGATGCGCCCGTCTTCTACTGGCTGCCGGGCCTGCAACTGGCGAAGCGGACGGAGGACCCCGGCGCGCACCCGTACGGCGTCTTCGATCACATCGGCCTCGCCGTCGAGAATATCGCGGAGATCTGCGCGCGGCTCGACGCGGCGGGCTACACCGCCGAGACGCCGCTCGATACGCGCAGCATCCCCGGCGTCGAACGGCGGGTGATGAACGCCTTCTACCGCGACCCGGACGGCAACAAGGTCGAATTCGTCCATTGGGTGTGAGCGTCCCTCTCGCTCCCCCTTCCCGACGCGGGAAGGGGGCCGGGGGGTTAGGCAGGAGGCTTCATTTGGCGGCACAATTGACAGACGCGGCACGGCAGTTCCTGGGCGAGAAGCGGTTCGCGGTGCTGGCGACGATCAACAAGGATGGCACGCCGCAGCAGACGGTGATGTGGTACGAACTGCAGGGCGACGAGGTGATGATGAACACCGCACGCGGCCGGTTGAAGGACCGCAACCTCGACCGCGATGCGCGCATCTCGATCTGCGTCGAGGACGGGCAGCGGTTCGTGACCCTGCGCGGCACGGTGGCGTTGAATGACGAGCAGGAAGTGGCCCAGGCGGACATCAAGCGCCTCGCCGTCCGGTATGGCGGCGCGGAGCAGGCGGAGAAATCCACGCCGAACTTCCGCAAGGAGCATCGCATCACCCTGCGGATGACGATCGAGGGCGCGCTGGAGCGGGGGTTCTAGGGAGACCTAACCCCCGGCCCCTTCCCGTATCGGGAAGGGGAGCGAGCCTCCGATATGCCGGGGCATTTAGCGGAACACCTGGATACTCGCAGTGAGTCACCCCCTTTCCATGCCGAGGGACGGAAGGGGCCGGGGGTTAGGTAGAAAGGGCAGGAATCATGGGCTTCATCGGGTACTCGGCTTCGCTCGAACAGTTCCATCCGAATGACCTCGTGCGCTGGTGCCAGGAGGCGGAGGAGGTCGGCTTCGGGGGCGTCTTCGCCTCCGAGCACTTCCATCCCTGGACGCCGGAGCAGGGGCAGGCGGCATTCGTCTGGACCTTCTTCGGCGCGCTCGGCCAGGCGACGAAGACGATGCGCTTCGGCACGGGCATCACCTGCCCGACCTTTCGCTTCCACCCCGCCGTCGTCGCGCACGCCGCCGCGACGACCGAGGCGAGGTTCCCCGGCCGCGTCTACCACGGCCCCGGCAGTGGCGAGGCGCTCAACGAGCACATCATCGGCGGCGTCTGGCCGGAAGCGCCGACGCGCCTCGCGATGATGATGGAGGCGGTTGAGATCATCAAGAAACTCTTCACCGGCAAGGTCGTCAAGCACACGGGCGACTATTTCACCCTCGAATCCGCCAAACTCTACACGATGCCGGAGACGCCGCCGCCCATCTACATCGCCACCGCCGGCCCCGTCACCGCCCAGCGCACCGGCAAGATGGTGGACGGCCTCATCACGGTCGGCGCGGCGGACGAGAAGATCAAGGGACTGTTCGAGCGGTTCGAGCGGGGCGCGCGCGAGGCGGGCAAGGACCCGGCGACGATGCCGAAACTGATCCAGATCCACACCTCGTGGGCGGAGACGGATCAGGCGGCGGTTGACCAGGCGGTGAAGGAGTGGCCGAACGGCGGCATGCCCTGGCCGAAGGCGGACGTCCGCAACCCCGAGGATTTCGCGGCGATGGCGAAGTACGTGCGCCCGGAGAACTTCAAGAACCGCGTCCTGATGTCCGCCGACTGGGAGCAGCACCGCGCCCACGTCCAGAAGTACATAGACCTCGGCTTCGACGAGATTTACGTCCACAACGTCGGCAAGAATCAGGCGGAATGGATCGAGGGGATGGGCAAGCACGTCATCCCCGATCTGAAGTGGCCGGAGAAGGCGGCGACGCAGGCGACGGCAGCGGCGGGCGGCGCGGCGTGAACGTCGTCGCGCTCGCGGGGGGCGTCGGCGGGGCCAAACTCGCCGACGGCCTCTACCGCGTCCTGCCGCCGGGCACCCTGACGATCATCGGCAACACCGCCGATGATCTCGAACTGTTCGGCCTCCATATCAGCCCGGACCTCGACACCGTGATGTACACCCTCGCCGGTCTCGCCAACCCCGCGACGGGCTGGGGCGTCGCGGGCGACACCTTCACGACGCTCGGCATGCTCGAACGATACGGCGAGGAGGCGTGGTTCCGCCTCGGCGACGCCGATTTCGCGACACACCTGAAGCGCACGGCGGGCCTGCGCGTCGGGCGGCGGTTGACGGACGTGACAGCCTCCCTCGCGGCATCGCTCGGCATCCGCGCCCGCCTGCTGCCGATGTGCGACGAGCGGGTCGCGACGGAGGTCGAGACGCCGGAGGGATGGCGCGACTTCCAGGATTACTTCGTGCGCCGTCGCCACGAGGACCGCGTCACGCAGGTCCGGTTCGCGGGGATCGAGCGGGCACGGATGACGCCGGAAGTCACGGATGCGCTTGGACAAGCTGATGCCATCATCTTCTGTCCCTCCAACCCCCTCGTCAGCATCGGGCCGATCCTCGCCGTGCCGGGGATGCTGGATGCCCTGCGCGCCAGCCCCGCCACGACGATTGCCGTCTCGCCGATCGTCGGTGGCAAGGCACTCAAAGGCCCGGCCGATCGCATGCTCGCGGCGCGCGGGACGGAGGTCTCCGCGTATGGCGTCGCGACGGGATATGTTGGCTTGCTCGACGCGATGACAATTGACACATTGGACGCGGCGGACGCCCCGCGCATCGAGGGGCTGGGGATGGCCGTGCAGGTGGCGCAGACGGTGATGCGGGACGACGCGGATCGGCAGGAATTGGCGCGCGCGATCCTCGCCTTCGCGGGAACGCTCGCCGCGCGGCGAGCGGCGGTCTGAGCGGTGCGCATCCACGCGCTGATCCCGGTCAAGGGGCTCGCCGACGCCAAGAGCCGCCTCACGCCGCCCTTCAGCGGCGATGAGCGCGCCGCGCTGATGCTGGCGATGCTCCGGCACGTCGTCGCTGCGGCCCAAGATTCGGGCGTACTGACCAGAATCACCGTCGTCAGCCCGGACACGGCCGTGCTCGACTATGCGGAGGCGCTCGGCGTGGCGGCGCTCCGTCAGCGGACGGTCGGCCTGAACCCGGCGCTCGACGAGGCGCGGGCCGATGCCCGCATGCACGGCGCGGACGCGGTGCTCGCGCTCCACGCCGACTTGCCGCGCCTCGATCCCGCCGACATCGCGACGATGGTTGACCGCCTGCCACCGCCACCGGCTGTCGTCCTCGCGCCGGACTACACCGGCAGCGGCACCAACGCGCTCCTGATCGCCCCGCCGGACGCGCTCCCCTTCCTGTTCGGCCCCGACAGTTTCGCGCGCCATCTCGCGGCGGCGGAACAGCGGACCCTTCCCTCTGCGATTGCCCATGTGTCGGGCATTGCGGGCGACGTTGATACCCCCGATGATGTACGGGAACGAGTGGACAGTATGCAGTGGGCAGTGGGCAGCGGGCAGTAGAGAGTAGCCAGTAGTCAGTAGTCAGAACGAAGGTCGGACTCCCGCCTGCCGCTCACCGTCCACTGTCCACTGCCCGACCGGAGGAAGCGGAAATGAGCGTTGAGATCTGGGGCATCGGCGGCATCGGCGAGGTGATGCCGGGGACGGATGTCGCGGCGCTGATCGCCGATGCCGCGACGGAACGGCCGCTCGCGGACGGCGATGTCGTCGTCGTTACGCACAAGATCGTCTCCAAGGCGGAGGGGCAACTGGTGGACCTCCGCACGGTCACGCCCTCGGCGCTCGCCGTGCGGATCGCGGAGCGGTTCGACAAGGACGCGCGGCAGGTGGAAGTCGTCCTGCGGGAGAGCGTGCGCATCGTGCGGATGGAGCGCGGCATCATCATCAGCGAGACGCGCCACGGCCTGATCTGTGCCAATGCCGCCGTGGACGCCTCGAATGTCACGGGGGAGACGGTCTGCCTCCTGCCGCGCGACCCGGACGCCTCCGCCGCCGGTATCCGCGCCGGGCTGCGGGAGCGCACCGGCGCGGATGTCGCGGTCATCATCTCGGACTCGTTCGGGCGGCCCTGGCGCAACGGCATCGTCAATTTCGCCATCGGCGTCGCGGGGATGCAACCGCTGACCGATTACCGGGGCCAGACCGACCCGTTCGGCAACGACCTGCGCGTGACGATCATCGCCGTCGCGGACGAACTGGCATGCGCGTCGGAACTCGTGATGGGCAAGGTGGACAACGTGCCCGTCGCCGTCATCCGCGGCTATCCCTACGACCGCGCCGACGGCACCGGTCGCGACCTCATCATGGACCCGGCGAAGAACCTCTTCCACTGAGAGCATCGTGCGATACTGGCGGAGTACCCGTAAAAGCGCGTTCGCGTTTGGAGCATTAATTATGCTGGCGATACCGAACATTGGGCAGATCGTTGTACACGATGATGACATCCTCGGCGGAATACCGGTATTCGTCGGCACGCGCGTGCCTGTGCAAACACTCTTCGACTATCTCGAAGCAGGGCAACCGCTCGGTGAATTCCTGGACGATTTCCCGACCGTCCGCCGCGCGCAAGCCGCGCGGTTGCTCGAAGTGGTGAAACACGCCCTTCTTTCCACGGAACGCCTCGCATAGCATCAGCGAAACAATGGAACACGTCCTACTGTCCTATCTTCAGCGGGAAGAATGGTGCGCCGTGTCACGCCGGGGCCGCGTGCGGTGTCTTTCCCGCAGAGGGTGTACCATTGCCGATGGTGTGGCGAGGGCAACGAGAGAGCAGGGTACCGAACTGATGGCACAGACGACGATTCCCCCCGTTGATGCACCGACATCAGCGACCGACCCGACGATTCTCCGCCCGGAGGAGATCGCCTTTCTCCACGCGGACGGCCACCTCGACCCCGCCGTGCCCGCCGTCGAGACGCGCGAACTGCGCAAGGAATACGGCGCGAAAGTGGCGGTGGAATCCCTGACGCTGACCGTGCGGCAGGGCGAAGTCTTCGGCTTCCTCGGCCCGAACGGCGCGGGCAAGAGCACGACGATGAAGATGCTGATGGGCCTCGTCTTCCCGACGAGCGGCGCGATGTCCCTCCTCGGTCGGCCGATCGGCGATGTGGCGGTGAAGCGGCGCGTCGGCTTCCTGCCGGAGCAGTTCCGCTTCCACGAGTGGATGCAGGCCGGGGAGTTCCTCGATTTCCACGGCCAGTTGTACGGCATGGGCGCGAAGGAGCGGCGGCGGCGCATCCCGGACGTGCTCGAACTCGTCGGGCTGGAGGGCGAGGGGCACAACCGCCTGAAGACCTTCTCGAAGGGGATGCTCCAGCGCATCGGCCTCGCCCAGGCGGTGATGAACAACCCCGCGCTCGTCTTCCTCGATGAGCCGACGAGCGCCCTCGACCCGGTCGGGCGGCGCGAGGTGCGCGACGTGATCGGCCGCTTCCGCAGCCAGGGGATGACCGTCTTCCTCAACTCGCACATCCTCTCGGAAGTCGAGCAGGTCTGCGACCGCTGCGCGATCATTGACCACGGGCGCGTCGTGCGGCTCGGCACGATGCGCGAACTGCTCGCGGAGGAACTGACGGTGGACATCACGCTGGACGGCATCGCGCCGGATGTCTGGGGCGCGCTGGACAGCGGGGTGACGCTCGTCGGCATCGCCAACCGGACGGCGACGATCCGCGTGCCGGACGAGGAGCGCATCCCGCCGCTCGTGGATCGCCTCGTCGCGGCGGGCGCGAAGATCTACGCCGTCGCGCCGCATCGGCGCACGCTGGAAGACGTCTTCATGGAGGCAATCGGCGTGGCGGGCGGCGCGGCGCATGGGCTGGAACGCGACGACACGGCGACGGGAGGGCAGGCATAATGGCGACCGCGACATCGGCGCTCGCGCCCGCACGCTCCTTCGACGCCGTCGCCAGCCTGCGGCGCGTCTGGCTCCTCGCCCGCATGACGTTCCGCGAGGCGGTGCGGAAAAAGATGATCTGGGCGGTCTTCCTGCTCACCGCGATGTTTGTCGCCTTCTACGGCTGGGGCGTCTACCGCTTCAAGGAGACGTGGGACGCGCGGTTGGCGGCGCGCAGTTTCCGCTTCCCGATCACCTTCAATCAGGCGGTGGACCTCAACATGGCCTTCGCCGTCTTCATCATCTTCTTCCTCGCCGCCGTGATGGGCATCTTCGCCGCTATCGGCACGATCGCCGGCGAAGTGGACGGCGGGACGTTCCAAGCGATCCTGCCGAAGCCGATCCGCCGCTGGGAGGTCGTGCTCGGCAAGTGGGTCGGCTACGCGATCATGCTCGCCCTCTATGTCGGCATCGTCACGGCGGCGGTGGGGGCCGAAGTCGGCATCATCACGGGCCATGTCCCGGCGGGCGCGTGGAAGGCGGCGCTCATCGTCATCATCGCGACGTGGTGGCTGCTCGCCCTGACGGTGCTCGGCAGCACGATCTTCGCGACGATGGCGAACGGCATCGTCTGCTACATGTTCTACGCCTTCGGCCTCGCCGCGACGATTGTCGAGGCGCAGGGGCAACTCTTCCAGATTCGGGCGATGGAGAACGCGGGGCTGATCGTCTCACTGCTCTTCCCCTCGCAGCGCATCTACAACTACGCCAATTACCTGATCCAGCCCGCGACGAACTTCTCGTTCGGCGGCGGCGGCGGCCCGAGTTCCACGCCGCCCTCCGGCGCGGTCGTCCCCTACGCCATCGGCTATCTCATCCTGGTTATCGTCGCGGCCTGTCTCGTCTTCCGCAAGAAGGATTTGTAGGAGCGACCGCGGGGCAATCGCACCCGAACGAGCGGGTTTCCGGCGGGGTGCGGGGCGATCAACCGCGCAGCGCGCGGTTCGCCACCTTCCCCGACCTTCGCTTCGTCTCTCTTTCGCGGCATGATAGATTGCCTGTATCATGGTTGGGTAAGGGTGGGGCGGATGGGAATGGACGACTGGGAAGGAGCGACGGTATGCAACGACGGTTTCGTGGCTGGCCCGCGCTGCTCGTCTTCGGCGCGCTGCTCGCGCTGGTGACGATCGCGCCGCAGGCGGTGGGCGCATCCGGGCTGCAAGTGCAGTTCAGCGCGACCGCGAACGGGCAGAAGGCGCTGACGCTCGTCGGCAATGGCTTCGGCCCCGGCGAGAAAGTGACGATTTCCGGGTTCACGACCGACAATCAGATCGCGTACTTCCCGGATACCACGGCGGACGCGATCGGCGGCTTCTCGACGCAGATCTTCTATCAGCCGTCCGTCTTCCGCGTGAAGGCGAGCGGGCAACTGACGGGGATCACCGTGCTGGCGGATGTCGGGCCGATCGCGGGGACGCCGCCAGGCTTCGTCCCGCCATATCCGCGCCTCGGGCCGTGCGCCCTCTTCGACACCGGGTTCTTCTACAACTCCTGCCCGGGCGCAGGCTTCTTCGGCTCCGGATCTATCTTTGCCCCCGGATTTGCGTACGGCCCCGGTGGCATCGTGAATCCCGCTCCCGTTGTAGCGCCGGTTCCCGCGCCCGTTCCGGCCTCCGGCAGCGGCACGGCGGCGACGGGCCAGGCGGTGACGTTCACCGTCGGCGGCTTCACGGCGAGCGAGACGGTCTCCGCGTCGGTCACCGCGCCGGACGCGAGCGTCGCCCAACTCGGCTCCGCGCAAGCGGCCGCCGACGGCACCGTGACCATCCAGGTCGCCTTCCCGTCCGCCGGGAACTGGCAGGTCACCGCCCACGGCCAGACGTCCGGCGCGAATGTCGTGACCCGCTACACCGTCTCGTAAGCGCGCCACACGAATTTTCCCGCGCACCGCCCGCTGATGGGCGGTGCGTTTCTCGTTTGCCCGCGTGGCGTAAGAAGCAGCACCGACTACCTCCACCGGCGGAGGTCACGCCGCTATGCCCTCGCTCGCGGCACTCTGCGCGACAATGAGGGGCGTGAGCGCGGTCGGGGGCGCCACGACGCGACGATATGCCGCGAAATCGGCCCGATACCCCAGCAACGCACCCATGCGCGCAAAGAGTGCCAATGCCCCGCGCTGCACCCAGATCGGTACCGCGGGCAGATACGACTCCGCGTACCGCGCGAAAGACACCAGTTCGAAGGGATTCTTCGGCAGGCACAAGCCGTTGAGCCTGCCGGCCTGCGCCATGCCGCAGATCGCCTCCAGGACGGCCTCGAGGTTGCGCGGCGGCGTCACCGTCACCTCAAAGCGCACGCTATCGTCCCCGGCGTTCCACCACTGATGCGCGATCATCGCGGGCAAAAGGATGCACTGCCCCGCGCGCAGCAACTCGTGCCGCCCGCCCCGCATGACCCCCAGCGTGCCGGAGATGACCGCGAAATGCTCCGCACACGTCCGATGCACGTGGGGGGGAAGTCGCACCCCGCCGGGCGGCACCCAGCAGTCGAAGCGCATATGCGCACCTCCGGTATCGTCCTCCGTTTCGAGAAACGTGATCTGCTCGCCCGTGATCGGGTTCGTGATGCATTGCCCTGCCTGTGCCATGAGAAATCCTCCCCAGCCGTGCGAAGAACACTCTTCCCCACTCCCCCACGGTACACGCCTCTCCGCCGGATCGGCCGTCGCGTTGCACCGTGATGCACCGACTATAGGGTTGGAAGGGAGTGGACACATCGGGAGAATTTCCCGAATTGCGCGCAACAGAAGTGCCCTGCGGGGGGCAGCCGCCGGGGGTAATTCGGAACCTTCGCGAATGCATGCCGAGAGGACCGCCCTGAGTGGCGGTTGTCGAGGGGGTAATTCTTCGACGGCAGCCCAAAGAGACCGCCACGCGGACGGTTGCCGAGGGGTAATCCTTCCCGATGCCGGGCAGCGCCGTTAATGTCGGCGCTGCCCCAACATTGGATCGCTGGCCCTTGAAGTGATAGAGGGGGGAGAAACGAGGAAAATACATCCGGCCGGGAATTCGGAGACGGGCGCGAAAGTAGCCGGTTTCCACCTTTCGTATGGCACATGGATCGTCCACCCCGTACGTACACTCCGCATATGCAGCGTAGTGGGAATATTGACGAATCTCTGCTACACTCTTATGACAAATTGGGGGTGTGCGATACGAACAAGGGGGAGTGGCACGATGCGCCAGCGGCGTTTGCACGGACGATTCGTCTCTTTGGGTCTTGGGGTTGTCTTCGCGCTCCTGCTCGCCATGCCGACGGGGGTGGCGGCGGATACGACACCGACGCCGGTCGCCGTCGGCGCGTCGGTGACCTTCACCGGCACCGGCTTCGCGCCGAATGAATTCCTCTCGATCTGGGAGACCGACGCGAATAGCGTCTCCACTCCGCTCGCCGGCATACAATCGGATGGGAGCGGCGGATTCACGACGACCGTCACGTTCCCGTCCGCGGGCGCATGGACTGCAACCGCGCACAGCATCAATACCCAAAAGGAGTTCGTCGGCAACTACGCGGTCGGCACGACATCGGGCGCGACCACCGCCCCGGCGCCGGGGTCGCCCCTCGTGCCGCCAGTCGGTGCATCGCCAACGGGCGCCACATCGGCCACAGGGACGCCGGTCGGCGTCGGCGCGTTCACCACCTTCTCCGGCAGTGGCTTCAACGCGAATGAGGCCATTTCGATGTGGGAGACGCCACCGGAAGGGAGCGCGACGACGACCCCGACCGCGCTACCGGGCATTCAGGCGGACAGCACCGGCGCGTTCACGACCTCGGTCGAGTTCCCATCGGCGGGCCAGTGGCAGGTGACGGCGCATGGCCTCGTGAGTGGCCATGAAATCATCGCTCCTTTCGCCGTTGGCATCACGGGCGCGACGGGCGCCGTATCGTCGCCCATCAACGGGACGGGCACCGGCGTGCTGCCCGTCACCACCGCTCCGATCAACGGGCCGGGGTTCAATGGGATCGCCGCGACCATCGGGGCACCCGTGACCTTCACGGGGAGTGGCTTCACCGGGAACGAGCAAATTGCCCTCTGGACGACCGCGCCCGACTCCACCACGGCGGCGCTCAGCAGCACGCAGGCCACCGGCACCGGCACGTTCGCCGTCTCGGTGATCTTCCCGAGCGCGGGCAACTGGCAAGTGACGGCGCATGGGCATGATTCCGCCCATCAGGTGATTGGCCGCTACAGCGTCACCGATTCCTCATCGTCCGCCGCGACATCCCCGTTGCCCTCCCCCGCATCCACGTTCGTCTCGCCGTCCGCAGGGGTGCCGGTGAAGGCGACGGCGGGCACGACCGTCACCTACACCGCGACAGGCTTCACCGCCGGAGAGACCGTCTCCGCCTGGGTCACCCCGCCCGATTCGACGACCGTCACGCAACTCGATCAGGTCCAGGCATCGTCCACGGGCCAGGCGGCCGTCTCGACCTCCTTCGGGACCGCGGGGCTGTGGCAGATCACCCTGCACGGGCTTACCTCCGGCCACGAAGTCGTCGGGAAATATCAGGTATCGGCGCAGGCGTAGCGAGTCGCGAGTAGCGAGTCGCCGGAAGCTGTTACCGCCTCGTCACTCACGACTCGCGACTCGCGACCGCAAAGAAAACGCCCCGGCCATTGGTGCCGGGGCGTTTCGCTGTTTGCTGCGTCGCGATGATTAGAAGCGGCGGCTGGAGGGCGTGTAGTCGCTGTACTCTTCCATGCCGCTGACATCGCCCCAGTCCTCGGCGACGACGCCTTCGGCGCCACCCTCGACCGTGACATTACGGGCCGCCGGGCCTTTCTGCGTGTCAATCGTGTCGAGCGCGACGCGGTCGCCCTCGCGCAGCGTGCCGCCACGGATGTGATCGCGGTGGACGAAGACATCCTGCCCGCCATCGAGCGTGATGAACCCGTACCCCTTCTCCGGGGAGACGCGCCGCACGACGCCCTTCAGACCCGCCTCGCGATTGCTGGCGATGCCCTCGCGCATCACATTCGACGCCGCCGCGCCGCGCGGCGTCATCGTCTCCTCGAAGGAGACCTTGTCCCCCTCCGTCAAGATGCCGTCGAACGGTTCGCGCACTTCGCGCCGGTGGACAAAAAGATCGGCGCCACCATCGTCCTGCGTAATGAAGCCGAAGCCTTTTGTCGGGTTGAACCACTTGACCGTACCTGTGCCCATGCCGTGCATTTCCTCCTGGCGCGCGAACCGTCTCCGCACCCATCCCTTACCACAACACCGATCTGCCGCATCCCAATACAGGAGACGCGTTTCCTAGCATAAACAGAATCGCCCCGGTGTCAAGACAATTCCTGAGGAATGAAACACGATTCCGCCGATTCGTATTCCCCAGCACGTACATTCACCCGGCGGAAGCCACTTTCCCGCCTGAAACGGCATCCCCGCGCCCGGCAGTCGCCTTGACACGGTAACTGTTTAGGACTAAACTTCCGGCGTGAGTGGTGAAACGCCGGGCGCGGGCAAACGCGCCGAGACGAGCGCCGTCCTGGCTTGGATGCGGCTCGCGCGCGTCTTCCAGAAGATGACCCGCGCCGCGACGGCGGAGTTCGCCCGCCACGGCTTGAGCGGGGCGCAGTTCGATGTCATCGCCCAACTGGGCCGGGGCGAGGGCATCACGCAGCAGGAGCTGGCGGACCGGCTGCTCGTCACCAAGGGGAACGTCTCGCAGCTGCTCGACAAGATGGAGGAGCGCGGGCTGATCGCGCGCTGCCCCGAGGGGCGGGCGAACGCGCTCTCGCTGACGCCGGAGGGGAAACGCCTCTTCGCGACCGTCGTGCCCGCCCACGAAGCGCACATCGCGGCCCGCTTCGGCGCGCTCGCGGTGGACGAGCAGCGCCAGTTGCTCCGGCTCCTCCGCGCGCTGGATCACTCGCTGGAATAAAACGCGGCCTCGTGAGTTTAGGACTAAACAGAGTTCGTGCAATGGAGGAGGAAGCATTCCAATGAACGCGACGATGCGATCGGCGCCACTGTTCGGCGTCAGCATCCATCCGGCGGCGGCCGATCTCCGGCGGGAGGTCGCGCTGGCCCGCTACGCGGACGGGGCGGGGCTGGATGTCATCGGCATCCAGGACCACCCCTACAAGGGCGACTTCCTCGAAACATGGACGCTCCTCGCCGCCATCGGCGCGCAGACCGAGCGCGTCCGGCTCGTCCCGAACGTCGCGAATCTCGCCCTGCGCCCCCCGGCGCTGCTCGGCAAAGCGGCGGCGACGCTCGACCTCCTGACGAACGGGCGCGTCGAACTCGGACTCGGCACGGGCGCATTCTGGGACGCGATCGCCTCCTACGGCGGTCCGCGTCGCGCGCCGGGCGAGGCGGTCGCCGCGCTCGCGGAGGCGATCCCGCTGCTGCGGCTTTTGTGGCAGCCGTTTGTTCCCGGCGAGAAGATCAACTTCGCGGGGCAGCAGTACCAATTGAAGGACGCGGAACCCGGCCCCGCGCCCGCGCACCCGATCCCGATCTGGGTCGGCGCGCTCGGCCCCCGGCTCCTGAAGGCCACCGGGCGGCTGGCGGACGGCTGGATCATCTCCAGCCCGCGCTACCCGGCGGAGACGCTCGCGCCGATGCACACAAAGATTGACGCGGGAGCGCGGGAGGCGGGGCGCGATCCCGCCGCGATCCGCCGCTGGTACAACGTCGCGGGGGAGATCGTGCCGCCCGGCCAACGCGCGACCGCCGCGCCCCGCCCCGGCATCATAATTGGAAGCACGGACGAATGGGCGGCGGAACTCGCGCGCTACTACCGCGATTTCCGCATGGACACCTTCGTCTTTCGCACGACGGCGCAGGAAAGCGCGAGCCAGGCGCGGCTCTTCGCGGAGGAGGTGGTACCGGCGGTCAGGCGAGCGGTGGAGAGTGGGCACTGAACCGTGGGCAGTGGGCAGCGGGCGGTAGGGGCGCACAGCGTGCGCCCGGCGATGGGTTTCATTCCATCAGAGGGGGACAGATATGAGCGCGACAGCACCGGCACAGACGACGACATGGAACATTGACGGCGTGCATTCGCTCGTCGAGATCAGCGCCAAGCACATGATGTTCACGACGGTGAAAGGCCGGATCACGGGCTTGAAGGGGACGATCACGACGCACGGGACGGACCCCGCGCAATCGAGCGTCGAGGCGGAACTGGACGCGGCGAGCATCACGACGGGCAACGAGATGCGCGACAACCACATGCGCTCGCCGGATTTCCTCGATGTCGCCAACTATCCGACGATCACTTTCAAGAGCACGCGCGTCGAGCCGCAAGGCGAGGACCGGATGCGCGTCACGGGCGATCTGACCGTCCGGGGCAACACGAAGCAAGTGACGCTCGACGCCACCTTCAACGGGCAGGGCAAGAACCCGCAGGGCGCGGAGGTCGCCGGTTTCACGGCGGAGACCTCGATCAACCGCAAGGAGTTCGGCCTGAACTGGAACGTCGCGCTCGAAACGGGCGGCGTCCTGCTCAGCGACACTTTCAAAGTCCTGATCGAGATTCAGGCGCGGAAGGCGGAGTAGGGCGCGAGTAGACAGTAGACAGTAGACAGTAGTCGGTAGTCGGTAGTCAGAACGCGGACGATCCCTCTGATTACTGTCTACCGACTACTGAGTACCGACTACTGCCCAGGAGACGGCACATGGGCGCGAGCGATGCGGACGGGCGGTATATTCATCAATTCATTCCCGGCGCGGCGGGGGCGCCGACGCTGCTCCTGCTGCACGGCACGGGCGGGGACGAGACGGACCTGCTCGGCCTGGGCCGCGCGCTGGACGATCGGGCGGCCCTGCTCAGCCCGCGCGGCAAGGTGCTGGAACACGGGATGCCCCGCTTCTTCCGCCGCCTCGCGGAGGGTGTCTTCGACCTCGACGACCTGACGCGGCGCACGCACGAATTGGCGGATTTCGTCGCGGAGGCCGCCGCGCGGTACGGCTTCGACCCGGCGCGCGTCATCGCGGTTGGCTTCTCCAACGGCGCGAACATCGCGGCGAGCATGCTCCTCTTGCGCCCGGAGACGCTGGCGGCGGCGATCCTCTTCCGCCCGATGTCGCCGCCGACACCGGAGAGACTGCCCGATCTCGCGCCCGTCCCCGTCTTCATCGGCTCCGGGCGGCAGGACCCAATCGTGCCGGTGGCCGAAGCGGAGCGGTTGGCGGCGCTTTTGCGGCGGGCCGGTGCGCCGGTCACGCTCCACTGGGAGGCGGGCGGGCACCGTCTCACACAGGGCGACCTCGACGCGGCGCGGGAATGGTTGGCGGAAACGCACCTCGCGACTCCCGCCACGATGCAGAGATAGAGGAATGGGGCGCCACCGCCTCGTAATTGGGACATAGAGGAGAAACGGCATGGAACTCGGCGGTATTCATCATGTGACGGCGGTGACGGGAGATGCCTCGCGCAACGTCGCTTTCTACACGCAGGCGCTCAGCATGCGCCTCGTCAAGAAGACGGTCAATCAGGACGACGTCTCGGCGTACCATCTCTTCTACGCCGACGGCGCCGGCAGCCCCGGCACGGACATGACCTTCTTCGACTGGCCGCAGGCCGGCCCGACCCGCTCCGGCGTCGGCACGACCGCGACGACCGCGCTCCGCGTGCCGGGGCGCGCCGCCCTCGACTGGTGGGCGGAACGACTCGACACGTACGGCATCCCGCACAGCGGCGTCACCACGCCCGATGGCCGCGCCCGCATCGCCTTCGCCGACCCGGAGGGGCAATCCCTCGCGCTCGTGGACGACGGCGGCGCGCCCTTCGACGGCGCGCCGTGGACGGAAAGCCCCGTGCCGCCGGAGATGCAGATTCGCGGCTTCGATTCCGTCTCGCTCGCCGTCCGCACCCTCGCGCCGACCGCGCGCGTCCTCACCGACGTCCTCGGCTTCCACCAGACCGGCGAGCATGCCGGGGGCGACGGGGCCGGACGCGTCGCGGTCTTCGAGACGGGCACGGGCGGCCCCGGCGCCACAGTCTACGTGGCGGAGCAGCCGGGGGTGCCGTACGCGCACGTCGGCATCGGCGGGGTCCATCACGTCGCCTTCCGCACGCCGGACGACGTCGAGCACCGCGCCTGGCGGGAGCGGATCGCGGCGGCGGGCCTCCGCGTCACGCCGGAGATTGATCGCTTCTACTTCCACTCGATCTACTTCCGCGAGCCGGGCGGCATCCTCTTCGAGATCGCCACCGACGGCCCCGGCTTCGCGACCGATGAGCCGGTGGAATCGCTCGGCGCGTCGCTCGCCCTGCCGCCCTTCCTCGAAGGGCAGCGCGCGGCCATCGAGGCGGGCCTGCAGCCGATCACGCCGCTGGACCTCGCCCCGGCGCGCCGGTGAGAGCCGGGGAGGAAACCGGGGAGAACCGCAGAGACGCAAAGGACGCAGAGGATGCAAAGAAGGTAAAGGGTTGAACGTCATTTATCCTTTGGGCCCTTTATGTTCTTTGCAGCCTTGCGGTTCGTTTGGTTTCTCTCAAAGCGCCCAAGGCTAATGGCATCGGGAATGCACGATAGAGGATATGTGTTGATTGAGATTGTGGCATCGCAGCCACGCAGTGAAGGAGTTGGTATGATCCCGTCCGGTTATGAAGATCTGCTCGAATCGAAAGCCCTCGCGGAGATTGCGACCATCGGGCCGCAGGGCGAGCCGCAAGTGAACCCCGTCTGGTTCGATTGGGACGGCGAACACGTCCGCTTCAGCCAGACGAAAACGCGCCAGAAGTATCAGAACCTCCAGCGCGACCCGCGCATCGCCCTCTCCATCGTGGACCCCGCGAACCCGTATCGCTACCTCGAGATTCGCGGCAAGGTCGTCGGCATCGAGGAGGACCCGAACCTCGACTTCATCAACGCCATGGCGAAGAAGTACCTGGACCAGGACAAGTACCCCTGGCACCGCCCCGGCGACGAGCGCGTCGTCATCATCGTCGCGCCGGAGCGCACGACACAAATGGGCGGATAAGCTTCACCCGCAGATACAATCTCTGTATGCCGTCTCCCCTTCGGAGGCGGCATCCGCTTTTCCTGCTCTACTGAGCCGCCCCGTTGATGAGGGAAAGAGACTGAAGTGGCGTGGATCACATTCCGCTTCGGACTACGCCACATTCATTTCTTCGTGTATCTCTTCGTGCCCTTCGCGCCGTCGTGGTTCAATCTCTCTTCCCGCTGTCGCTCGCGCCCCCGTTTCACCACGTTTCGGTGATTTTCCGGAGGCCACGGGGCCGGTCGGGGTCGCCGCCGCGCTGGCGGGCGAGATACCACGCGAATTGCTGCATCGGCAGGATGGTCAGGAGCGGCGTGAGCACCTCCGGCCCCGCGTCCGGCAGTGACAAACCGACCGTGCCGAGGCGCGCGGCGTCCGGGTCGCCGACGATCAGCGTGTCCGCCTCCCGCTCGCGCAGCCGTTCCAGCACGGGGCGCAAGGCCGCGCCGCCCGGCCCCGCCGGGACAATGGCGATCACCGGGAAGCCGCGCGCGATCATCGCCATCGGGCCGTGCAGCAGGTCCGCGCCGGAGAAGGCGTGCGCGACGAGATAACTCGTCTCCATCAGTTTTAGCGCCACCTCGCGCGCCGTCGGGTAGTTGTAGCCGCGCGCCGTCACGACGATCTGCTCCGCGAAGCGGTAGCGCACGGCGAGCGCCGCGACTTCCTCCTCGCGCCCCAACACGGCGGCCGCCCGCTCCGGCACTGCCCGCGCCGCCGCACCATCGCCGCCCGCGAGCGCCTCGATGAAGAGGTAGAGCGTCAGCAACTCTCCAGTGTAGGATTTCGTCGCCGCCACCGCGCGCTCCGGCCCGGCGCGCACGTCCAGATGATATTCCGCCGCCGTCGCGAGCGGCGAATCCGGCGCGTTCGTGACCGCCACCGTGATCGCGCCCGCCGCCCGCGCCCGCGCCATCGGGTCGAGCAGATCGGGCGACGAGCCGGACTGGCTGACCGCCAGCACGAGGACATCGCGCAGATCGGGTCGCGCGTCGTAGATCGTCATCGTGGAGGGCGACGCCAAACCGGCGGGCAGGCCAAGGCGCGTCTCAACGAGATACTTCGCATAGAGCGCCGCGTGATCCGACGTTCCACGTGCAACGAAGAGAACGAAGCGCGGTCTCCGTGCCGCGACCGCGCGCGCGACTTCGTGGATATGTGGCTGCCCCTCGCGCAGGATGCGGGCGAAGACTGCTGGCTGCTCGTTGATCTCCGCCGCCATCAGTTCGCCGTTCATGCCGCCCTCCGCTCGTAGACGACCTCGCCCTTGATGATCGTCGCCTGCACCCGCAGGTCGTTGTCCAGCAGAACAAGATCGGCGTCCGAGCCGACGGCGATCCGTCCGCTATTCTCCATCCCGACGAGGCGGGCCGGGACTTCGCTCGCCATCCGCAGGGCATCGCTCGGCGTTGCATCGGTCCACCGCACCATATTCCGCACCGCCCGATCCATCGTCAAGAGCGACCCGGCGAGCGTGCCATCCGCGAGGCGTGCGGAGGTGCCATCCACCGTCACCCGCTGCCCGCCGAGTGCATACGTTCCCGGTGGCATCCCCGCCGCCGCCATCATGTCCGTGACGAGCGCGATGCGGGACGCGCGTTTCACACGGTAGGCAAGTCGGACACTGGCGGCATGGCTATGCACGCCGTCCGCGATCAACCCAATGGCCACGCGGTCATCGAGCAGCGCCGCACCGATTGCGCCCGGCGCGCGGTGCCCGAAGGGTGACATCGCGTTGTAGAGATGCGTCGCCATCCGCGCGCCCGCATCCACGCCCGCCTCGAACTGCTCATACGTCGCGTCTGTGTGGCCGAGGCTGATAAGGATGCCGCGCGCTTTCAGCCGATGGATCAATTCGGGCGCGTCCGGCCGTTCCGGTGCGAGCGTGATGAGGCGTACCGCATCGCTTTCGAGCAGTGGATCGAGCAGGCGGAGATCGGCGGATGCGATGAGGTCGCGCCGATGCGCGCCATGCCGCTGCGGTGAGAGGAACGGCCCCTCGATGTGCAGGCCGAGCGGGCGCGCGCCGGGTGTCCCCTGCGCTGCTTGAAAGGCCGCAATCGCGTTCGGGTACAATTCGGGCGGCGAGGTAATAATCGTCGGCAGGAAGGCGGTGACGCCCGTTTCCGGCAGGCGCGCGGCGAGCGTGCGGATCGCCCCCGGATCGTCGCCGACTTCGACGCCGAAGCCGCCATTCACTTGCAGATCAATGAACCCAGGCGCGATGTACGCGGCCTCGTACAGCGGGCCGCCCCGCTCCCCGTCGGTTGGCGCACCTTCGACCGCGACGATGCGGCCCGCCTCGATCCGCAGTTCACCCCGCGTGAACCGCCCGCCGAGCAGCAAATCGCCGCGAACGATATACCTGCTCACGACTCGGCCCCCGCCAGCCGAATCGCGGCCCGCGCCGCACTGAGCGCCGGTTCCGCGACGAGCGCAACCTGCCCGACCGGCGTGTGGCGGCGGAGGCGGCGGAGCATTGTCGCCCGGAAATCCGCCTCGTGGATCAGCATGCCACCGGCGAGCGCGACGGGCAACGGACCGTCGGGGAAATCGAGCATCGCGCCAACCGCGTGCGCCGCCAGCGCGAGTTCCGACGCCGCCTCGCGCACGATCCGCCGCGCCATCGCGTCCCCGTCCCGCGCCGCCGCGAAGACGAGCGCGGAGAGGCGGGCGATCTCGCCCTTGTCGCCGTCCGGGTAGACGCGATCAATCATCGCGTCCGGCCGCGACAGCCGCCATTCCGCCATGATCGCCGGGAGGAGTGCGGTCTGCTGCCCGCGCCCGTCCGCCGCCCGCGCGGCCGCTTTGAGCGCCAGCCGCCCGATTTCGTAGCCGCTCCCCTCGTCGCCGAGGATGTGGCCCCAGCCGCCGGAGCGCGCCATCCGGCCGCTCGCATCCCGCCCCACGGCGATCGAACCCGTCCCCGCGATCACTGCGACACCGACCGCATGATCCAGCCCGGTGAGGGCGAGTTCGGCGTCGTTCGTGAGGCGCACGACGCCCGCCAGCGTGCCGAGGTGGGGCAGGAGGCGGTGGCGGTCGCCGGGGCGATCCACCCCCGCGAGACCAATCCACGCGGCGCGAAAGGGCGCGCCCGCCCCGGCCTGCCGCGCCGCTGCCGCCACCGCGCCCCGGATGCTCGCCACCGCCCGCTCCCGCCCGACGGCGGCCTGATTGCCGCTCCCCGCGATGCCGCGCCCCTGTTCCCGCCCGTCCGCGTCCACGATCACCGCGAGTGTCTTCGTCGCCCCGCCGTCCACGCCGAGGAAGCGGCCCCCCTCCCCTGACCCCTCCCCCGTGCGCGGGGGAGGGGAACTCGTTTCCGGCCTTGTTGCCGCTGTTCGCGGCGATTTCCCCTCTCCCACCGCAGTGGGGGAGGGGTCAGGGGAGGGGGGCCATCCGGTCATCGCCCACCCTCAAGGGCAATTCGCACGACACCACCCGCCGCGACGAGCATTTCCCGCGCCGCCGCCGGGTCAACACCGGCCAGCGCCGCGACGATGGCGGTCTTCACCTCGTCATTCGATGCGTGTAGCAGGGCTTCCGCCGCCGGTTCGGGCAGGCCGGTTGCCTCTTGCACGATGGCGACGGCGCGCCGCCGCAGTTTGCCGTTCGTCGGCTGCACGTCCACCATCAGGTTGCCGTACGTCTTTCCGAGCAGGATCATCGCACCCGTGCTGAGCATGTTGAGGACCATTTTCTGCGCCGTCCCCGCCTTCAGCCGCGTCGAACCGGCGATCACCTCCGGCCCGACGACCGGGGCGATCATGATCTCCGCAATCCGCGCCAGCGGCGTATCGGCATTGCAGGCCAACCCGACCGCGAGCGCACCCCGCTCCTTGGCGTACGCGACCGCGCCGAGCACGTAGGGCGTCCGGCCGCTGGCCGCGATGCCGACGAACGCATCCGTCGCGCCGATGTTCAGCCGCGCGGTGTCCGCCCGGCCCGTCTCCGCGCTATCCTCCGCCCCCTCGATCGAGCGCGTGAGCGCCTCCGGCCCACCCGCGATCCGGCCGACAACGAGTTCCGGCGGCGTGCCGAAGGTCGGTGGGCACTCGGACGCATCGAGGACGCCGAGCCTGCCGGACGTGCCCGCGCCCATGTAGAAAAGCCGCCCGCCCTGCCGCAGCCGCGCGGCGATCCCCTCGATGGCGCGGGCGATGTGCGGCAGTTCCCGCCGCACCGCACCGGCAACCGTCGCATCCTCGGCGTTCATCGCCCGCGCAACCTCCAGCGCGCTCATCCGGTCAATCGCGGTCGTCGCCGGGTTGCGCTTCTCCGTCTCCAGTGCGCCCAGATCAATGATCGGATCGGTCGTCATCGTGCTGGTACTCCATTGCCAATCCGCGAAACGACGCTGCTGTTTGCAGTGTACTCGGAGGGGAAGATTCCTGTCGTATCGTGCGCCGGTTCACGCTATGATGCTCGGCAGAGACGACGCACGGCAAATCGAGATCGGAGAATACACGGATGGGCGAGCGTGACGACGAAGCAATCCGCGCGTACCGAGCGTGTATCGGACAGGTCAATGCCCACGAAAGCAGAATGCGCGGTAAAGCCGACGATGACTTGCGATCCATCACGGACAAACTGAAAGCGCGCGTTCAGCCGATTATCGAAGAAACATCTCAGCGGCCGGGAGATCGGACCCCGACACCGTTCCGGTCCCGGCGATCCCACAAGAAAGACACGCCGAATGACCGGCAGCAATGGACCACGCCCCGCTGACCGGCTGATTCATGATCTAATCGCCCGTCCACGTTCGGCGACCGATCAGGAAATCCGCCTCATCACCGAACGGATCGCGGGCGCACCGTTCAACACGGACATCCAGCGCGTGCAGCGCGACGAACGCGGTCGAACATATCAAGGAGTCACGCTTGGCGCCCAAGCGGATTCCCTCACCCTTCACCTGTTCCGCCGCGTCATGGAAGACAGCCAATGGGCAGCAGGAACAACGGCGGACGAATACGTACAAAGTCTCCAACGCGCTGCCCGCACCGCCCATAATCGTCTGGTCATCTACCGACACTGGCAAGACAGGGATCTGGCCGCGGTCATCGTGCCGACGACAAATGTGCTTGCCCCGGAACAAATAGGAGCAAAAGCCGAGCCGAATTTGTTCGTTCTCTATCTCGCCAATCGTGGTATCATTATCAGCGGATACCAGTGCAGTTCGATGGAGACGATCCGAATTCCAGGTGATGCTTTATGGCTCAGGTAACTCCACAACGGGCGATTCATGGCGACATTGATAGGCAGATCGCCATTGCTATCGGCAATTGGGAGGATGTCGCCGAAGCCGTCACTGAATGGACCGAGAAGACCGAGGAGGAGCAATTCCTCTATTTTATCGATTGGCCCGTCGCCGATGAACGCACCGAGCGACTTCTCGCGATGGAATCCACACTCCCTACCGATGATGAGCGCGCCGCGAGGTTGCGCGTGCTGCGCGCTCTTGTCGAACGCAATCGGCCGCTTTTGGAGCGGATGAGAAACGGGCCTCTAACCTCATGGGATTGATGGGTGGATGCATAGGAGAGGAAGCCGTCCCTGTTGGCGGCTTTTTTTGTGTCCGCCGAGAAACGATATGATGCACCGGCGGCGCGATGCGGCAGAGGGAGGACATCAGGATGCGACTTGGCTTGGAAGTGCTGCTCAATGACCCGCGAGCGATCCTTGGGGATGCGCGAGTCGGGCTGATCTGCCACCCCGCGTCGGTGGATCACCGCTACCGGCACGCCGCCGACCTCTTCCACGCGCACCCGGACATCGCTCTCACAACGCTCTTCGGGCCGCAGCACGGCATCTGGGGCCAGACGCAGGACGACATGATCGAGTGGGAGGGCTTCACCGACGCGCGCACCGGCCTGCCCGTCTATTCGCTCTATGGCGAGCACCGCAAACCGACCCCGGCGATGCTGGCAGGCTGCGACGCGCTCGTCGTGGATTTGCAGGATGTCGGCACGCGCATTTACACCTTCCTCTACACGATGGCCCTCGCCATGCAGGCCGCGCGGGAAGCGGGGAAGCGCGTCGTCGTGCTCGACCGCCCGAACCCAATCAACGGCGTGCGGATGGGCGGCAACTTGCTCGAAGCGGGCCACGAGTCTTTCGTCGGCATGTACCCGCTGCCGACGCGCCACGGCATGACCATCGGCGAATTGGCGCGGATGTTCAACGACGAATTCGGCATCGGCTGCGACCTTGCCGTCGTGCCGATGGCGGGGTGGCGGCGCGCGATGTGGCACGACGACGCGGGCGCGCCCTGGGTCTTCCCCTCGCCCAACATGCCGACGCTCGACAGCGCGACCGTCTTCCCCGGCGCCGTCCACATCGAGGGGACGACGATCTCCGAGGGGCGCGGCACGACCCGCCCATTCGAGTTGATCGGCGCGCCGCACATTGACCCGCACGCCCTCGCCGCCGCGCTGGAGCGGGACGCATTGCCCGGCGTCGTCTTCCGCCCCTGCTATTTCGAGCCAACCTTCCAGAAGCACGCGCGGGAAGCCTGCGGCGGCGTGCAGATCCATGTCACCGACCGCGACCGCTTCCCCGCCGTCCTCGCCGGGATCGCCGTGCTCCGCGCGATGATCTGCCAGGACCCCTCGATGCCGATCTGGAAGGAGCCGCCGTACGAATACGTCCACGACCGCTTCCCCTTCGACGTGATCGCCGGGACGCAGACGCTCCGCGAGCAACTGACCGAGCAGGTCCCGCTCGCCGACATCGCGGCGGACTGGGAACCCGGCCTGGCCGCCTTCGCAGAGCAACGCCGCCCCTATCTACGATACGAGTAACGCGGGGGGTTTGAACCACCAATGCCGCCCAGAGGGCACCCGCAAGGACACGGAGAACACCGAGAGCGAAATCGTTTTCATTTTCTTGGTGTCCTTGGTGCTCTTGGTGTCTTGGTGGTTCATCTCCCTCGGTGTCGTAGACGACCGATGCTATCCCCGCTACGTCGCTTCCTGGAAGCGGAAGAAGCGAATGGCGAGCAGGAAGCAGATCGCGCCGTACGCGAGCAGCGCGGCGAGGCTCGGCAACACGGCGGTGAAGCCCTTGCCGAAGATCATCAAGTCGTTGAATCCCCGCATCGCCCAACTGGTGAGCGTCACCTTCGAGACCTGCTGCACCCACATCGGCATCAGGAAGAGCGGGAACCACGAGCCGCCGAGCGCCGAGAAGGTGAGGACGACGAGCGTCGTGATCGGCTGCAATTGGTCGCGCGTCTTGACGACGGAGACGAGCAGTATGCCGAGGGCGGTCGTCGCGAAGGCGGTGACGACGATGAGCAGGATCATCGCGGGCACGGAGCCGAGATCAATGTGGAAGAGCAGTTTGCCGACGATGAAGAGCAGGGCGATCTGCGCGAGCGCCCGCACGAACTGCGCGCCCAGTTTGCCGCCCAGGAGCGCCCAGCGCGAGATCGGCGCGACGAGCAGCCGCTTCCACGTCCCCGCTTCCTTCTCGTCGAGGATCGTCCCCGCCCCGGCCCCGACGGCGAAGAGCGCGAACATCAGCGCGTAGCCGGGCACCACCTGATCGTAGTTGTTGTCGCTCTGGTTCTGCTTCGCCACCTGCGTTTGCAGGGTGAGCGGCGGCGTCCGGCTCAGTTGGGTCGCCTGCTGGCTCGCCTGCCGCGCGACGGCGTTCGGGTCGGCGCTCGCGCCGCTGCTCTTCACGGCGTCCGCCGCGACCTGCCCGGCGATCTGCCCCGTCGCGAGCGTCTGGATGATGTTCCCCATCACCCCGCGCACGGCGAGCGCGCGGTAGTCGCGGTTGCTCGGCGTCGTCAGGACGGTGATGTCCGCCTGCCTGCCCTGCGCCACCGCGTCGCTCACCCCGGCGGGGATAACCACCGCCGCCGAGCGGTCGCCGTCCTCGACGAGTTTGCGGGCATCCGCCGCGCTCGTTTTTATCTCCACGACGAGTGTCGGCGTGTGCTGCATCGCCGCGAGGATCTCCTGGCCGACCGGCCCCTGATCCTCCACAGAGACCGGGACATCCACGGTCGTCGTGCCACTCCCGCCCGTGTCGGTGGTGAAGACCGCCCCGATGATGAGCATGAGGAAAAAGGGAATGAAGAGGCTGAGTATCAGCGCGCGGCGATCCCGCACAATCCGCATCAGTTCCTTCCGCAGAATCACCAGTGTCGTTCGCACGTCACACCCTCCAATAGTGAAAACATTTGAACCGCAGAGACGCAGAGGACGCAGAGAAACGCGGAGGACAAAGAAGAAATGATCGTGACTTTGTCATTCACCCCCACGTTTTCTCTATTCCATTTTTCCCTCTCTGTGTTTCTCTGTGTTCTCTGTGTCTCTGTGGTAAAGACCCGGTTCAGTCCCGATATTGCTTGCCGGTCAGTTGCAGGAAGACTTCGGCGAGGCCGTGCGGGCGCTCGATGCGCACGGGTTCGACCGTGCGGAGCGTCAGCAGGTCCGCCAGCGTGCCCTGGGCGACGATCCGCCCCTCGTCCATGATCGCGATGCGGTCGCAGAGCCGCTCCGCCTCCTCCATGTAGTGCGTCGTGTAGAGGATCGCCATGCCGTCGTCGCGCAGCCTCTCGGTCAGTTCGAAGAGCGCCTCGCGCGATTGCGGGTCCACGCCGACGGTCGGCTCATCGAGCATCAGGAAGCGCGGATTGTGGATGACGCTGACGGCGAGGTTGAGCCGCCGTTTCATGCCGCCGGAGAACTCCGACACCCGGTCGTCCCGCCGCTCATTGAGGCCGACGAGCGTCAGCAGTTCGGTGATCCGATCCGCCAGCGCGCCGCCCGTGATGCCGTAGATCTCGCCGAAGAAGCGCATGTTCTCCGCCGCCGTCATGTCCTCGTAGAGCGCGATCTCCTGCGGCACGACGCCGATGATCCGCTTGACGCGCGCCCCGGCCGTCACCGGCAGCCCCGCGACGGTCGCGCCGCCGCTCGTCGGCGCGAGATAGGTGGCGAGCATGTTGATCGTCGTGCTCTTGCCCGCGCCGTTCGGCCCGAGGAGGCCGAAAATCTCGCCGCTGCGGATCGTCAGGCTGACGCCGCGCACCGCCTCGCGGTCGCCGAAAGTCTTGTGCAGGTCGTTCGCCTCAACGACCGTATCCGTCTTCACCGGAGCCTCGACTATCATCGCGATTGCTTTTCCCTTCACGTCGGGCACGATGCCCGCATGGTCTCATTGCTTCGCGCCATCTCGACCGTTACGAATATCGCCGCGCCCGCCGGACACGACGCGTGCTTGGCAGCGCATCGTACTGCCAATCGAGCAGGGCGAGCGCCCGCGCCCCGACATTGACCGCACGACCGAGGAAATTGCCGACCATCATGCCGATGAAGGCGTCGCTCAGCACCGCCGCACTGACCCCGAGATCCCATTGCCGCGCCACCACCCGCAACGCGACGCGCACGATCAGCAGGCTGAGAAAAGCCGCCGCATACGGCCAGCCGCCAAACTGGTAGACAGTCCCGCTTTCCCGATCGCGCCAGACGCGGATCACCTGCCCGCCGAGCAGGCCCGTGCCGATGCCGATCAGCGACGCCGCCAACACGATCACCGTATCGTGCGCCCGAAGGCCCGACCCGCCGAGAGCGCGAAAGCCGAGATAGAGCGCGCCCAGCCCCGGCAAGAGGAGATCGCGCCGTGTCACCGGCCGCCGCACGCACTGCCGGTAGAGCATGTAACAGAAAAGCGCCGCGCCGAGTATTGCTATCTGCAATCCGTTCATGTGATGCCCCTCCAACTTCCATCGAGCGTCCCTCGCTCTGTGTCCAGTATGGAATGGGCGGCATCGCGGCGCGACGCTCAAAGGGACGGTTCGCGTCTTTCCCTTTTGGACGATGCGGCGTCGTCCATCGGACGGTCAGGGCATTTGACGCGGACCGCTAGGGAGGCAATAATAACTATAACAGGGAGCAACATCGTCATGAGGGGGCGGACTGTGCGTACGGCGCCGCCTATCCGCCCGCCATCGTCGGCGAGACAGCCCGGAGTTTGACAGATGGCGGCATGCTCGAATCGAAACGGAGCGAGGCCGGGCGGCATGCGATGGACCGTCGCCTTCCTGTGCGCGCTCCCCCTGCTCGTCGGCTGCGGCGCCCCGTCCGGCACGCGCAATGACGCGCCCGCCGTCACCGCCCCGCCCACGCTCACCCCCTTCCCGTCCGCCACCGCGACTGCCGCGCTGCCGGATCGCCTACATCTCCGCCCGATCGCGCCGGGGGCGCTCACCCTCTTTATCCAGCCGGACGACGGCCGCGCACCCGTGCTCGATGCCTTCAACAATGCGCGGACGAGCATTGATCTGATGATCTATCTGCTCTCGGATCGCGAGGTGATCGCGGCATTGAAGAGCGCCGTCCTCCGGGGCGTCGCGGTGCGCGTGCTGCTGGAGCAGAACCCGTGCTGCTCCGGAAACAACACGACGCAACGCGCCCTCTTCGGCGAGTTGCAGGCGGCGCGCGCCCAGGTGCAGTGGGCGAATCCCGCCTTCCGCCTGACGCACGCGAAGATGGCCGTGGTGGACGGCGCGCTCGCGCTCGTCATGTCACAGAATCTGACGAAGACCTCCTTCACCTTCAACCGCGAGGCGAGCATCGTGGACCGGGACCCGGTGGATGTCGCGGCGCTCGAAGCGCTCTTCGCCGCCGATTGGGACCGCGCCCCCTACATCCCGTCGGACGCGAATCTCGTCATCGCGAACAGCGATGCGCGGCAGAAATTCCTCCCGCTGATCGGCGGCGCGGCGAAATCCCTCTCCATCGAGAGCGAGGAGATGCAGGACCCGGCGATCATTGACGCCCTGATCGCGGCGCGGAAGCGGGGCGTCGCCGTGCGCTACATCGGCGCGACGACCCCCGCGGGGACGACCGCGCCCCAGCGGGACGGCAACGCCGCCGGGCGCAAGCGGCTGGTCGGCGGCGGTGGGGGTGTCCGCCTGCTCGCCGTCCCCTATGTCCATACCAAGACCGTCGTTGCGGACGGGAGCATCGCCTTCGTCGGCAGCGAGAACTTTTCCGCCGCCTCGCTCGACACGAACCGCGAAATTGGTATCCTGACCACCGACGCCGCGATTATCGGCCGTCTGGCGGGCGTCTTCACGAAAGATTGGGCGGCGGCGAAGCCGGAGACCTGAGAGAACCTAACCCCCAACCCCTTCCCTCCGAGGGAGGGGGAGCAAAGGAGAGACGCCGTGGCGGATAGTTGGGACGACCTGCGCGAGCATTTTGCCATCGTGTCCGCCGATTTTCTGGCGCTGGCGAGTCGGGTGAACGCGGCGCGCACCGAGGAACCGGGCGTCTGCGGCGGCTGGTCCGTGAAACAACTCGTCGCGCACATGGCGGCGTGGGATTGGGAGGGTGAGCGCCATTTCCGCGAGCTGCACAGCGGGGGCGCGGAGAGCCGTTCCTACGATATCGAGGCATTCAACACGGCGGCGGTGGATGAGCGGCGCGGGCAGACGTGGGAAGAGACGCTCGACGAGTTGCGGCGAGCCAACATGACCTTCGCCGCCTCGCTCGCGAATGTCTCTGCCGGGGATCGCGAGGCGGACCCGCGCTACGAATCGTGGCTCCGCGCCGTCAGCGGCCACTACGACGAGCACACCGCGCAGGTCCGCGCATGGCTCGGTGCGTAGCATGGCGGAGACAGGTCCGTACAGGCTCATTGCACACAATAACGTAACCGACTAACCCCCTTGACAAAACAGAACTTTTGTTCTATTCTACAGCCAGTGCTTCGTACTTCCGCATCCCGACGAATGGCTGGTTTTCTGTCTCAAGGAGGGTCATCAGATGCCCGATCACGTCATTGCCCACGTTGATATTTCCGCCAACAATCAGGAGGAAGCGGCAAAGTTCTACGAGAGCCTGTTCGGGTGGAAGATCCAGTCGGTGCCGCAGATGAACTACACGATGTTCCAGCCGGAGGCCGGACCCGGCGGCGGCTTCTCGCAGGCTGGCGACGGGATGGCCCAGGCCGGTCAGGTCCTCATCTACGTTTCCACGGATGACATTGACGCGTCGCTCGCGAAGGTCGAATCGCTCGGCGGCAAGACCGTCCTCCCGAAGACGGAGATCCCGACGGTCGGCTGGTTCGGCATCTTCACCGACCCGACGGGCAATCAGATCGCGCTCTTCACCGAAAAGTAATCGTCAGGCGCTCGGTCGCGCGTTACGTGTCGGGGCGTCCCTTTGCGGGACGCCCTTTCGCTTCAATGGCTGATCGCCGCACGGACGTTTCTCACCCCCCGTAGCGCGGGCTTTCCAGCCTGCGTCTCGCCCTGGATTGGAAAGCCCGCGCTACCGATCTGTCAGATCGCAATCGTGCCAACGAGGCGCGTCGCGGCGTCGCAATACCAGAGCAGGCCGTCGCGAAAGGTGAGACCGTGCGGGTCCGCGCCTTCATCGGGGCCGGGGTCCATCGCGAGGACGCGCCGGATTTCGCCGTCCAGCGTGTAGCCGGTGATCGTGCGATGCGTCGTCTCCGCGACCCAGAGCAGTTCGCCGTCCCACGCGAGGCCGTGCGGCCGGTTGCCCGGCGCGGGGAATTGCCGCAGGATCGCGCCGCTCTGTGGATCGAGTTCGTACGTCGTCGCGGAGGGCGGCACCGTCACCCAGAGTTTGCCGTCAATCCACTCCAACCCGTGCGCGCCGCTCTTGCCCGCGCCGGGTGTCGGCAGCCGCCCCAGTTCCGTGCCGTCGAGCGCGTAGCGGAAGAGTTCGATCGGCGTGAAGGTCGAGGCGACCCAGATCGCCTCGCCATCGAAGGTGATGCCGCTCGAATGGTGCGTCGCGGTCGGGAACTGCCGGAGCGTCTGCCCGTCCCGCCAATCGAGCAGGTAAACATCGAGGTTGTCCTGGTCTATCGCCCAGAGCCCCGCGTCCGCCGCCTGCAAACCATTCGGCTGCGGACCGGGCGTCTGCCAGCGCGGCTCGCCGCGCACCCGCTCCACCTGTGGCGTCATCATCGTCCTCCCCTCACGTATGGTCAGGATCATTCCCAGCCCTGGCGCGTCCGCCCGCCCGTCATCTCGAACGGCCCGACGGGCCAGCGGAAGCAGTCCTTGACCAGTGTATCAACCTGCTCCGGCGTCGCGATACCCTCCGCGACGATCTGCCGCGCCTCCCGGACGACGACCATCAGGATGCGGTTCGCGACGAAGCCCCAATGCCGCGTGTCGTCATTGATGACCGTCGGGTTCTTGCCGCAGCGCGCCGCGACCGCAACGACCGCATCGCGCGTCGCCTCGCTCGTTGCTTTGTGGACGGCGATCTCCGCCAGTTTCATCACGGGCACGGGGGAGGCCCAGTGCCAGCCGATCACCTGCGCGGGCCGGTCGGTCGCGGCGGCAAGGCCGGTGATCGGGAATCCCGAGGTGTTCGAGGCAAGAATCGCATGCGGCGGCGCGAGCGTATCGAGTTGCCGGAAGAGGCGCACCTTCAGGCCGAGGTCCTCCGGCACCGCCTCGACGACGAGGTCCACGCCCGCGCAGGCGGCGGCGAGGTCGGTGAAGGTAGCGATCCGTTCGAGCGCCGCTATCGTCTGCCCCGGCGTCACTTTGCCGAGTGCGATGCCGCGCCGCAGGCCGTACTTGCCGTGCTCGATCCGTTCCAATGCCGCCGTCAGCGCCTCCGGGCGCACGTCGTAGAGATGCACAGCATAGCCGCCCACGGCGAGCACCTGCGCGATCCCCGTCCCCATCACGCCCGCGCCGATCATCGCCACCGTTGTGATTTCCATCGCGACGCCCTCCCTACTGCCATCGCGGGCTTCCTCCGCGCTGCTGTCTCTGGATAGCGGGAGACAGTATAGCGGGAGGAATCACCGGAAAGCGAAAAGCCGTTGCAGTGGCGCAGGGCTTATGCATTCTCATAGGAGGGGGCAGGACTCCTTCGCTAAGATAGCGGTGCTCAAGCCGATCTATCGAACGGAGGAATCCTGTGTCAGCTATCGTACCATCCCTCGCCATCGGCTTCTCCGCCATCCCCGATCCCCGCCACGCGCAGGGCAGGCGCCATCCCCTCGTCGCCATCCTCCTGCTTGCCTGCGTCGCCATGCTCGCGGGGGCGCGCGGGCAGTCCGGCATCGCTGATTGGGCGAAGAACTACGGCGAGCCATGGCGTGCTCGCCTCGGGTTCACCCATGCGAAAGGTCCCAGCCAATCTACCCTGCAGCGCGTCTTCGCCCGTCTCAGCCTCCCGACGCTCGAAGCGCAGTTGGCACGCTGGGCACAGCAACTCTTTGTCGCCTTCCCTGCGCTGGTAGAGATGCCCGCCGATCCCGCTGCCCCGGTCGCGCTCGACGGGGTGGCGATCGATGGGAAGACCCCGCGCATGAGCGCGCGCTGCGGCGCAATCGATGCCCATCTCCTCAGTCTGTGTAGCCACCGACTCGGATGCGTGCTCGGTCAACTGGCGGTGAGCGATAAGACCAACGAGGCCGCCGCCAGCGACGACCTGCTCGCCATGCTGTTGCTCAATGGCGTGGTGATTACCGGGGACGCGATGTTCGCGCAGGCGGACATCGCGCAGACCATCCGCGACGGCGGCAACGACTATCTGCTCGTGCTCAAGGAGAATCAGCCGACGCTGCTGGCGGAGACGATGCTGCTGTTCGACGATGCCGACGCCGTCCAGGCGAGCGCGGAGGAAACTGACAGCCACAGCCAGCACCTGGAGCGGCGACGGTTGACCGCTGCGCCCGAGCTGGCGGGCGTGACCGATTGGCCGGGGCTGGCACAAGTGCTGCGCATGGAGCGACGCGTGATCGATGTGCACACCGGAGAAATCCGCGACGAGACGGCATACGCGCTCACCTCACTGCCGCCCGCACGGGCGACGCCGCAGCAGTTGCTGACCTTATGGCGGCAGCATTGGCACATCGAGAACAAGGTGCACTACGTGCGCGATGTGACGTTCGGGGAGGACGATTCGACCGTGCGGATGGGCAACGGACCGCACGTCCTGGCAGCCCTGCGCAACACGGTGATCGGGTTGCATCGGGCGCTGGGGGCGACGAACATCGCGGCGGCGTGTCGCCGCTACGCCGCACAGCCTGCCCGCGCGCTTGCGGCGGTTGGCCTCACTCCCGACAATGAATAAGCCCTGTTGCAGTGGCGGGCACCCCGTTGCGCGTTGCGCATCAACACTGGCATGATGGGCGACACGGCATCGGGCGCGGCGGATTTGTTGTGGGGGGCGTGGGCACACGCGACGGAGGAGGGATCAGGGTGAAGATTGTCATTGGCGCGGAGCGGCCCAACCGGATGTTCGATCCGCTCGTGGCGGAGTTTCCGGAGGTCGAGTTCGTCACCCCGAAGAGCAAAGACGAGGAGCGGGCGGCGATGCGCGATGCCGACGCCTATCTGGGCCGGATTGGCGCGGAGAGTTTCGAGGCGGCGGGGCCATCGCTCAAATGGGTGCATTCGAGCGGCGCGGGCATCGAGACGATGGCGGCGATCCGCGATCTCGTGGACAGCGATGTCACCGTCACGAACATGCGCGGCGCGCACGGCCGCTGCATCGCCGAACATGCCTTCGCGATGCTGCTCAGTCTGACGCGCCAACTCGTGCCGCTGATGGAGAACCAACGGCAGCACAAATGGGAAGCCAGTCGCGGCGCGATGCGCGAACTGACGGGCAATACGATGGTCGTTCTCGGCATGGGAACGATCGGCAGCACGATCGCGCGGCGCGGCGCGGCCTTCGAGATGCGCGTGATCGGCGTGGACATGCAGCCCGTCGAGCCGCCACCCGGTGTCGAGGCGGTCTGGCCGCTCGAACGGCTCGATGAGGCGCTCGGCATCGCCGATGTCGTCGTCGTCGCCACGCCGCAGACGCACCTGACGCGCGGCCTGATGGACGCACGGCGCATCAACCTGATTAAGCGGGACGCCTTCCTAATCGTCATCTCGCGCGGCAAGATCATTGACGAAGCGGCGTTGATCGCCTCATTGAAGGAAGGGCGGCTCGCGGGCGCGGGCTTGGATGTGCAGTATACCGAGCCACTGCCGCCGGACGATCCGCTCTGGGATGCGCCGAATCTCATCATTACGCCGCACTGCTCCGCCGCCTCCGAGCAGACACGCCAGCGGGCGCTCGCCATCGCCCGCGAAAACCTCCGTCGCTTCCTCGCGGACGAACCGCTCACCAACGTCTGCGACAAGCGCGCGGGCTTCTGAACCGATAGGGGTAGCGAGTAATGGGATGGCAAATCCTCGCTACTCACTACCCCGCCTTATTGGTCTCGCGCAATCCCAGCCTGAAACGGCTTTTTCGGCTCGCTCACGACCGTCCATCCGAAGACAGACACGAAATCGGGGAAGCAATATCGACAAACCCAATGATAGTAATCGCGGAACTGCCCATGTGCGAGAGCCGCATATCCAGCATCCTCCACGTATTCATCCTCGAACCACTCTGGACCGATTTCCGGATCGTCGCGGTTGAGGAACTTCCGCCAGCAAAACACGCAATGGTCGTGGAATGGCTGGTCGTACTTCTTCCATGTTAGCGTCAGATCCTTGAACCAGGACTCTTGCCCTAGGAGTCGCCAGTCGAGTCCGCGCCGGATCGTCTCGTTTCTCGCCTGCGCTAAGTCCTTTGCTTCGAATGTGACGATCGCAGGATCCAGCCAATCATCGCCACTTTTCGCTTCATGCCGTGCCGCGTCATCGGCTTCCTGCTGCGAGGCGAAAGATCTCTCGACAAACCAAATCCACACTTGATTCGGTTTTCGCTGCTCTCCTGCCGCGTACCAAGGCATATGAACCGCCGATCTTTCTGCTCCGACCGCACGCTACTCGCCGACTTCGATCTGGACTTCATCGCCTTCAACGCGCACCGGATAGGTCGCGACGGGCATGACGGCGGGGAACGTGCCGCGTCCGGTGCGGAGGTCGAAGATCGCGCCGTGGCGGGTGCATTCGATGGTGTGGTCCTCGATCAGTCCATCGGAAAGTTCGTTGCCATCGTGCGTGCAGACATCCTCGATGGCGAACAGTTCACCGCCGATGTTGACGACCAGCACGTACGTCTCACCCACCTCAACGACCTTCCGCCCCCCGTCGGGAATCTCATCCACCCGCGCGACAGTCACATACGCCATAGCACCCGTACCTTCCATTAACAACCCTTACCGACAAAGAAGGGCGCACGGCTGTGCGCCCCTACTCAGTCCTCAGTCCTTCGTCCTCAGTCCTATCTAATACCCCGTGCCGGCGAGTTTTTTGTCAATGGCGTCGCGCAGGCGGCTGGCGAGGGCGGGCATCTGGATTTCGTCCTCAACCTGGGCGAAGAAGCCCTCGGCGATCAAGCGTTCCGCGTCCTTGCGGGGCAGGCCGCGCGCCATCAGGTAGAAGACCTGATTTTCGTCCACCTGGCCGAGCGTGGCGCCGTGCGTGCAGCGGACGTCGTTCGCCTCGATCTCCAATTTCGGGATCGAGTCCGCGCGGGCGCGATCGGAGAGGAGCAGGTTGCCGTTGCGCTGGTAGGCGTTGGACTTCTGCGCGTGCGGGCGGACGTGGATCAGGCCGCTGTAAACGGTGCGCGCCGTGTCCCGCAGGCCGAACTTGAAGAGCAGGTCCGAGACGCTGTTCCCCTTCACATGGTCCTGCAACGTCTCGTAGGAGAAGACCTGCTTCTTGTCCGCGAAGGTCAGGTTGAGGATGCGCGCGTACGTCCCCTCGCCCCGCAGGACGGTGTCAATATTGTACTTCGACAGTTGCCCGCCGAGGCCGACATTGATCGTCCGCGCCGTGCTGTCGCGCTCCTGCACAAGCCGCTGGGTGTGGAAGGAGTAGGTCGTGCGGTTCCAGCGCTGCAAGTTCGCGTATTCGAGGTGCGCGCCGTCCCGCACGATCAGTTCGACGACCGTGGCGGCGAAGCCCTGTGTGTCGCTCTGCGCCGAAGCATACTCGTCCACGAGATTCAGCGACGCCCCGGCATCCACGATCACCAGCGTGTGCGGGAAGGCGCCGAGGCGGGGCGTCGTCGCCCAGTAGACGGAATGGATCGGCAAATCCACAGTCACGCCCCTCGGCACGTAGACGAAGGTGCCGCCGCTCCAGAACGCGCCGTGCAGGGCGGTGAACTTGTTTGTGCCAGCCGGGACGGCTTCGGTCATGAAGTGCGGGCGCACGAGGTCCTCGTGCTCGCGCATCGCCGTGGCGAGATCGGTGAGGATGACGCCCTGCGACCGCAACCGCTCCGCGACCTCGGAATGGATCGTGCTCGCGTCGTGCTGAATGAAGAGGCCGCCGCGCTCCTCCGCGTTTTCGAGCACGTCGGCGATCTCCGCCGGGATGCCCTGCTCATCGAGCACGGGGCCGTATGGGAGCACCGAATCCATCTTCAGGCCCTTGAGGTCGGTGCGCCGCCATTCCTCGTCGCGCAGCGTCGGCATCGGGATGCGCTCGTATGCCTCCCACGCCTCGAGCCGCTTGTGCAGCACCCAATCCGGTTCCCGCCGCGCCGCCGATAGCGCCTCAACCGCCTCGCGGCTGAAGCCCTGTGCCGTCTCATTCATGACCGTTGCCAACTGCGATCCTCCTCAGGTTCTTTATGTTTCATGTGTTATGGTCGCGTGGGAATTGTGAAGAGTTCGCCAACGCGCACGCGGAATCCTGGCAGCACTTCGCCGCCATCCAGTTCATCGTCCGCGCTGAGTTCGCGGCTCGGCGTTCCTCTGGTATGCACGCGTACCAAACGATCATCCGGCCAGAGGGTCCACACAAGCCGAACACCGGACTCGAGATAATCGGCTACCTTGCGCTGTACATCCTCGACACGATCCGTCGGAGAAACGACTTCAACAGCGAGATCAGGCGCAATAGACCAGAATGCCTCAGGGAGATTATCTACCGGAATCTGCGCCCATGCGATGAACGAAATATCGGGAATGCGTATGCGATCCGGATTGCGACGAAGGAGGTAACTCGTGTTATCTCCATAGACGAGGCCAAGATTCCGGCGAGCGACGAAGGTATACAGCATGTTGTTCAGCACGGCCACGATGAGGTTGTGCAACGGACCGGCGGTAGACATCTCGACCAACTCTCCGTCTACCAGCTCGAACCGCTTACCGGGGATTTCGGGCATCTCCCAGAATTGCTCCGCTGTCACCGCCTGCTTGGTAATCATCGCATCATCCCGTTCACGCGCATGGGCGACCACACAGGGCCGCCCGTGCCCCTGTTCCTGCAGGACGAAATTAGCCGACCGAGCCTTCCAGTTGCAACTGGATCAGGCGGTTCAGTTCGAGCGCGTATTCCATCGGCAATTCCTTGACGATCGGCTCGATGAAGCCGTTGACGATCATCGCGATCGCCTCGTCCTCGGAGATGCCGCGGCTCATCAGGTAGAAGATCTGCTCGTCACCGACCTTCGAGACGGTCGCCTCGTGGCCGATGTTGACCTTCTCCTCCTCGATCTCGATGTACGGGTAGGTGTCCGTCCGGCTCTCCTCGTCCATGAGGAGGGCGTCGCAGCGGACGTTGCTCTTAGCATTCTCCGCGCCGGGATAGACCTTGAGGAGGCCGCGATACGAGGCCCGCCCGCCGTCCTTGGAGATGGACTTGGAGAGGATCGTGCTGGAGGTGTTCGGCGCGACATGGACGACCTTGCCGCCCGCGTCCTGGTGCTGCCCCTTGCCCGCGAAGGCGACGGAGAGGATGTCCCCGTGCGCGCCCGGCTCCATCAGGTAGATGGCGGGGTACTTCATCGTCAGTTTCGAGCCGAGGTTGCCGTCCACCCACTCCATAACGGCGTCCTGATAGGCGACGGCGCGCTTGGTGACGAGGTTGTAGACGTTGTAGGACCAGTTCTGGATCGTCGTGTAGCGGACGCGCGCGCCCTTCTTGACGATGATCTCCACCAC
>JAICIL010000001.1 GCA_025924435.1 Chloroflexia bacterium | reverse complement strand
CTCATTGTTCTCTCTGCCCCCTCTGCGTCCGCTGCGGTTCAATCGGTTTCACTTATGCGCGGCGCCAGAGGCCGTTGGGGCGGGCGATCAGGACGGCGATCATCACGAGCAGGGCGACGACGAGTTGATACGCGGGATCGAAGTAACCCGCCATCATCGTCTGCGCGATGCCGAGGACGAGGCTGCCGATCACCGCGCCTGCCGGGCTAATCAACCCGCCGACGATTGCCCCCGCGAAGCCATTGATGGCGATGTTGATGTCCGCATTCGAGGTGAGCGGCGAGAGCGGTGTCGTCAGGATGCCGGAGAGCGCCCCGCACGCCGCCGCGACGCCGAAGGCGAGGAAGGCCATCACGCGCGGGTTGATGCCGACCAGTTGCGCCGCCCGCGCATTGAGCGCGCACGCCGTCACTGCCTTGCCGATATAGGTATGCGCGAAGAAGAGTTGGAAGAGGGGAAAGACAATCGCCACCGCCACCACGACCGCCACTTGCTGCGGCAGGATGAAGATATTGGCGAACGAGATCGCCGCCGTGCCGATGCCGTCGTAGGTCGTCGGAATGTCACCCCAGATCAGTAAGCAGATGCCCTCGATCAGCACCGAGAGGCCGAGCGTAATCATCAGGGAGGCGATGATCGGCAGGCGTGATTTGCCGACCGCGATCACGCCGATCAGCGTGCCGATGGCGGCGACGATCAGGATCGCGAACAGGGCGGCGAGCGGCCCCGGCAGCGCGCGATCCAGCATGCTGGACATGATGTAGCCGCCGAGCATTGCGAAAGCGCCCTGCGCGAAATTGACGACATGCGTGACGCGGTAGATCGCGACGAAGCCGAGCGCGATGAGCGCGAACGACGCGCCCGTCGCGATCCCCGTGATGAGGTACTGGCCGAACTCACTCATCGGGCTGTGCCTCCATTGCCGCCCCCTCGACCGGGCTGCCGAGGTAGATGCGCTCGATTTCCGGTTGCTTCCGGAGCGCTTCGGGCGTCCCTTCCGTCCGCACGCGGCCATTTTCCAACACATATACGCGCGCCGCCAGCGCGAAGGCGAGATTAACGTTCTGCTCGACGAGCAGCACCGTCAGGCCCTCCGCGTTGAGCGTGCGCAAATGCGCGGCGATATCGCGCACGATGATCGGTGCGAGACCGAGCGAGAGTTCGTCAATCATCAGCAGCCGCGCCTCGCTCATCAAGGCGCGGCCAAGGGCGAGCATCTGCTGCTCGCCGCCGGAGAGCGTGCCCGCCGGGCGGTGCCGCAGCGCGTGGAGTGCCGGGAAGAGCGCATAGACGCGGTCGAGACCCGCTCGCATCGCCCGCCGCCCGCCGAGTAGCCGCGCGTAGCCGTCCACGAGGAAGGGCGAGTGAAAGTAGCGGCCATATGCGCCGAGTTGGAGATTGTCCTCCACGCTCAAATCGCTGAAGACCTGCCGCCCTTCCGGCACCTGTGCGATGCCGCGCCGCACGACCGCTGCGGAGGAGAGGCCGCCGATCCGCTCCGCGGCGAAGGTGATCGTGCCGCGTGCAGGGCGCAAGAGTCCCGCGATGGCGTTGACGAGTGTGCTCTTGCCTGCCCCATTCGGCCCGACAATCGCCACGAACTCCCCCGGCATGACGGTAAGCGACACCCCTCTGAGCGCCTCGACGCTCCCATACCGCACGGCCAGATCGCGTACCTCAAGCAGCGCATCCCTCTCGCTCCCCCTCTCCACGTGATGGAGAGGGGGCCGGGGGGTGAGGTTCCTCATGCCACCTCCGCGCCGATGTATGCCTCGATGACCTTTGGATCGCGCCGCACCACGGCGGGCGGGCCGGAGGCGATCACCCGCCCGAATTCGAGCACAACGACATGATCCGCGAGTGCCATGACGAGGCTGACATCGTGCTCAATCAGGACGACGGTTACGCCGGACGCGACGATAGCGCGGATCAAGCGGGAGAGATCGCCGCGCTCGTTCGTCGTCAACCCCGCCGCCGGTTCATCGAGCAGCAGTAATGCCGGCTCCGTCGCGAGGGCGCGGGCAATCGCCACGCGGCGCTGCTGACCGAAGGGCAGGCTTTCCGCCGCGACATCGGCGAGGTCCGCCATGCCGACGCGAGCGAGGAGTTCCCGCGCCCGCTCCCGCGTCGTCGCCTCCTCCCGCCAGTAGCGCGGCAGGCGCAGCGCGGCATCCCAGAAACCGTGATGCCCGCTCGTGTGGCAGCCGACCATCACATTCTCCCGCACAGTCATCTCCGGAAAGAGCCGCACATCCTGAAAGGCAATGGCGATACCGCGTTGAGCGCGTTGATACGGTTGAAGGTCGGTGATCTCCCGCCCGAGAAAGGTGATGCGCCCCGCATCCGGTCGGTGCTGCCCGGCGATGGTCTGGAAGAGCGTGGATTTCCCCGCGCCATTCGGCCCGATGATCGCCAGCAATTGCCCGCGCTCCACCGTCACGCTGACCTCCGTCAGCGCCGCCACGCCGCCAAATCGCTTCGATATGCCCTCAATCGTCAGCATGTCGTCGCGCTCCTCAGTAGTCAGTAGTCAGTAGTCAGAACGGGGACAGAATCCTCTGACTACTGACTACTTCCCGTTGCCGTACTTCGTCGGGACGAGCGCGCCGTTCGTGACTTGCGCGATCCAGATGTCGTCCGCACCGAGGCCCGTGTGGTCGGTCGGGGAGTAGTTGAAGGTGCCATCCACGCTCACGAACCCTTGCGTCTGCTCGACGGCGTCGCGGATCTTCGCCGGGTCGGGGCCAGCCTTTTTGATCGCCGAGACGAAGAGTTGGATGGCGTCGTAAGTGTTGTAGGCGAACTGCGCGGGCGGCGTGTTGTACGCCGCCATGAAATCGGCGTCGAACTTCGTGATGAGCGGCTTGGCGGGGTTGCTGTCCGGCAGATATTTGCCGATTGGCGCGAGTTGGCACTGAATGATGAGGCCATTGGCAGCATCACCGGCGGGCTTGAGGAAGAGCGGGCTTGCCTGCGCGCCGCTGAAACTGAGCGGGATGGTGATACCGAGCTGTTTGTACTCCTTGGTGATCGTCACGGCGGGCGCGCCGGAACCCCAACTGATGATCGCCTGTGCGTCGCCGTTCTTGATCTTCGTCAGTTGCGGGATGAAGGTCGTCGCGGTCAACTCATACAATTGCTCATCCACGCTCGTGATGCCGTATTTCGCGGCGTCCGCCTTGATGATGCTCCCGCCGAGCGAGCCGTACTCCGTCGAATCATGCATCAGGGCGATTTTCGTCTTGCCTACGCTCTTCAGGTAGCCGAGCAACTGGTCGGCGGCGATCCGGGTGGATTGCGGGCCGAGGAAGACATTGGGCCGGATCGGCGTGACGACGGAATCCGCCGCACACTGCGTGATCATCGGGATTTTCGCCGCCTCGACCTCATCGAGGATGGCGACGCAACTCGAACTGAAGACGGGGCCGATCAGGGCGACGATGTTGCTCGCGATCAGCTTCTTCACGGCGGTGAGCGCCTGGCTCGGGTTGCTCTGATCGTCCTCGATGGAGAGTTCAATCTTCGCGCCATTAATGCCGCCCGCGTCGTTGATCTGCTTGACGAGCAAATCCGCCGCCTGCTTGTTGAACCCGCCGAGCGGGTTGTACGGGCCGGTCAGCGAGGTAATCATGCCGATCTTGATCGTGCCGCCGCTCGTCGTCGCGGCGGTCGTGCCGGATGACGCGCTCGCCGCAACGGTGGTGCCCGCCGCGCTGCTGCCCGCTGGCCGGGGGGTGACCGCGGCGCTTGACGCGCTGGATGATACCGCTGCTGCTCCGGTGGTCGGGGCAGCCGTAGCGGAGGCGGTCGTTGGCTTGGCGGACGTTGCCGTCGCCGCGCTCCCGCCGCCACATCCCGCGAGAACGAAGCCGACGAGTATGAGCGTCACGAGTGGCAAGAATGAACGTCGCACCACGAGTTCCTCCCTTTTCCGATTCCTTAGAATCCTGCCGCCTCTCCGGGAGAAGGGGTCAAGGATACCCAATGCATGCTGTATGGAACGCCCCAAAGCAGGAGTGCACGGTAGTATACGTGGCGCGGAATGCGCTGTCGAATGAGGCGATGAGCGGAGGTGAGGTTGATTCCTACGGCAAGAGATACAACCACTCGCGCGTGCCGAATTGCGCCGCGACGCGGCGGGCGGCTTCGGCCTCTTCGTCGGGGTGGACCGTGTCCGGCGTGAGGCCGTAGCGGTCGGCGAAGGAGGCGACGAGGCGGGCGATGATCGCGTCACGCGGGAGGTCGGTCTGCTGCCGGAGGGGGGAGACGCGTTTCGCCGCGCTGGCGATCCCCTTATCGCTCAACTTCTCCCGCCCGATCCGCAGGACGCGCGCCATCTTCTCCGTATCGAGTTCGCAGGCAATCGTCGCGTGGTGGAGGACGGCACCGCCGCGCCGCGCCTGGGCCGCGCCGCCGATCTTGCCTGTGGAGGAGGCGATGTCGTTCAGCGGCACGTAGAACGCATCCACGCCGAGGGCGCGCAGGCCGTCCACCGCCCAAGAATCGAGGAAGGCGTATGACTGCGCGAAACTCATCCCCGCGACGAGCGCTTCCGGCGCGATGACGGAATAGGTGATCGCCCCTCCCGGTTGGATGAACATTGCCCCGCCGCCCGTGATACGCCGGACGAAACCGATGCCGAGCGCCCGCCCCTCTTCCTCATCAATCTCATTGCGCACGGACTGGAAGCGTCCGAGGACGACGCACGGGGCATTCCATCCCCAGATCCACAAGGTCGCGGGCCGTTTCCCCGCCCCGACGCGCTCCGCAAGCACCGCATCCAGCGCCATATTCATCGCTGGATCACGCGGCACGGCGGGAATGAGTCGCCAGTCGTACGACCGCCAGCGGGCGTCGAGTTCGGCGTTCGCGGTTCGCGGTTCGGAGTCAATCATCGAACATCATACTCCGAATTTCGAACGCCCTCATCGCTCATTGCTCGCGTCAGGGCGATACCGATTGCCTCGGGGGAGAAGCCAAGAAAGGTGACGTCATCGCCAACATTGGCGTGAATCAGGGCGGCGATTTCGTCGGCGGGCAGGCTGGTCGAAAGGCCGGTGAGCGTGCGGGTGATTGTGTCAAGGGCCTCTTCCGGATAGAGAAAGAAATCCCCCGTCACTTCCACATCCGCGAGCCTGCCTTCCCGCACCGTGCAATCAACGACGACGAGTTTGCCGCCGGGCGTCTTGTATTCTCCGTGCATCCGCGCCTCCGACGAAGGACTGAGCGTGGCCCTTCCGCGCCTCAATGTCCCGACCTTCAGTATACCGCTCAGCGGCGTACCAACCGCAGGCGGTAGGCCAATCCGCCCGCGATGATGAGCAGGGCGACGACAAGCATCGCGATTGCCCATGGCGTGCCATTGCCGCTGCCACTATTGCCGGCATTCGGTAGCGTGGCTGGAACCGTTGTCGCCGTTGCGCCGCCACCTGTGCCCGTCGCGACCGAAGTCGTCGCGGGCCGCGTCGCGGTTGGTGCGAGGGTCGCGGCTACCGTTGCCGTTGCCGTTGTCGTGGCGGCGGAGGCGGTCGTTGCCGCAGGGGGCGCTGCTGCCGAGGAACCGACCGCCGGTGCGGTGCCGGTCGTCGCCGTGCCGGCGCCAGCAGCCGCCTGTATGGTGAACGTAAAGGTGCCGTTCGCCAGGCCGTTGTCATCATCCGTGAAGGTGTTCCACTTGACAGTGTATGCGCCGTTCGGCAGGTTCGGCTTGAGATCAATCGTCATATTCGTCCGCTGGTTGAGGTCCACCTTAAATCCGGTGGAGACCGTCGCGCCGCTCGCGTCCGTGACCGAACCCCCGCTCTTCAATGGATCGGTCTCCTCAGAAAAGGTGATCGCGACTTGCGCGGGCGCTTTCTGCACCGTCCCATTTGCTGGCGGGTCTGAACTCTTATACGCCGCGTGTGCCGAGACAATGCTCGCGCTCGTCAGTGCCAGCAGCGCCACAATCGCCGCTACGATGAGAAACCGACCACATTGTCGCATGCTCATCTCGCTCTCCTTCTGGTGCCTCGATGCCACCAACGACGTATCCCGTCGCCTCTCCCAGTATACGGGAAGCGACGATGGTCTGGATTGGGTATCATCCACCGGGATCGGGCATGCCCACCTCCTCCCGCCCTTCCGGAGTCGGGAGCGGCGAGATCGGTTGCCACGTGAACCGATCGCGGAAGCGCAGCAGAAGCAAGAGGACGGGCCGCCCGAAGAGCGCGAACATCGCGATGTTGCCCGCCGCCCGGAAGGCATCATAGACGGCGGAGGTCGCGCCATAGAAGAGGAAATACCGCCGCACCGTCTCCCCCAGCCCCAACCCCGGCGCCCAGTACAATCCGCTCTCGGCGGGCGACGCGGGCGCGGCGAACGGCCAGAACCAGAGATTCATGATCGCCCCGAAGCCGAACCCCCACGCCGCCGCGAAGATCGTCAAGGCGATTAAGGACTGAGGATTGAGGATTGAGGACTGAGTGGGAGCGCGCGCATCGTGCCCAAATGGCACCCGTGCGCCCCTACACCGGGATTTGCTCCCCCTCTCCTTTGCCCCAAGGCAAAGGCTCCGTACGAGAGGGGGCCGGGGAGTGAGGCTTCCTACCACCCCTGCCGTCAGCCCGACCCAGCCGAGCGTCATCATCTGGAAGGGAAGCCAGGGGCCGATGCCGCCTGTCAGGAGCGCGGAGACGGCAATACTCGCCGCGCCGAGCAGGAAGCCGAACGACGGCCCCCAGACGAAGCCGACGCAGATCGGCAGCAGAAAGATCGGGCTGGCACCCAGCACGCCGGGGAGGAGCCGGAGCGCCGCGTTCGCCGCGACGAGCACACCGAGCAGCGCGACGCGCTTCGCGTCCGGGTCCGCGCCACCGCCCGTCTCAATGAGCAAAACGACCAGACAGAGGACGCCGATCAGGGCGAACAGGAGGGGCGCGTCGCCGCCGTGCGCGGTGCGATCCGCGCTGGCGGTCTGCGCGCGGGCCAGCCAGAACGGGCTGAGGAAGGCCACGATGCCGATCAGCGATGTGACCGCGAGCACTACCGTTGTGCGCCATCGCCTGATGCCGCTCATGCCTCGACCGCCATCAGCCGGTGGGCCGCCAGGGCATCCACGACGGTCAGGAAGGTGCCGCCGAGCAATTGATTGATCTGCGGCGCGAAGGGCGAACCGGGCAGCACGGCACGTGGATGACCTTCCGCGATCACTCGCCCCCGGTCGAGCAGGATCACACGGTCGGCGGCGCGGGCGACGAATTCGGCGTCATGCGTGACGAGCAGGACCGTCCTGCCCTCATCGCGCAGTTGCCGCAGAATGGCGATCAGGGATTCCTTCGCGTCGGGATCGAGGCCGCGCGTCGGTTCGTCGAGGAATAGGAGCGGCGGGTCACTGGCGAGCGTCGCGGCAATCGCCACGCGCGCCCGCTCGCCGACGGAGAGATCGCGCGGATAGCGATTTGCCATGCCGCCGAGACGGAGCGCGGTCAGCAGGCCGTCCGCGTCGCCATAGCGGGCGGGAAACGCCTGCCGGTGGTGCGCCCGGAGCGTGAAGGCGAGTTCGTCCGCGACGGTCTCCGCGAACAGCAGCGTGCCCGGCTGCTGTGGCACATAGCCAATCTGCCCACCGCGCGCTGCCACGCCCGCCTCTGTGACGTCGCGACCCATGACGGTAATCCGGCCCGCCTCCGGCCTACGCAACCCGAGGAGTGCCCTGAGCAGCGTCGTCTTGCCCGCGCCGTTGACCCCGATCACCGCGACGATCTCGCCCGCGCAGAGTGCGAGGTCAACGGCACGGAGGATGGGCTGCCCACCGAGTGAGACCGAGAGGCCGGAGGCTACAACGAGTGGCACACCGGCGGGATGTACCGTGGGGAGCGGTGGGGATGCCATTGTCATCAGTCCGGCGCGCGCGGCAAATGGGGTAGCCTCCGCGACCGACAGGGGGAGCGGCTGCCAGCCGAGCGCCTGACCGAGCGCGACGACGGGCGGCAGCCATGCCGCCGACTGCCTGCCCGCTCGCGCCAGCATATCCCGCACCGCACCGCTCTTCAGCGTGCCGTCACCGGGGAGGAACAGCCCATCCGTCGCGCGTGGGACGATCCGCTCCAGCCGGTGCTCCGCGAGGATCACCGCCATGCCGGTGGATGCCTGTACCGCCGCAACCGCGTCGAGAACCGCCCGCGCGCCATCCGGGTCGAGTTGCGAGGTCGGTTCGTCGAGGGCGAGCAGCCGGGGCGTGCGGACGATAGCCGCCGCCAGGGCGACCCGCTGCCGCTCTCCGCCGGAGAGCGTCGCGATCTCCCGCTCCGCCAGATGCCCCATCCCGACCGCGTCGAGTGCGTCCCGCACCCGCCGCCGCATCTCCGGTCGGGGAATGCCATGCTGTTCGAGCGCAAAGGCGACATCATCCGCGACGCGGGGCGCGACGGCGGATGCTTCCGGGTCCTGAAAGAGCATACCGACGACCCCGCTCATCCCGCGCGGCCCCGCGCGGTGCGCCACATGTCCGGCGACCGTCGCCGCGCCGCCGAACTGCCCGCCGGTGAAGTGCGGTACGAGACCATTGAAGGTGCGGAGCAGGGTGGATTTTCCCGCCCCGGACGGACCAAGCAGGAGCGTCGTCGCGCTCTCGAACATATCCCATGAGGCATCAGCGAGGACGGGTACGGTCGTGTGAGGATAGGCAGATGTGACATGGTCGAGGCGGGCGACATGCCCACCCCCAGCCCCACCCGCACCGGGAGGGGAGAGGGAGGGAGCGGCAATGAGGTCAGAAGGGGCTTCTCCCTCCTGCACCGGGCAGGGGGAAGGGGGAAGGACATCACCCGCATATGGCATAACCAGCGCGGGCAGCAGGAGCGGCAATAGCGTGAGGCCCACCAGAGGAGCAAAAGGCGGCCAGAGCAGAATTGGATAGGGGTAATAGACGAGCGCGCTCCCACCCAGTGTGGCCGCCGCGACCGCGACCGCGGTAAGGATCGCACCGGCAGTGACGGTGCTATCGAGCATTCGCCAGGGATGGGCCCGATATGCGGTGCGCCGGATGCGGACGCTCTCGGTCTGGGGGACGCCGAAGCCGCGCGCCGCCATCGCCTCCGCGAGCGCGATTGCCCGTTCGAGGCCGAGGGCGAGCACGGGCACGATGAGCGGCGGGAGGCTGCCCAGATAGCCCCCGCGCCGTCCATCTCCCGGCATGTGGCCGCGCACCGCCTGCGCCTCCCGCACTTCGCTAAGTGCGGCGATCGTCTGAGGCAGAAAGCCGAGGGCGACCGCCATCGTCACGCCGAGGCCGGTGAGGGGGCGGGGCAGGAGACGGAGCAATTCCTCGTAGCCAACCGCCGCGTTGAGCGCCGCGAAGATCAGGATCAGCGTGCCAAGTGCGAGCGCGGAGACGCACCCGTACAGGAGCGCATTCAGGGTCACTGGCCCGCCGATCACCGAGCCGACGAGCGGCAGATCGCGCGGGAGTACGACAAGCGTGCGGTCTCCGGCATGCACCGTGAGCGTGTTGAAGAGGATGGAGATCGTCGTCAATGTCCAGGCCGCGCGCAAAATGAGTGACCAGTGTGCAGTCGCCGCCGGGCGGACGCTCCGCGCGGCTCGATAGGCGGCCCCGGCGCAGAGCGTCACGAGCAGGACGTAAAGCGGGTTCCGCGTCGTCGCGACCACCAGTGTGCAAGCGGTCGCCCAGACGAGCCACGCGAGGGGATGAAGTGACGAGTCCCGCGGATGCCCTCTGGGCGGCATGAGTACGGAAGGTGTGCGTGAGGCAGTGCTCGTGTCGCTCGCCCGGTTCATTGGGATGTCCTGTTGCTCGGGCGACATCGCGGGTCTCATTTCTCATCACTCAGCACTCAGTACGCCCTACGTTCTTCTTCGTCGCGCGCCGCGTGAGACGAACGCAAGGAGCGCGAGCATAACTGCCACAATCGCGACGAATCCGCCAATTGCCCTCCCTTTCGACGCGCCGGATGGCTTCGTCGCCGCGACGATTGGCGTTGCGCTCCCGTTCGGCGCGATGGCGGCGAGGCGGGGTTGACGCTCCGCTGTGGCGGTCGTGAGCGATGCGGCCGGCGTTGGCGCGGCTGGGGCATCGGCCACGAGAGAAGGTGAAGCGCCGAGCGGTGTGGGCGGCGCGCTCGTCGTCTGCACCGCCGTGGTAATTTGCGCCAGTGTGACGGGTGGCAGGTCGCTGTCGCCGCTCGTCCATGACCAGCCGTCCACATCGCCATCATGGAGTACGCGATTGCTCGCGCCGGTGCTGGCGGTGTGCCATGCGCCGTCGGTGCCGCGCGCGAAGTAATGCCAGAAGAAGGATGGGTTGCCATAGGATTTGCAGAAGCAGTTTTCCTTCGGTGAATCGCATCCCTCATGATCTATCGCACAGACCGCCGTACCGTATGCGCCGCCAGCCGTGACATTGAGCGTCAGGCCGGACTGTTGAAGCGCCTGCGCGCCCGTCATCGCATCACTCGTCAGCGGGACATACGCATAGAGGATCCGTCCGTCGCCATGTCGCACGACGATCCCAACCGCCCCCGCTGCCCGCGCCGGTTGTGCCGCTCCCGCGCCGCCGGTCAGCGCGACGAGGACGAGCAGCGCGGCGAACAAGACCTTCAGGCCGCTGAAATCGAGGACGGAGTCTCGCCCGCTCCTTCTCAGTCTCGTCGCCCATTTCGCGGCCATGTCATCTCTCCCCGCTTCGTTCTTCGTCCTCAGCCCTCAGTCCTGCCGTATTGCAGGGAAGGCGCGGCCATTGATGGCGGGGATGCCCTGAATGGTGGCGAGGAGGTTGTCGTCCGGCGTGGCCTTCTGGAAGGCGAAGGCGCCGCTCGGATTCTGGAGGGTGATCAGCGCGGCGCGTGTGCGCGTGATCTCATCGGGGTTCGCGCGGGCGGCAATCTTCGCTTGCAGGACGGAGGCGGTGCTGTTCGCGTCGCCATCGCCGCTCTTGCCATCGAAGGGATAGAGGTTGCTCGGCTGCAATGTGCCTTCCATGTACGCCATGCCGCGCGTTGTCGCGTCGCCGCCCTGCCCGCTGGCGACGAGCGCCTGCACGACGATCGCGGTCGTGTTCGTGTCGCTCGTGCCCTTCGCATCGAAACCCCAGCCGCCGTCCACTTGTTGTGCCCGGAGGAGGACGCCGTTATCCAGTTCTTTCGCCGCGTCCGGGGATTGGGCGAGGGCGTGCGCGAGGATAACGAGGGCATGGGTGAAGTACGAGCCGCCGTAGATGCCATCCGCGTTCTTGTCGGCGAGGCTCAGACTGGTGAGGTCGGCGCCGCCGAAAGAGGTCGCATCCTCACCGATGTTCGCCGCGACGAGCAGGTATTTCGCCGCCGGGCCGGTCTTCAGGCCAGCCGCGCTCGTGTGGAGATACTCGAGCAGACTGCTATCGCCCTTTTTGACATCACCGGGCGAAATACCCGACGAGATGAAAGCGAGCGCGGCGTCCGCGCTGACGCTCGGGTCACTCGCCGGCCCGGAGAAGCCGGGATAGCCGCCATCCGCATTCTGTAGCGCGCGCAGGTAGGTCAGCGCGCTCGCCGCCTCTGGCGCCGGCGCGGCAACGACCGGCGTGTTCGCCACCATCATCAGCGCGACGAGCAACAGTGCGATCAGCATTCCCAATCGTGTACGCATGAAACCTCACCCCCCGACCCCTCTCCTTTGCCCGGCGGCAAAGGAGAGGGGGAGCAAATCCTTGGGTAGGGGCGCACGGGTGCCCATTGGGCAGAATACGCCCTCTTTCCCTCTCTCCCTCAGCATTCTGCAAAAAAGTCCCCCGCCGGTCCTTGCGGAGCCAAGCGAGGGACGTATCATGGCGCGGGCGCCATCGTCCGTCTCCTTTCACGCGAAGGGTGACGAATCCGGGGAGCGGCGGGTGGTCGGGCTGACGACGACGAAGCGTCGGATACCGTTGCGGGACAGCGCCGGACTCGAACCGGACTTCCCCCTGCGCCTCCGATGAGGCGCCCACTCCCAAAACCGATATGGTTGGTAAGGCCGGCCCCGCACAACCCGTGCGGCCGGGATGGAATACACTGACAGGATAGCATACCGCCGGGTCTGAAGCCCGTGTCTCGGCCTACAGCGTTGTGCGGAAGTATTGAGCCAGTGATGGCGGGCTAACGCCCGCCATCACCAATACGAACGTTGCGCTACCGTTCCGGCGCGTTGCGCGCGTCTTTCCGTGCATCATAGCGCGCGAAGGCCGGGCGGGTGAGGCCGAGCAGCACCACGCCGATCACGGAGACGCGGCCGCCGCTCACTGCACTAAAGGCGGGGGAGGTGAGCGATGCGACGACACCCGATTCGACATCGCCGAGGCGTGGCCCGCCCGCCCCGACGACGAACCCGACGCTGTTCACCCGACCTTGCAGCGCGTCCGGGGCGTTGACCTGAATAATCGTCGTGCGGAACACGCCGTTGACGACGTCCGCCCCACCTGCGACGGCGAGCAGCAGCACGCCAAGCGAGAGTAGATGCGTGGCGCCGAAGCCGGCGATCGCGGCCCCCCAGACGGCGACGGCCATCAATACCGCCCGGCCCTGGCGATGGAGATGCGAGAGCGGGCCGGAGCACGTCGAAACGATCATTCCTCCGATGGCCGGCGCCGCATAGAGCAGCCCGACCGTCTGCGGCCCGCCGCCGAAGCGCGTCGCGGCGAGCGCGGGAAAGAGCGCGAAGGGCATCCCGAAAATGGTGGCGTTCAGGTCCACGAGTAGGGCAGTCCCAATGACCGGCTGGCGTCGGACGAATTGCAGCCCCTCGACCACGGCGCGCAGGCCGGGGCGCGCCCCGCCGTCCTGCGGCGGCATCGCGGGGAGCCGCAGGACACCATAGAACGAGAAGAAGAAGCTCACGGCGTCAACGATGTAGGCGGCTTGCAGTCCCAGGGCGGCGATGATCGCCCCCGCCAGCAGTGGCCCGGCGGTGAGACTGACCTGAAAGGAGAGAAAGCCGAGCGCGGCGGCGGCGGGGATGCGATCCGGCGGCAGCAGGCGCGAGATGAAGACGCGCCGCGCCGGTTGGTCAATGGCAGAGAGGCAGGATTGCCCCGCGATCAGCGCGTAGAGCAACCAGAGCTGGCGAAGATCGAGCAGCGCCTGTAGTGCGAACAGCAGCGACACGACGGCGAGGAGCGTCGTGGTGACCATCACCAATTTGCGCCGGTCGAAGGCATCGGCAATCGAGCCGCCGAGTAACCCCAGCCCGATGGTCGGGATGGCGATGGTGAGGCCGATCATCCCGACCGCGAGTGAGGAGTGGGTGAGGGCATAGACCTGGATGGGCACCGCGACACTGGTCATCCGACTGCCGAGGGAAGATAACGCCGCGCCCGCCCAGAGCCGCCGGTAGGCGGGCGATTCCTGGAGCGGCCTCGTATCCGCGAGGATTCGCCGGTACAAGGGGCGCGTGGCAGGTGGTTCGGCTGCGTCGCCTTCGTCTGTCATCTGGTGCTCGATTCTTGCGATGCATGGCACAACGACGCGGCGATGGCCGCGCGGCATGATACGATGCCCCGATGGCGATTGCACGGGATGGAACGATAAGGGAGCGTGCATGACGATTCTCGATGCAGCATATACCGACCGGCAGGCGCGCATGGTCGCCCTCGCGGACGAACTGGCGGCGACCATCGCGCCGCGCGCCGCCGCCTATGATCGGGACAATACCTTCCCGTTCGCGGATTTCGCAGACCTGAAAGACGCGGGCTATCTCGCGCTGACCGTCCCGGAGACGGATGGCGGCATGGGTGCGAATCTCGGCGAGTTCGTCCGCGCGCAGGGGCGGCTGGCGCTCGGCAATGGCGCGACGGCGCTCTCTAGCACGATGTCCCTCTCGACCATCGGGCGGGAGGCGCAATTCCATGCCTGGCCGGACGCCATTCGGGCGCGCGTCTTCGCCGGGGCGGTGCGCGATGGCGCGACGGTGAACAGCGTCGCGACGGAACCGGCACTCGGCTCCCCGTCGCGCGGCGGGCGACCGAACACGACCGCCAAGCGCGTCGAGGGCGGCTGGCTCGTCAGTGGCCGCAAGACGTGGAGCACGCTCAGCCCGATCCTCACCTTCTTCCTCGTCTTCGCGGGGGTCGAGGGGAGCGACGAAACGGGTGACTTCCTCGTCCCACGCGGCGCGGCGGGCCTCTCGATCATCGAGACGTGGGATAGCCTCGGCATGCGTGCGACGGGCAGCCACGATGTGCTGCTCGAAGCGGTCTTCGTGCCGGACGCCGATGTCGTTCGCGTCGGTGGGATGCGGAAAGGCGCGGATCCGGGCGCGACCGATCATCGGGCGTGGGGCGCGCTGGCGGTGAGCAGCGTCTATCTCGGCGTCGCGGAGGCGGCGCGCGATACCGCCGTGCGGTACGCGTCCGACCGCGTGCCAACCGGCCTCGGCAAGCCGATTGCGACGCTCCCGGCGATTCAGGCGAAGATCGGAGAGATAGACATCGCGCTGCTCACCGCCCGCTCGCTGCTCTGGCCGGTGGCGGACGAGTGGGATGCGTCTTGCGGGCGGCGCCCCGGTTTCGCGGGTCGGGTCGCTGCCGCGAAGATGACCGCGACGAACACCGCCGTTCATGTGGTGGACCGCGCGATGCGCGTCGTCGGTGGCGCGAGCCTGACGAAGGATTTGCCTCTCGAACGGTATTACCGCGATGTCCGCGCCGGATTGCATAACCCGCCAATGGACGACGTGACGCTGACTCTCGCCGGCAAGAGCGCCTTCGGGCAGGAGTGAATGGAATCTTCCTGGTGGCGGGCCCCGGCCTGCTATTTCTTGCTGTGGCAGGCTGAAGCCCGCCACCACCGACAGAATTCGCCGACCCGACCGTGCGGAATTCGCCCCCACCCGTCACGGATGTGGGCGGGCGTCCGTTCAAATGAGAGGGAACGAGCGTTAGCCAGTGGCGTCCGCGCGTGATGCATCCAGCCAAGCATCCCGCCGCGCGATTCACTTCTGCTATACTGGCGGGCGTGCCACGCACGCGAACGCGCTGTGCCGTGGCGATGAGGGGGGCGTATGGAGGCCGACGCCGTGCACGTCCGCGCGACGGACGACGTGCAACCGGCACGCCGGAACGAAAGAGTAATGTCATTGCAGAGCGTGCGAACCGCGCCGCATAGCGCCCGTGCGACGCGTCTGCCGGTGCGCGCGATGCTGCTCCCTCGCAAATATCGCCCGACATTCGCCGCGCTTGCGGCCTTTTACCGCGAAACCCGCACGCTCGGTACGCCGACACCGGAACATATCGCCCGCCTCGACGCGTGGGAAGCCGATGTGCATCGCGTCTGGGATGGCGCAACACTCTACCACCCGGTGCTCTCACCGCTCGCCGCGCGCCATCTGCCGCGTGAACCATTGCTCGCGCTCCTCGCGGCGCAACGGGAACGCCAACGCACGCCGTGGTATGAGACGTATACCGACCTGATCGCCTTCTGCGCGCGCGCGAGCAATCCGCTCGGGCGGCTCACGCTGGCGATCCTCGGGTATACGGACGATGAGCGGATTACGTATAGCGATGCCATCAGCACCGCCGTGCAACTGACCGCCTTCTGGCGCGACATCGCGCGCGATTACACACGCGGCCGCATCTACGTCCCCCAGGAAGACTTGCACCTCTTCGGCATCTCGGACGACGACCTTGCGGGGGCAGTGGCGCGCCGCCATGCGAACACGAATATTCGCGCGATGGTCGCCTTCGAGATCGAACGCGCGCTCGAGCTGCTCCACCACGGCGCGCCGCTCGTCACGATGCTCCGTGGGCGGGCACGGCTCGATTGCGCGCTGATGATTTCCGATGCCCGCGCGATGCTTGCCGCGATTGTCCGGCAGGGCTACGATCCCTTCGTCGCCCGCCCGCAACTCTCGCGCACCGCGCGCGCCAGCACCCTGTTCAGCGCCGTGCGCTCCATCAGCGAGGAGACGCTGCACAGTCGCTAGCGCCCGCCATCATCATTCTTATGCCAGTACATGCATTGACAGGCTGAGTGGAAGAAGCGTTGGCACCGTGCTGGCAGTTCCGGCGGTGGATGATGTCGCTCTTTTGCTGGCTTGCGATCCTGCACGTCTGTTCGTATGCTGGCCGCGATTCCGCGGCGAAACCCGCGCACCAATGGCGCGTGGAGAAACGAGGCGAGGGGGTGATGAAGAGTGACCACCGACGTGGCATTGGCGCTGGCGGCCGTCGCGGCGGTCGCGCTCACGGCGTTGCTGGCGCGGCGCACTGGCCTACCGTCGCCGGCGCTGCTCACGCTCGTCGGTCTCGTCTACGCTCTGCTTCCGGGGCGGAACGTGGCGCTCAACCCGGAAGTCGTGCTGCTGCTCATCATTCCGCCGCTGCTGTACTCGGCGGCGCTGAACGCGAGCTTGCTCGATATCCGCGCCAATCGGGGAGCAATTATGTCGCTCTCGGTCGGGCTGGTGTTGGTCACTGCCCTCGCAGTGGGGGCGGTAGCGACGCTGGTAGTGCCGGGCTTACCTTTCGCGGCAGGGTGCGCTCTGGGGGCAATCGTCGCGCCGCCTGACGCCGTGGCGGCTATCGCGATCGGGCGGCGACTGGGGCTGCCGCGTCGGCTGCTTACCATCATCGAGGGCGAAGGACTGATCAATGATGCGACGGCGCTCACGACATACCGGGTGGCGGTGGTCGCTGTCGGCGGTGGCTTCTCCCTGCTCTCCGCCGGTCTCGACTTTCTGTTCGCCGCGGGTGGCGGGGTGGCGATCGGTTTCGCGGTCGCGTGGATCATCGGGCAGATTCGCCGACGGCTGGAGGAGCCGCTGGTGGAGAATGCGCTATCGTTGGCGACACCATTTCTCGCCTACTTGCCCGCCGAGGCGCTGCACGTTTCCGGCGTGCTTGCGGTGGTCATCTGTGGGCTGATCCTCGGCCATCGGGCCCCGATCCTTTTGTCCGGCACCGCGCGCCTGCAGACGCGTGCCGTGTGGCGGCTGATTGACTTTCTTCTGGAAGGGCTTGTCTTCCTCCTCATCGGCAACCAATTACCCCATGTGCTCGATGGACTGCACGCGTACCCAACGGGGACGGTCGTGATTGCAACGGTCGCGACCGTCGGCGTCACCGTGCTCGTTCGACCGGCATGGCTTGTGCTGACGGGCGCCATCGCGCGGCTCGCGCGGCGACACAAGCCGACGCTGCCGTGGCGGCAGCAGGCAATCCTCTCGTGGGCCGGCTCACGCGGGGTGATATCGCTCGCGGCGGCCTTCGCGCTGCCATTAAGCGTCGAGGGGAAGGCGACGCAGCCATTTCCATCGCGGGACCTGCTGTTGTTCCTCACCTTCGCGGTCGTACTGGTGACGCTCGTTGGACAAGGGCTGACACTTGGCCCGCTCCTGCGCTGGCTGGGCGTGCGCTCGGATAGCGCGATGCGGCGGCGAGAGGAGGCCGCGGCTCGTCATGCGAGTGTGGGGGCGGGCCTCCGTCGCCTTCGCATATTGGTAGCCGCCGCTCCGCCCCCGGAGGGGGTGGTCGAAAGCCTCGTCGCTGCGGCGGAGGCGCGTCGCAACGCTGGCTGGGAACAGTTGGGGCCGTCGGGCCGCGAAACGCCGTCGGTCGCGCTGGCCCGTCTGCGCCTGGAGATGATCGCCGCCGAGCGGAAAGAATTGCTGCGCTGGCGCGATACGGGTCGGCTCGACGAGGCCGGTCTCCGCGCGCTGGAAGGGGAGTTGGACATCGAGGAGGGCCTGCTGAGCGTATCGGGGCAGGAGCACTGACGGCGCACTATTGCTTTGCCTCAGCCTAATGCGTCGGCAAGTGCGGCGACGATGCCATCGAGGCCACGGTCGCGGTCGCGCGTTTCCGGCGACTCCTTGCCAATCGGCGTCTCCGCGATAAAGCGATAGAGGTCCGCCGCGCCCGCGAAGATGTGCGGGGTCATGCCGAGGCCGGCGAAGGTCGCGGCGATCTCCTCCATCTCGCCGACCCAGCGGTACGCTTTCGGCGGCATTGTCGGCACGGCGCGCGAAAGCCAGCCGAGCACATCGGGCGTACTTTGCTCCTGCTCGGCGCGGAGGGTCTCCTCAAGGCCCATCAACTTGGCGGCGACGAGTAGTTCGGTGCCGAGCGCCTGTAACCCTTTCGTCAGCGCGCCGTAGCACATCTTCAGGCCGGACGCCTGCCCGACATCGCCATCGAGAACACGCACCTCAAGGCCGTAGTCGCTCAGCGCCGCGAAGTCCGCCGCGCCGGGGCCGGAGGCATAGAAGCGCGTGCCGGGTTGCTTCGGTGGGCCACCGATGATGCCGACATCCGCGAACCGGCCGCCCGCGCCGGTAATCGCCGCGCCAATCGTCCGCACTGTCTGGGGGGCGATCGCGTTGCAATCGGCGTAGAGTACGCCTGCGCCCGTCGTGCGGATCGCCGCGGCGATGCGTTGCGCCACCCCCGTCGCCTCGGCGGGCACGAGGATGCAGAGGATGATATCCGCCGCGACGACGAGGTCTTCCAGTGTCGGCACGTCCTCGATGCCCGCTTCAGCGGCGAGGGCGCGGGTGCGCTCGCTCCGCCCATCGAGGCAGGTCAGTAGCCGCAACCCGTGCTCCCGCAGGACCGCGCCAACGGTATGCCCCATGTCGCCGGGGCTGAGAATGCCCACGCTTCGCAACGCCATTGCTCGCCTCCTTCAGTTTCGTGCATCGCCTGGGACGGCTATGAAGCGGAATCCACATCGCGCAAAAAATTGAGCACGATCCGGTTGAATGCCTCGGGTTGCTCCATATTGACCATATGTGCGACACCGGGAAAGACGACTTTCCGCGCGCCCGCGATGCCCTGTTCGAGCAAGTTCGCTGTCTCGATCACGTCCGGCACATCACCGTCGCCGACGAGGATGAGCGTCGGCACATGGATTTCACCGAGCCGCCCAATCGCCGGTGGATCGAGTCGCTCGCGCGGCGCGTCAACCTCCGGCAGTCGGTAGAGCGCGCCATTCATCTCCGATACGCGTGCGCGGACAGTGGGATCAACCTGATCTGGTGTCCGCTTCGGGCCGTCCACCCAGAGACGATTTTCCGCTTCGACCGCCGCGTCAATCCCTCCTCGTTCGAGCGCCGCATCAACCGTCGCATCCGCGCGCCGCATCTCCGCCGATGGCTGCGTGCCGCCAAGACCGGACGCGACCAGCACGAGGGCGGAGACCATCTCCGGGTATCGGAGTGTGAAATCAATCGCGATGCCGCCGCCGATGGACAGCCCGACGACATACGCCCGCGCGATACCGAGCGCTGTCAACAGGCCGTAAAGATCGCGGGAGGTTGATGACGGCCCCGCCGGCATCGCGGACTTGCCGAAGCCGCGAATATCGTACCGGATCACTCGATAGTGTTCCGCAAAGTCGGTAAACTGATCGTCCCACATCCGACTGTCCGCAATCCCGGCATGAATCAAGACGAGCGGATGCCCCATGCCCATCATCTCGTAATACAGCCGCGCTCCATAGACATCTGCATATCCGGTTGTTGCCTCGTTCGAGAAGGCCCTCACACTATTCCCCTCCCTATGTCTACGGCCGCCTGCTGATTCTACGGCAACTTCTGCGGCGACCAGTGGGGCGAGCGGTCGTTCGCGGCGTGATTGGTGATGTTGTGTGTCAGGCCCGAACCATCCACAATGATGAGGTTGCCGATCGTGAAATCGCCACCAATGAAGGCGAGCGTCGCGCCGTCAGCGGACCACGCCGGCTCGCGCCCGACCCCCGGCGGCGCCTGAATGACGCGCCGCGTGTTCGCGCCGAGTGTAAAGAGGACGATGTCCGCCTGCTGCGGTGTCCGGTAGGACCAGAAGGCGAGCGTCTTGCCATCAGGTGCGAAGGTGGGCGCGCCGCTATCCATTTTCGGATCACTGACCGCGACGAGTGCGCCGCCACCCGCCGGAAGTGCATAGATGACATGCTGAAGGGGATCGGGAGCTCCCTGTCCATCCGCGCCGACGCAGCCGACAATGGCAATCGTCTTGCCGTCCGGCGACCAGGCCGGGCTGGCCAGATCGCAGGCTGGGGCGGCGAGTTTGGTGGGGGTCTTCGGTGCATCGAGGTTGAGCGCGTAGAGGGCGTGCGGGCGCTTGCCCCGCTCGGAGACGAAGGCGATCTGCGTGCCGTCCGGCGACCAGACGGGTTGGAGGTCGTCGCCGTCCGCTTTTGTGAGGTTCGTCTGCTCCGCGCCATCAGCGGTCATGACATAAATCTCGGCGTCGCCGTCCCGAAACGACGTGAAGGCAATCCGCTTGCCGTCGGGCGACCAGCGCGGGGTAAGATTGCCGCCCGGTGTATGCGTCAGGTTCCGCGCGCCCGTGCCATCCACATTCATGACCCAGATATCGCCGCTCCCATCACGGTCGGAGACGAAGGCGATCCGCTTCCCATCGGGCGACCACTGCGGGTCGCTGTCATTCCCCTTCGTCTTCTGCGGCTTGGTGAGATCGGTCAGTCGGCGGCCATCCGGGTCCACCGTCCAGATATCGTCGCTGCCTCCACTATTGGAGACGAAGGCGATGCGATACGCCGGTTGGAGCGGCCCGGTGCTGGGTGGGATCGGGGGAACGGTCGGTTGCGGAATCGCGGCGCTCGGTGCGGCGGCAGGAGTCGCGCTTGCGCGGGTGGTGGGTGCGGTGGGGAAGGGCGCGGTACTGGCGGGTGAGGGCGCGGGCACCGTCGCCGTCGGGGGCGCGGCGGAGGGGGTGAGGAAGGCCACCGCACCGCGTGCAAACGGCGTGGTCGTCGGCGCGATGGTCGGGCGGGGAAGGGTATTCGTCGCCTGCGATGGACCGGGCGACGGCAACGCATCCCCCGGCCCGGAACACGCGACGAGCAGCATGGTGAGGATGAAAACGAGAAGATACCGACCCGGACGGAACATCGAGCCAGGGGAAATGTTCAGCACGGAATCAAACCTCACCCCCGACCCCTCTCCATCGCCGCACAAACCTGATGACTACGGTGACCTAAGAGCGATGGAGAGGGGAGAAATGCGCTTTTCTCAGTCCTCAGCCCTTCGTTACGGCGCGACGGGCATCGGTTGATCCTGCAAACTCTCCAGTACACGGCGGACACTGCGCTGATTCGTGACGACGGCATGATCGAGCGCTTCGAGGACATTGTCCACGCTGATAATCGCGTCGAGCGCGAAGCGGCGCGCGTCAGTGAGCACGATTTCTTTCTGATCGTTCGCCTCGCGGAGCACCATCTCCGAGCGCATCTTCGCTTCCTGCAATAACCCATGCTCGCTCGTCAGGTATTCGGCCTGCTGCTTGGCGAACGTGACGATCTGCTCGGCTTCATCCTGCGCGCTCTTGATGATATTCTCGCGCTCCTGCAAGACGCGGCGGGCCTGTTTGATCTCATTGGGGACCGAGGCGCGCATCTGATCAATGATCTGCTGCATCTCTCCCTCGTCCACCTGCACCTTGCCGCCGATGAAACTCCGCCGACTCTGCTGCATCATGCCGTCCAGCCGGTCAATGAGGAATTGAATATCTACCGTCGCCACTCCGCCCCCCTCTAACCTATCGTACCGTGTCTAACTCGCCTGCCGCTCCGCAAGGTGCATGCCCGCCTACCGATGTGCCGCCGCTTTCTCCCGTAGCGCGCGACTGACATGTGGCGGCACAAGCCCGCTCACATCCCCACCGAGGAGCGCCACCTCGCGAATCAAATTCGCATGGATGAATGAGTACGCCGAACTCGTCATGAGGAAAACGGTCTCCACGGCGTCGTTCAACGTGTGGTTAACGTGCGCCATACCCAGCTCGTACTCAAAGTCGGAGACCGCGCGCAGGCCACGAATAATGGCTTGCGCTCCCACGCGGTGCGCGTACTCTACGAGCAGCCCATCCCATCTGTCAACGACGATATTCGATGCATGCACCAACGCTTCGGAGGCCAGCACGACGCGTTCATCGGCAGTGAAGAGCGGCTGCTTGCTCGACCGGTCGCCGGCATCATTGATACCGATAATCACTTTGTCGAACAACCGCGCCGCCCGGATGGCGACATCCACATGCCCATTCGTGATCGGATCGAATGTCCCCGGGAAGATCGCGACCGTCACGCTTCACCATCCTTCGCTGTTAGAGAAACGTCCGGCATGCCCTCCGGTTGTGTGATATGTCCTTCCTGATAGATGGAAAAGCAGGAATCCCCGTGGCAGCGCTTCCGCAACAGGCCGAAACTCCGCACCTGTGTGGGCAATGTGACGCGCGGCGAATGGCCGATAACGAGCGTCGCGCCGGGCAGAATGCCGCGATCCGGCGCGCGTGACGCGACGAGGTCCATCATCGCCGCGATCTGTGGATCGGCATAGGGCGGGTCCATCATCACCGTATCATAGGGCCCGATGGTCGGGCGGCCGAGGAATGCCTGCACGGTCGTTTTGTGTGCCTGCGCGTGCGCCGTGAACTTCGTGTGCGCGAGATTTTCAACAATGACGGCGACGGCATCCGGGCGCTGCTCGACCGCATCGAGCCACGTCGCGCCGCGCGACAGAAACTCGATGCCCACCGCGCCGCTCCCGGCATAGAGGTCCAGCACCTGATCGGACTCGATCCCCAGCGACGCGAGCATCGAAAAGACCGCCCCCTTGATCTTGTCCGCCATCGGACGCGTCAGCATCCCCTTCGGCGCTTTCAGCCGATGCCCCTTCGCCTCACCCGCAATTACGCGCATCGCTGCGTCCTCAACTTTTGTCTCCCGCACCGGCCTCGCGGGACCAGAAGTGGTCGAGGCGATCGCGGAGCGCGGTGTGTTCGGCGTGCATCAGGTGCGGGTCTGCCACCAGCAGCGCCTCCGCCGCGAAGCGCGCCTGTTCGAGCGTGCGCGTGTCACCGAGCGCCGCGACGCGAAGTGGCAGATCATAACCGCTCTGTGCGGTGCCGAACAGATCACCGGGGCCGCGCATCTCCAGATCGGCCTGCGCGAGCACGAAGCCGTCGTTCGTGGACTCCATCAGCATGATTCGTTCCCGACCGGTGCGGCTGACATCGTCCGCGATCAGTAGACAGGTGGAGGCATCGCTCCCCCGTCCGACGCGCCCCCGGAACTGATGCAACTGGCTGAGGCCGAAGCGATCCGCGCCCTCGATGAGCATCACCGTCGCGTTCGGCACGTCAATGCCGACCTCGACAACCGATGTCGCAACCAGAACGTGATATGTGCCGTCACGGAAGGCGCTCATCACGCGGTCTTTCGTGCGGGGCGGCATCTTGCCGTGCAGCAGGCCGAGCGAGAGTTCCGGGAAGACCGTTTCCTGCAACCGCTTGTGCTCCGCGACCGCCGATTTCGCCTCCAATGTCTCTGATTCCTCGACGAGCGGACAGATGATGAATGCCTGGTTGCCCGCCGCGACCGCGTCGCGCACCGTGTCGTAGGCGCGCTCCCGCTCGTCGCCCTGGATCACGTGGGTCTCGATGGGCGTGCGGCCGGGCGGCAGTTCGTCAATCGTCGAGACATCGAGATCGCCGTGCAGGGTCAGCGCGAGTGAGCGCGGAATCGGCGTCGCCGTCATCACGAGCATATGCGGCGCGATATTCCGGGCCTTCGCCCGCAGCCGCGCCCGCTGCCCGACGCCGAAACGGTGCTGCTCGTCCACGACGACGAAGCCGAGATTGGCGAAGACGACGGGGTCCTCGATCAGCGCGTGCGTGCCCACGAGGATCGCGACGACGCCTTTTTGCCAGCCATCGAGGACCGGGCGGCGCTGTGTGACGCGCGTGCTGCCGGTCAGGAGTTCGACATAGGGGCGTTGCTCTGCCGGAAACTGGTCGAATAGCCGCTTAAGCGTGCGGAAATGCTGCTCGGCGAGGATCTCCGTCGGGGCCATCAGCGCGGCCTGATAGCCATTGCGCACCGCCGCGTACATCGCCGCCGCCGCGACGACTGTCTTACCGGAGCCGACATCGCCCTGGATGAGCCTGCTCATCGCGGTCTCTCCGGCCATCTCCGCGAGCAGCGTGTCGAGCGTCCGCTGCTGTGCGCCGGTGAGCGCGAAAGGAAGCCGCGACAGGAATTCGTCGCGCATCGCGCCGTCGGCGGGCATCGCCGCGCCCTTTGCCTCCGCCTGCCATGCCTGCTTGCGCTGCACCATGCCGAGCTGCATCAGGAAGTATTCGTCAAATGTCAGCCGCGTGCGGGCCTGATGATACGACGCGGGGGAGTCGGGGAAGTGGAACTGCGGCAATGCCTCACCGAGCGGGATCAGCCCCTGCGCCTGCCGCACGCTCTCCGGCAGCCAGTCCGCGATCTGCCCCGCCGTCGCGGCAATCGCCGTGCGAACGACCGCGCGCACCGTCTTCTGGTAGAGGCCGTCAGTGAGGGGATAGACGGGAATGATCCGGCTGCCGAGGTCGGTGCCCGGCTCGATGCGCTCCCACTCCGGGTTCGTGAAGGTCAGAACGCCGCGAAATTCCTCGACAGTGCCGGAGAGCGCGACCTGTTCGCCCTGATGGAGTTGCCGGGCGACGTACGGACTGAACCAGGTGATATTGATCGTGCCCGTGTCATCCATCACGACGGCTTGCGTGCGCGCTTTGCCCGTCGCGGTCGGTATCTCCGCGATCCGCAGCACATGGCCGACGACCGTCACCACATCGCCGTAATTGAGATGCGAGAGTGGCCGCAATTGCGAGAAATCGTCGTGGCGGCGCGGCACGAGATACAAGAGATCGCCGACCGTGCGTACATTCAACTTCTCGAACAGCGCCGCATTCTTCGGCCCGACGCCGCGCAGGTACATGATTTCGTCTCCAAGCGCCATCGGCTTGACGGGGGTCTGCGGTTTCGGCTTCGGTGGCGGTTTGGCCTCTATCTCCGTTGCGTGGGAGAGGGGTGGGGGCGTGGCAGGGTGCAATCCCCTCCCCTCGCCCCGTGAGGGAGAGGGGCCGGGGGTGAGGGTCTGCGGCGGCGCGCTCAGCATCTGCCCGGCGAGCGTGAGTGCGCGCTTGCGGCCTGATGCATCGAGCGTACTGTAATGGCGGAGCGCGGCGAAGACTTCCGGCGGGACGAAGGGGCCGTACTCCGCCTGCAACGCGCGCATGCCACCTGTGACGACGCCATTATCGAATCCGCGCCGCCACTCCTCGCGCAGGAGCGCCAGCAATTCATCTCGTTTGGTTCGCTTGCCTGTTTCGGCGGTTGCAGCCATGGCAGGCCCTTCATGTCCGTGCGGTTTGTCCGTACAGATTGTATCACGAGACAGCGTCCCCGCGTCTCCTCATGGGATATTGTACTACGCGGGTTTTTCGCCAGCGATCACGCCCGCTTGAGGATAATCGCGCCAATGCCGCGCGGCCCGAGATGGACGGCGTAGATCGTGCCGTAGTGCGCGATGGTGACGCGGTCACGCGGGATAGACGGCCCGAGGCGATCGGCGATTCCCTCGGCTTCGGCACGCGTCGCCTCCGTTCCGTCGTAAAGGATCGCGACACCGGCGGGATCGGGGAAACGCTTGATCCACTCGATCATTGCCTCAATCGCCTTCGAGCGCGTTCGGGGTTGCTGGAAGGGTTCCAACTGCCCCTCCTGCAATCGTAGGAGGGGTTTAATTGAGAGGACGGAACCGAGCAGCGACTTCGCCTTGTTGATCCTCCCCCCCCGTTCGAGCCACTTCAGCGTCTCGACGAGGAAGAGCACTTCGATGTGCGGCATCAGTTCCCGCACCCGCGCGCTCACCGCGTCCAGCGACGCGCCCGTCTCGGCGGTCTTCGCCGCCTCCACCGCGAGGTAGCCAGCGCCCATCGAGGCGCTCAGGGTATCAATCACTGCGACGGGGAACTCGCCTTCCAGATTTTTCGCCGCGAGTGCCGCCGAGTTGTAGGTGCCGCTGAGTTTCGAGGAGAAAATGACCGCGCAGACGCCGGACGCGCCTTCGGCCTGCAACCGGCGATATACTTCCTCGAACGCGCCGACGGGCGGCTGCGCGGTCGTCGGGAATGGGCCTGCCTCCTGCCGCACATAGAATTCCTCGGGGGTCAGGTCAATATTGTCTTGATAGACATCCGTGCCGAACTGCACCGTCAGCGGCACCGTGACGATCCCGTACCGCTCCCGCACCTCCGGGAGGATGTCTGACGTGCTATCCGTGACGATCCGTATCTGCCCGGGCGCTGCCATCTAACCCTCCGAAGTAGTCAGTAGTCAGTAGTCAGTAGTCGGTAGTCAGTCGGGAGTAGAAGTGTGACGTGTATCCCTTTCTGGCTACTGACTACTGACTACTATTCCACCGAGACAATGAAATCGTAGTGCGGCTGGCCGCCCTTAACGATCTCGACCGCGAGATGCGGATACGACTCCTCGATGCGCGCGCCGAGCGCTTCCGCCGTCGCGGCGATAACCTCCGCGCCGGTGTAGAGCGTGACGAGTTCGGCGTGTTCGGCGCCCATCCGGGCCAGGAGGTCGAGCGTGACGGCCGTGCTGTCGTCACTGGCGACTGTAAGGACATCATCGAGCAGGCCAATCACTTTCCCCGCTTTGACGACGACGCCGCCAATCGTCGCATCACGGACCGCGTGCGTCACTTCGCCCGTCCGCACGCCGCTCGCCACATCGGTCATGGTCGCCGCATTCGTCTCGAGATCGGCGCTGAAGGTGAAGGCCGAGAGGGCGGCAATCCCCTGCGGGATGGATTTCGTCGGCACGACCTGCACCCGCTTGGCGGTCATCTCTGCCGCCTGCCGCGCGCTGAGGATGACATTGCCGTTATTGGGCAGGAGGATAACCGCCTCCGCTGGCGTGCCATTGATCGCGTCGAGCAATTCCTGCGTCGAGGGGTTCATTGTCTGCCCGCCCCGAACGATCTTCGCCGCCCCGAGGCCGCGCAGCACGGCGGACAATCCCTCGCCCGCCGCGACCGCGACGACCGCGATCTGCCCCGCCGGCTCCTCGCTTGAAACATCCGAAGGCGCCGTTGTTTCGAGGGTTTCCACCTGCATGTCCATGTTGTCTACTTTGATCTGTGTCAGCGCGCCGAACCGCACGGCGTACGAGAGCAGCGCGCCGGGGTCGGTCGTGTGGATATGCGCCTTGACATACTGTTCGTCGCCGACGATCACCGCGCTATGCCCCATCGCCGCCATCTGGGCGCGAAGCGCGGCGAAATCAAGGGTCGTGCCGGGCGTGGCGGTGAGCAGGTAGTTCGTGCAGTAGCCGTAATCGTCCGCGCCGTGCTCCGCATGTACCCCCGCGAGATCGAAGGCCATCGCCGCGCCGCCCGGCACAAGTTCCGGCAACTCCTCGGCTTCGACGCTGCGGCCCGCGAGATGGAGGCGCATCCCTTCGAGAATGATGACGTATCCCTGCCCTCCGGCATCTACAACGCCCGCTTCCCGCAGGAGCGGCAGCATCTCCGGCGTTCTGGCGAGCGTCGCACGGGCACCTGCCAGCGCGCCATCGAGCACGGCTGGCACGTCGCCGCCATTCCGCGCGGCGGTTTCGGCCGCTTCCGCCGCCCCGCGCGAGACGGTCAGCAGGGTACCCTCAACCGGCTTCATCACCGCCTTGTAGGCCATCGCGGACGCCTCGGCACAGGCGGCGGCGAGGAGCGCGCCGTCGAGCGTCGCGTGCCCCTCCAGCGCCTTCGCCATGCCGCGAAAAATCTGCGAGAGGATCACGCCGCTGTTGCCGCGCGCGCCCATTAACGCGCCGTATGCGGCCCGGCTCGCCACATCGCCAACGGAGGAATCGTCACCCTTCCCCCCTTCGGCGGCGGCGTACGCCGCTTTCATCGTCAGGAACATATTCGTGCCGGTGTCGCCATCCGGCACCGGAAAGACATTGAGGGCGTTGACCCCCGCGACATTGCGTTCGAGCCAGTCCGTCCCGGCGCGCAGCGCCCGCAGCAGTCCCGCGCCATCCACGACCGCCACCGCCTGCGCGCCGCCTTCCGGCTTCTCCGCTCCGCTCTGCCGCGCCACTCGCTCTTGCTCCCCCCGACGCGTTACCGCGCTCATATCGCTCGTTCTCCCTCATGCTCGCTAAAACGCAAACCATGGACATGCACATTGACGGCGTCGGGCCGGAGCGCGAATGCCCGCTCGACGGCGAAATAGACCGTTTGGATGGCATTATGCGCGACCGCCGCGATCGGCAGGCCATATTCCACAACGACGTGCAGCGTGACCCTCACGCGGTCGCCGTCCATCTGCACCGCGATCCCGTCGCGCGCGTCCGGCGGTGGCGGATGACCGAAGCGACGCCCGACGCGGCTCCGCAAATTCTGTGGCACGAGTTCGACGATGCCGTAGCAGCCGAGCGTCGCCTGATAGGCGACCGACCCGATGGCGCGCGCCGAAACGACCACTTTCCCCGGAGCGGTGGCCCGCACGTCTGTTGGCTCCGCCGGTACGGTCGTCATTGTGGTCTCTTTCCCCTCGCTTGCATCCATGCGGACGGAATGGTAGCATACGCAGGCTGCGGCATCGAACGGTGCCGCCCGAGCGCGACACAATAGTAATGACGTCGAAGATGCAGCAAAGGGTCCGTGCCGCCATTGTAGCGGAGGGCGCGGCGGCTGGCAAAGGAAACGCGATATGAAGTGCGCAATCACCGGCAAGCAGCGCTCCTTCGGGCATAACGTCTCGCACGCCAAGAACCGTACGAACCGGTACTGGCTGCCGAACGTGCAGAAGAAGCGCGTGATGATCAATGGCAAGATGGAGCGTATCCAGATCTCCACTCGTGCCCTCCGCACCCTCACCAAGACGGGCCGGATGGCGGCGAAGGGTAAGTAAACCCGCTCGTAATCCACGAGGAAATGACAGCGGGGCGGCAATTCGCCGCCCCGCTTTTGTTGCGGCGAACCGTAGACGCGGCTATGCTCGCGAAGCGGATAGAGCCGCACAACGGAGCGAACGATGTCTGACGACCATCCGACAACCCAGCGCCGCAAGGCCGAGCACCTGCGCATCACGCTGGACGAAGATGTTGCCTCCGGCCTGACGAACGGTTTTGCGCGGTATCGCTTCGTCCATCAGGCATTGCCGGAATGCGACCTCAACGCCATTGACATCCACCAGACCTTCCTCGGAAAAGCGCTGCGCCTACCTCTGCTCGTCTCCTCGATGACCGGCGGGACGGACGAGGCGACGGCGATCAATCACCGGCTTGCGGAAGCGGCGCAGGTGGCCGGCATCGCGCTCGGTGTCGGCTCGCAGCGCAGCGCGGTCGAGCAACCGGAACTCGCCGCCACCTTCCGCGTGCGCGATGCCGCGCCCGACATCCTGCTTTTCGCAAATATCGGTGCGGTGCAACTGAACCACGGCTACGATGTGGACCACTGCCGACGCGCCGTCGAGATGATCGGCGCGGACGCGCTCATGTTGCATCTCAACGCCTTACAGGAAGCCCTGCAACCGGAGGGTGACCACCGCTGGCGTGGCCTGCTCGGACAGATCGAAACCGTCTGCCGTGCGGTCGGTGTGCCGGTCATCGTCAAGGAGGTCGGCTGGGGTATCGCGCCGAATATCGCGCGGCACCTCGCGGACGCGGGCGTCGCGGCGATTGATGTCGCGGGGGCTGGCGGCACCTCATGGAGCCAGGTGGAAATGCACCGCGCCCGCGATCCCATGGCGGGGCGTGTCGCGGCGCATTTCATTGATTGGGGCATTCCGACGGCGGAATGCGTCGCCGGTGTCGCGGCCGTGCTCCCGGCGATGCCCCTCATCGCCAGTGGTGGCTTGCGGAACGGCGTGGAGGTCGCGAAGGCGATTGCCCTCGGCGCGCACGTCTGCGGGCTTGCGCTCCCCTTCCTCAAAGCGGCGACGGTCTCAACCGAGGCGGTATTGGAAGCGATTGAAGAACTGACGACGACGCTCCGCATCGCGATGTTCGCGACCGGAACGCCTGACCTCGCCGCGCTCCGTGGCACGCCGCGCCTGATCCGCTGTGACGATCCGCTCCCCGCTGAAGGATGATTTCTCAATCCCAGGGAATTCTGCAACCGACGCCAGCCTGCGCGATGATGCTTACCGCTTCGCGAAGGCTTCCTCGATCTTGTCGGCGAGATCCACATCGCGCTTCGTGATCGTGCCCGCGTCGTGTGAACTGCACGTGATGTCCACCTTGTTCCAGCCGTGAATCGTGATGTCCGGGTGATGCCAGACCGCCTCGGCGATCACCCCGACCTCGACGACGAAGCCGAGCGCGTGGGTGAAGTCGCTCAGTTCGTACGTCTTCGTGATATGCTCGCCCCTGCGTTCCCAGCCCGGAAGTTTCTCCAGCCGCGCGGTGATTTCGCCGTCGTTGAGTTTGTCCATCCGTCGCCTCGCTCTCGATTGCCCGGCAACGTACCGGGCAGCGCTTCTTACCCGGTCGTCTCACCCGCAAGCGCGGTGCAGGCCATGACCAACTTGCCGGTTGGACTCTCGAAGCCGAGTTTGACCGTCGCGCGGGCGGGCCGCCGGTCCTCCGGGAAATGCTTGATGTACTCGGCGTTCATGCGCGCGTACTCCGACGGGTCGGCCAGCCCGACCTGAATCCAGACGACGCGCTCCAACGACGACCCGGCTGCCTCGAGGATTTTGCGCAGGTTCTCGATCGTGCCGCGCGTCTGCTCCTCGATCGTGCCGCCGCCTTCGCCGGTGGTCTGGTTAGCGCCGCCCACGCCCGATACCCAGACAAACCCATTCGCGACGACCGCCCGGCTGAACGGCAAATCCCCCCGCCCACCGGGAATGTTCTTGATGTACCGAATTGCATCCGTCATCCCAACCTCCTTACAGGTTGACAAACCATATGAACCGCAGAGACGCAAAGAGGAGAAAAGGGGATTGAACCACGAAGAGACGAAGATCACAAAGAGGGAAGAGAAAAAACTCCTCTTCTCTTCCTTCGTCTCTTCGTGGTTCAATCGGTTTCTCACGCTGCCGCGATAGGTTCGGGGTGGAGAATGTCGTGCTCCTGGGAGGCGAGCATGGCGGCAACTTGCCGCTCGACATCGGCGCGGCGGGGCACGAGCAGGCCGAAGAGCGCGGAGATGAAGATGAAGATGGACATCAGTGCATAGACGGGCCGGACACCGATGATCTCTATGCCAAAGCCCGCGACGGAGGACGAGAGCGGGAACCCGCTCATCGAAATGGCGCGGGCGGCGATGTTCACGCGCCCCTGCAAATGATCGGGGATCAGCCGCTGGCGCAGCGAGATGACGGTGATAATCACCATCTCGACGCAGAAGGCGCGCAGCATAAGTAGGGCGAGGGCGGCGGACAGCGTCGGCGCGAAGGCCATCGCGACCGTCAGCACCCCCGCGAGGGAGAAGCCGCCAATCATCATCGTGCGGATACCGAGCCGCGCGCTGATGCGCGTGACGAGAAAGGCGGAAGCGATGCCGCCGATCCCGGACGCCGCGTAGAGCAACCCGACCAGACCCTTGCGGATATTCAATCCTTCCAACGCGTAGACGGGCAGCAGGCCATAGATTCCGCCGTCCGCGAGCGTGAAGACGAAGAGGACGCAGGCGAGCGCCCGCACGGTGCCTTGCCGCCAGAGGAAGTGCAGCCCCTCGACGAGATCGGCGCGCACGCTCCGTCCCTGCGCCGCGCCCAGATCATGCCGCTGGAAGGGGCGGCGGATAGAGGCGAGCGCGCAGAATGAGCAGGCGAAGGTGACGCATGCGACCAGCAGCGAGCGCGCTTCGCCGATGTTTGTAATCAGTAACCCCGCGACGGACGGCCCGATCAGCGAGCCGACGGAGACGGTGATTTGCAGGCGCGCGTTCGCCTCCACCAACTGATCGCGCCGCACGAGCGCGGTCAGCGTGCTGAGGGCGCAGGCATCGAAGAGCACGGTGAAGAGCGGTGCGAGCGCGGCGACGATGTAGACATGGAGGATCGCTACCGTCCCGAACGCCGCCGCGAGCGGGATGCTGCCGTAGAGGATGGCCCGCGTCGCGTCGCACGTCAGCATGATGACGCGCCGGTTCATCCGATCCGCCGCGACGCCCGCCCACGGCGCGACGAGCGGATAGGCGAGCGTCTCGAAGGCAGCAACCAGCCCCGTCTGCCATGCCGAATGCGTCCGGCTGAAGACGAGCAGCGGCACAGCAATCAGGATCGTGAAGTAGCCGTAGACGGTCGCCGCCTGCGATGCCCAGAGTTTGCGAAAGTCCACATTCCGCAGGAGTGGTGGCCCGGCGAACGACATAGGAGCGCAATTTCCTTCCCGGCGCGGCGCGATCCGACCGCTGCGGTGAGCATAGCGGCGGCATGCGGCGGATTCAAGGCATCGCAACGGCAGTCAACTGATAATGGAGGTGGGCTTCAGCCTGCCGGAATACTCGTCCGCATGCCGCGCTTCTGATAGAGTGAGGCCAACGATGGATGGATACATGACGACGCGGGAAGGAGGAGCCGGTGCATACACGGGATGAAATTCGCCTGACGACCCTCGCCGCTTGCGCGGGCTGAGCGTCCAAACTTGGGCCGGGGGACCTGGCTCTTGTTCTCGCGCCGCTGGCGGCGGTCACTGCGCCACCGGAACTGCTCGTCGGCCTCCACACGAGCGACGACGCGGCGGTCTACCGGCTGTCGGACGATCTCGCCGTCGTGCAGACGGTGGACTTTTTCGCGCCCGTCGTGGATGACGCGTACGACTACGGCGCGATTGCCGCCGCGAACGCGATGAGCGACATCTACGCGATGGGGGGTACCGTCCGCTTCGCGCTCAATGTCGCGGCGTGGCCGGAAGAGTTGAGCGCGGAATTGCTGGCACGCGTTTTCCAGGGGGGCACGGACGCGATGGCCTTGGCCGGCGCGGTGATCGCGGGCGGGCACACAATCAGGGATGCCGAGCCGAAGTATGGCCTCAGCGTCACCGGCACCGTCCATCCCGACCGGATCATCACGAAGGCGGCGGCGAAGCCCGGCGATCTGCTCATCCTGACGAAGCCGCTCGGCACCGGCACGATCACGACGGCGGCGAAGAGTCTCGCCGCCGATCCCGCGCACCTCGCGGCGGCAATCGCCAGCATGAAGCGGCTGAACGATGTCGCCTCGCGTCTCGCCGTCGCGGCGGATGTCCGCGCCGGCACGGATATTACCGGCTTCGGCCTGCTCGGTCATGCCGATGAGATCGCGACGAAAAGCGGCGTCGCAATCACCTTCGATGCCGCCGCGCTCCCGTGGCTCGATGGCGCGCGCGCATACGCGATGCAGGAGATTCGCACCGGCGGCAGCGCCCGGAACCGCGACTACTTCGCCGCGCACGTCACCTTCGCGGACGGTGTGGACGGCGTGACGCGGCAGATGCTCTGGGAATCGGAGACCTCCGGCGGCCTGTTACTCTGCCTCGCGCCGGACGCCGCGGATGGCTTCCTCACGGCATGCCGTGAGGAAGGGCAGGCGGCATGGCGCATCGGTGCAGTGAGAGAAGGCGCGGGCGTTACCGTCCAATGAGGCGGAGAGACGTTGCGCAGCCGAAGAGAGATCGAACCGCCCCAACGCTCTTACGCCCGCGCTGCCTTGAGCAGGTCGCGCGTCAGCTCCGCGTGCCCGGCGTGCTCGACGGGGTGCTGCGCCGAGAGGATCAGATACGTGCGGCCGCTCATCGCGCCGAAGCGGCGATGATGGACGGTTCTTTCCATGTCCGCCGCCGTCAGCCGGTTCAGGGTCGCGCGCAAGCGCGGTTCGAGCGCGCGCCATCGCGCGTCGAGCGGCGCCCGTGAATCGCCGGAGGCCGTGAATTCGGCGTCGCGGTCCCGCTCAACCGGCTCGCCGCCGAGTTCGCCGATGATTGACGCTTCCGCGCTGCCCATCGTGTGGTAGGCGAGGACGTAGAGGCTGTTCGTCTGCGGCGCGGGCGGGCGCCAGTTCAAGCCCTCGGCGTCCAGCCCGTCGAGGCAGGCGAAGATCCGCTCGATGGCGGCGATGGTCGGGGCGGCGAAGGCGACGATTTCGGGGTTCGGTGTGGTCGTGGCGGTCATGACGCGTCCTTTCCGGTGCGGTTGGTTCCTGTCCGGTGATTCTCCGCGATCTCCAGCAATTGCGCGAGGGGCAGTTCGGCGAGCGAGGTGAGTCGAAGGTCGGCGGCGCTGAGGTCGAGGTCGCGCGTCATGGCATTCGGGATGGCGACGCAGAAGAGGCCCGCCGCCTTTGCCGCCGCGATGCCGTGCGGAGAGTCCTCCAGGGCGATCGCCTCCGTTGCCTCCAGCGCAAGCGCGTCGATCGCGGCGCGGTACAACGCCGGATCCGGCTTGACGCGCTCGACATCCGCCGCCGTCTTCACCGTATCGAAGTGGACATGCAGACCCAGTCGCTCCAGATGTCCGAGTACCCACTCTCGCGTTGCCGCCGAGGCCAGGCCGATTTTCAAGCCGCGCCCCTTCGCCGCCGCGATGCATTCCTCCACACCCGGCAGAATCAGTTGCTCGGTCACCCGCTGGTGATACCGCGTGCGCCGCCGCTCGCGCACGGCGTCACGGTCAATCGCCCGCCCCGCCTGCTGCTCCAGATAGGCATAGATGTCGAACGAGTCCGTCACCGTGCCGATCAAGGGCGCCCATTCCGCACGCGGCAAGGATGCGCCATGCTCGATGAACATCTCCTGCCACGACTCGTAATCCGGCAGTTCCGTATCGAGAATCAACCCGTCAAAGTCGAAGATTAACCCGCGAATCATGGCTCCTCCATGGATAGGCGAACCGATTGAACCGCAGAGAGCGCGGAGTAATACAAGAGTCACGAAAGACAAAGGAAACGTGAAACAAACCTATTGATGCGTACCTTTCCCTGTTTTTCTCTTCCCTGTTCCTCTCTGCGTCCTCTGCGGTTCAATCGGTTTCTCTCTCCGTCGCTCAGGATTGCAGCACGAAGCGATGGATTGCTTCGGCCACGCCATCGGCGTCGTTGGTGGCGACGGTGGCGGTGGCGACCGCTTTCAGTTCCGGTTCGGCGTTGCCCATGGCGACGGCAATGCCGCCGCCCTCGCGCACGGCGGTAAGCATTTCGAGGTCATTCAGGTAATCGCCGACGACCATCGTTTCAGCGAGCGTGATCCTCTCCTGCCGGGCGAGATGGGCGAGCGCCTTGCTCTTACCGCAGCCCGCGTTGAAGAGATCGAGCGCGAAGGTCTTAATGCTTGCGGTCGCCGTGACAGGGCGATCAATCAAGTTGCCAATCCGGTCGCCGAGCGCGGCAAGGAGCGCGTCGCGGAGCGTCAGGAGGGGCGGTACGTCGTCGTCGAGCATCACGACGCTGAGGATATTGCCGAGCGTCGGCAGGGTGGCGTGATCGGTGCGCGTCAGCCCGTCCCGCGTGATGAGGTATTCGCGCGTCGCCCGGTTCTCTGCCTCCGCGGGGCCGGTGTAGAGTCGCCCGCCATGCGCCGGGCTTTCCAGCAGGACGGGCTGGTAGCCATGCGCGCGGCTGATCGCCACCGCCTCGCGCAGCACATCGGGCGGGATCGCGTCTTCATAGAGCACCGCGCCGGTGGATGATTCCTGGATCACCGCCCCGCCGTGGAGGATCAGTGGCAGGCGGAAGCCGAGCATCTCGGCATAGGCACGCGCCGCATAGAGCCGCCGGCCCGTCGCCAGCGTGACGTGGACGCCCCGCGCCACCGCCGCCTGAATCGCCGCATGCACGCCGGGCGAAACCTCCCCGGCGGAGGTCAGGAGTGTACCGTCCACATCGAGCGCAATCAGCCGGATCGCCATACCACCGCCTTTCCTACCGAAGCAGCATAGCAGAGCCGCGCCATCCCCAGTATGATGGCACGAAGGAAGGAAACCGGGGAGAACCGCTGAGATGCAGGGGGGTAGAGAGCGCAGAGTAAATACATAAACGAAAGGATTTTCTTTTCTTCCCTCGTTTTTCTCTGCGCTCTCTGTGTTCTCTGCGTCTCTGCGGTTCTCCCCGATTTGTCGCTGTCTAATCTGAGGAGGGATGCGTGGACGAGCGGAAGACGGTACCGGGCATCTGGCGGCTGGATGGGCGGGCGGCAATTATTACGGGCGGTGGTGGCGCACTCGCCACGCCGATCGCGCATGGCCTGGTCGCCAGTGGTGCATCGGTGATCGTTGCCGACCGGGACGGGGAGCGGGCGGAAACGGTCGCCGCCGAACTGCGCGCGGCGGGCGGCGATGCCCTCGCGATGACTGTGGATGTGCTGGACGAATCGCAGGTGGCGGCGATGGTCCAGCGCGCGGTGGACCAGTGGGGCCGTCTCGACATCCTCATCAACACGGCGGGTGGCGGCAGCCGTGGCCTCGCGCTCGGCTACGACCGCAAGACCTTCGATGACGTGCTTTCCCTCAATGTGACCGGGACGTTCCTCTGCTGTCAGGCCGCCGCCCGCGTAATGATCCCGCGCGGCGATGGCCGGATCGTCAACTTCGCCTCGATCGCGGGATTGATCGCCTATCCGGGCAATCCGGCGTATATCGCCAGCAAGGGCGGCGTCGTGCAGATCACGCGCTCGCTCGCCATCGAGTGGGCGACGACGGGCGTGCGCGTGAACGCTATCGCACCGGGCGTTATTCAGACGGCCGGCGTCGCGCGGCAAGTCTCGCGCGAGCCGGAATTCTACGACGCCTTCCGCGCCAAGCATCCGATTGGCCGCTTCGGCGCCCCGGATGAGATCGTCGGCCCCGTGCTCTTCCTCTGCTCGGACGCATCTTCCTACGTCACCGGCCACGTGCTCGCGGCGGATGGCGGCTATACGGCGCAGTGATGCGTATGAACACGGATATCGCGCGCCAGCGGCTGCACAATCAGCGGATCGCGGCTACGAAATTCGAGACGCCCGATGCGGTGGTGCGCTGGTTCGGCGCGGTCCAGGCTCAGGACTACGCGGGCGCGAAATGGGCGGTCGGCCAGCGCATGCAGGGCGCGACCGACGCCGCCCTCGACGCCGCGTTTGCCGCCGGGACGATCCTCCGTACTCACGTCATGCGGCCCACCTGGCATTTCGTTACGCCGGCCGACATCCGCTGGTTGCTGGCGCTCACCGCGCCGCGCGTTCACGTCGCGAATGCCTACCAGTGTCGGCAACTCGACCTCGATGATGCGACGTTAACCCGCGGCAATGCCGCGCTGGTGAACGCCTTGCGAGGCGGCGTGCAACTCACCCGTACCGAACTCGCGGTCATGCTACAGGAAGCCGGTATCGCCATTGATGGCCAGCGACTCACCCACATCATGATGCACGCCGAGCTGACAGGGATCGTCTGTAGCGGCGCGAGGCGCGGCAAGCAATTTTCCTATACCTTGCTCGATGAGCGGGTGCCGCACACCGCGCCGCTCGCGCGCGAGGAAGCCCTGGCCAAACTGACCAGACGCTATTTCACGAGCCACGGGCCGGCCACCATACGAGATTTCGTCTGGTGGTCGGGGCTGACCACCGCCGACGCGAAGGCCGGCCTCGCTCTGGCCGGCTCCCAGATTATGCATGAGGATATTGACGACCGGACGTATTGGTTCGCCGCCTCCGCGCCATTTCCCGAAGACCTACCCCCGACCGCCTTCTTGTTGCCGAATTACGACGAGTACATCGTCGGCTACACCGATCGCAGCGCCGCCCTCGATATGGCGCCCGCCGAGAAGTTGGACGCGCGGGGCAATCTCCTCTTCAATCATACGATGGTCATTGACGGCCGGGTGCGGGGCACCTGGAAGCGCACGCTCAAGAAGGACGCGGTGATCGTTGACGCGCTCCCTTTCACGCCGCTCGATGCGGCGGAAGCGCGGGCCCTCGAAGACGCGGCGGGGCGCTATGGCCGGTTTATTGGCCTGCCTGCCACGTTGCGGATTGGCCCAGGAGCGCCCGGATAGCCCCGCCTCGCACGGCGGGGGCGGGGGCCGCATTCGCCCTTACACGAACGGTATATCCAACTCCTCCGCCAGTTTCCCCAAGTCTTCAAGGACGGCAGGGTGGAGGGGAATGCCGTTCGCTCGGCGGTCGTCTTCGGCGAGCCATTCGGGTTCGCCGGGGGTGAGGACGCGGTCGTGGCCGGAGGCGGGCGGGCAGGATTTCAGCATCTGCATGTACGCATCGAAGCGGGCGGCGTACTGCTCCCAGGGTACGAAGGCGTCAATCCGCCAGGCGCTGAACATGTGCGCGGTATGCGTCGCTTTGGCCGTCCGCTCGATCTGCGTATTCTCCGCGCTCACCTTGCCGCCGGAGAGCAGCCCCGCGAAGAGGTCCACCGCGACATTGAGGCCATACCCCTTCTGGCTGCCGTGCTCGCGGTCGCCGCCGAGCGGATTGAGGAACTTCGCCTTGAATGGATCGGTGGTCGGTTGCAACTGCTCATCGAGCGCCCAGCCGCTCGGGATGTCGTGGTTCTCACGGCGGGCGATCTCCAGCTTGCCGCCCGCGACGACGCTCGTGGACATGTCAATCATGAAGGGCCGCTCGCGCTCGCCACCGGGGAAGGCAATGCAGATCGGGTTCGTGCCGAGGATGCCCGCCGCGCCGAAGGTCGGTACGATGAACGGCCCGGTCGTCGTCATCGTCATACCCGCGAAGCGCTCCGCGACGGCCATCAATGGGTAATAGGAGAGCGAGCCGTAGTGGTTGCTGTTGCGCACCGTCACGGTCGCGACGCCGTTTTCGCGCGCCTTCTCGATGCAGCGCCGCATCGCATAGCTGCCGATCACGGGGCCGGAGCCATTGTTGCCATCGAGGGCAAGCGTTCCCGGCGTTTCGGAGACGGTCGCGATGCGCGGCTCCGGGTTCGTCAGGCCATCGCGCAGCCGCTCGACGTACATGCGCATCCGGGGCGCGCCGTGCGAGTCAATGCCCCGGATGTCCGCCCCAATCAGGACATCCGCCATCGTCTCGGCATCCCCCTGCGTTAGCCCGACACGCAGGAAAGCGCGGACGGTAAAGTCCAGCAGCGCCTGAACGGGAATACGCGCGCGATTCTCGGCGGTAGCGGGCATCTCCTTCTCCTTCTTTGCGGTTAGTTCTTCCATAGCGGGGAGTATGGAACGAGCGTGGACAATGGCGCAAGCGGGGTGACTCGTCGCGATACTGGGGCGTTCTTCAAAGATCACGATATTCAGGAGGTCGCTCCCCCTCTCCATCGCAATGGAGAGGGGGCTGGGGGGTGAGGTTCCCTATCCCCGATCCAATGCCTCCAGCACCGGCGCGAACGCCTCAATGCCGGCGAGGGTGCGCGGTGTCGGCCAAATCTGGACGTGCGAGACGCCGCCGCGCGCGAACTCCCGCAGCGCGTCCGCGATCTGCGCCGGTGTTCCTTCGAGCGGTTCGACACCCCCCGCGATGTGCTCGCCGAGCAGGGCGACGCGGAGGCCGAGCGTGCGACCAAGCGTGGCGGGATCGCGGCCATGCTGAACGCAGGCGGCATCAATCGCCGCGCGCAGGGGCGGCAGCATATCGGGCCAGTTGCGACCGTAGCACAGGAAACCATTCCAGAGATCGGCGTACTGCGTGGTGAGGCGGAGCATCCGCTTGCCGGTGAGGAGCGTGCTGATCAGGATCGGTGGGCCATTCGGACGCGGGCCGCGCGGTTCGAGCGTCAGCTCGTTCACCGCGTAATAGGTGCCGTGAAAATCGCAGTAGCCCTCGCGCAGGAGCGACGTGATGATCCGCAATGCCTCCTCGAAACGGCTGACTGCGTGATCGAAGGGAAAGCCGAAGGCGTGAAATTCATGGGCGACATCGCCGGAGCCGAGGCCGAGAATCAGCCGGCCGCCGCTGATCGCATCGAGCGTCTCCGCCATCTTGGCGAGCAGGGCGGGGTTGCGGAAACCGGTACACATGACCAGTGTCCCCAGTTCGACGTTCGGCACCGCCATTGCGAGTGCGGCAATCAGCGACCACGTCTCCCACGCCCCGACAGGCGGCTCCGACTCGACGCCGGGTGGAACGGGTCTTCCCGCAGTGATCCAGAGTTGGGCGCGATTCATCGAGAGATGATCCGGCAGCCAGAGGGAATCGAAGCCAACATCCGCCGCCCGCCGCGCCATCGCCAGGGTGTCCGCCCAGGAATCCGTGATGGGGAGGTGAAGGCCGACCTTGAGTGGCCGCCTGCGGCTCCCGGTCGTACTCGATACGACGGACATATGCGGCGTTCCTTTCGCTTGACGCGTCGTGACGATTGCGGTGCAAAGGATCGGGTGGAGACCGTGCCTCGCGCAGTATTCGTCTTTTCTCTCGCTCAGGCAAGCGTCCGCATCCAGCGATCTTTCACCGAATGAGAAACGGCTTCATTCGCTTGACGAAACACCGATGCTCGCGTATTGTATGATTGTTAACAGTTAAACACAGACAATCACACAATCCATCATGGGAGTATCGGCATGCAGGGAGAAGCGCTCGACGCTATTTTGTCCTCGCCGCTCAATCGTGGCCTCGCGGCCGACATCGCCTTGCGCCTCCGCATAGCGATTGTCCACGGCTACTTTGGCCCCGGCGAGCGGCTGCGTGAGGAGGCGCTCGCAAAGTCCCTCGGTGTCAGCCGTGGCCCGGTGCGGGAGGCGCTCAGCCAGTTGGAGCGTGAGGGGCTGGTCGTCATCCAGCGGAACCGGGGGACATTCGTCGCGCGGCTGACGCGGGAGGACGCGGAAGAAATTTACAGCCTGCGCCGCGTGTTAGAGCGGCTGGCCGTTCAGCGGGTGATCCGCCGTGCCGCGCCCGCCCAGTTCGCGGCGATGCGGCAGATCGTCGAGACGATGAACGCCTACACCGCGCGCGGCATCACCGAGCAGGAGGCGGCGGAGTTGGACGTGCAGTTTCATGAACTGCTCTACCAGGCGAGTGATCACAAACGGCTCTACGACTGCTGGGTGAACCTGCGGCGGCAGATCCACATTCTTCTGCTCAGCCGCAATGTCGCGAACGCCGATTTCCGCATCATCACGGGGTCGGCACACGAGATTATCCTCGATGCCCTCGAGGAACGCGATGAGACGCGGGCCATCGAATTGATCGAGGATCACTTGCGGGGTTCGTACGAGCGCGTCATCGGCTCCATGAACGATCAGATAGCAATCAGTAGTCAGTAGCCAGAAAGAGAGACGCATCGTACTACCGCTTCCAACCGACTACCGACTACTGACTACTGACTACTGGCTACTCAATGTGGCAGCGGCGTGGCGGCCCACAGCAGAGGAGGAGCGACATCATACGCAACCGGATCAGGTGCAGTGGGGTATGAGTCTGATGCGATATGCCATAGCGAAGGGGAAAACACATGTCTGATGCGACGAGTAATCGGTTCGAGGCACGCACGATCATCACCCGGCGGCGGTTCCTTGCGGTGAGCAGCGCCGTCGCACTCGGTAGCCTGCTCGCAGCCTGTGGTGGCGGCAGCAGCGCAACCGACACGCCGAAGCCCGCCGGGGCGAGCGGCACCGCCGCCCCCGCCGGTGGCACGACCGGTACGGCCGCTCCCGCGGCGTCCACCGGCAAGCCGATCAAGGGCACGGAACTCACCGTCCTCTGGATGCAGGGAAGCATCCAATCGGCGACAGACCTCCAGGAAAAGAACATGGATGACTGGGCGAAGGGCGCGGGCGTCAAACTGACGAAGGACACCGTCGCGCTCGATCAGTGGGACGCGAAACTGGCGACGAACGCGCAAACCAAGCAGGGCGCGGACCTCATCAACATGTACGCGCAACACGTTGCGACGAATGAGAATGTCCTGGTAGATATTTCAGACTTTTCCGGGCAACTCAATACGACGGTCGGCGGCTGGTACGACGGGCCAAAGAGCGTCTGCATCCGCGGGGACGGCAAGTGGAAGGCGCTCCCGGCGGCGATCTACGGCCAGTATTGGATTTACCGCCAGGACCTCTTCCAGAAGGCGGGCATTGACAAGTGGCCAACGACCTATGAGGAGTTCCATCAGGCGGGCAAGAAACTGAAGGCCGCCGGGACGCCGATTGGTCACACCCTGGGCCACGCCGTCACCGATGGCGCGACGCACAACTACTCGCTCATGTGGAGTTTCGGCGCCAAGGAGTTCGAGGCGGACGGCAAAACGGTCGCCCTCAACTCGAAGGAGATGCTGGACTGCCTGACCTTCTTCCAGACGTACTACAAGGACTCGCTCGCCGAGAATGCCTTCGCCTGGGATGAGACGGGCAACAACCTCGCCTATACCTCCAAACAGATCGCGGCGACAAACAACGCGAACACGATCTACGCCGGCTTACTCAAGACCGATCCGGAACTCGCCGGTAATTCGAATCACGGCACGACCCTCGCCGGTCCTGGCGGGGCCTTCCAGTACATGAGCATGCTCTACTGGGGCATCCCGACCTACGCGAAGAATGTGGATGCCGCCAAGGCCTATCTCACCGAGGGCTTCTACAATAAGGACTTCCAGACCCAGTGGACGAAGTTGGGCAACGGCTATAACCTGCCGCCGTTCCCGATGCTGGACAGCGTAGATGCGGCCTGGCCGACCGATCCGAAGCTCGCTAGCGCGCGGACGCTCGCCAAGACGACCCGGATGCCCGGCTCTCCCGGCCCCTTCACGCAAGTCGTCGGCGCGGCACAGAACAAGTTCATCATCATTGATATGTTTGCCAAGGTTGCCCAGGGAATGGCCCCGAAGGATGCCATCGCCTTCGCGGTCAATGAGTACAACGTGCTTCTCAAAGGCGGGTGATACGGCAATCCTCACCCCCGGCCCATCTCCATCGCCTGTTGATCGGAATAAAGAGAGATCACGACAGCGATGGAGAGGGGAGGGGAAGGGGAAAGAGAAGGTCACGAACGGGAATCATTCTCCCCCTCTCCATCGCTAAGCAAACCTATCTGCGCCACAAACCTGTGGGCGATGGAGAGGGGGCCGGGGGGTGAGGAAGGATAGACGATGGGAATCTCGCATGCGGTCGGCCAGCCCGAGGAGCGGCGGCGCGAAGCCGCCGCGCACCGTTGGCAGATCATCCGGGGGCGCGACGCGACGCAGGGCTACATTATGGTCGCGCCCGCGATCATTCTCCTCATTGTGCTCGTCGCCTATCCGTTCTGCCTTGCGCTCTGGTTGAGCCTGACGAATAAGACGGTGGGCAACGACGGCACGTTCGTTGGCCTCCACAACTTCACGAACCAACTGGACAGCCAGATCTTCAGGACGGCCTTCCGCAATACGACGTGGTACACCTTCCTGACGACGATCATCAAGTTCGTCCTCGGCTTCGGGCTGGCGCTGCTCCTCAATCAGGAGTTCTGGGGACGCAAGTTCTTCCGCGCCGCGATCTTGATGCCGTGGATCGTGCCGAGCGTCCTCAGCACGATGGCGTGGCTCTGGCTCTTCGACAGCAACCTCAGCAGCCTGAACTGGCTCTTCAAGCACCTCCACCTGATTCACAAGAACCTGCCCTTTCTGACGGACCCCAATTGGGCGATGGGCAGCATCATCACCGTCAATGTCTGGCGTGGCACGCCCTTCCTCGCGATCACGATCCTTGCCGGCGTGCAGACGATCCCGCGCGATCTCTACGAGGCCGCCTCGATTGATGGCGCGGGCCGCCTCACGAAATTCGCCCGCATCACCGTGCCGCTCGTCATGCCCGTCGTGACGATCGTCCTGATCGTCTCGATCATCGGCACCTTCTCGGACATTCAGATCGTCTACGCCCTCACCGGGGGCGGGCCGACGAACAGCACGCAGGTGCTCGCGACACTCAGTTATTCGTCGGGCTTGAAATCGGGCTTGCTCGGGCAAGGGGCGGCGATCTCGCTCTACATGTTCCCGGTGATGCTCCTGATGGTCGTTCTGCAAGTCTGGAATGTGCGGAGGCTCGCCAAATGACATCGCAACGCACCGTCAGGCGGACCCTCTTTCGCCTCCTGACGATCTATCTGCCGGTGCTGATCGTCCTCGTGCTGATCCTATTTCCGTTTTACTGGATGGTCGTCACATCATTCAAGGCAGACTCCGAACTGACGAATCTCAAGATCAACCCGTTCTACCCACACAGCCCGACCTGGGCGCATTACTACCGGCTCCTCTGGCAGACGGCCTACATCCGCTGGTTCTGGAATACGACCTATGTCGCGATCTGTAGCACGATCATCTCAATGGTGATCAGTATTCTCGCGGGGTACGCGCTGGCGCGACTGCGCTTTCCGGGTAGTTCCCTCTTCAGCGGCGCGATCTTCGTCGTCTATCTCGTGCCGACGACGCTTCTCTTCATTCCGATGGCGCAGGTCATTCAGCGCTTCGGGCTAATCAATAACCCGCTCTCGCTGATTATCGTCTATCCGACCTTCCTCGTGCCGTTCTGCACCTGGCTCTTGATCGGCTACTTTCAGACGATCCCGCGTGAATTGGACGAATGCGCGATGGTGGACGGCGCGACGCGTTTTCAGGCGCTCGTGCGGATCGTGTTACCGTCGGCGATTCCGGGCGTCGTCACGGCGGCCATTTTCGCCTTCACGCTCTCGTGGAACGAGTTCATTTACTCGCTCGTCCTCGTCTCGACGGACAACAGCCGCACCCTCGCGGTCGGCGTGCTAACGAAACTGGTGCGGGGCGATCTGCTGCCATGGGGGCCGCTGATGGCCTCCGCGCTGCTCGGTTCGATCCCCGTGGCGATCCTCTATTCGTTCTTCGTTGAGCAGTATGTTTCCGGCCTCACCGCCGGCGCGGTCAAAGGCTAAATTGGGATGGCGTAGGCTTCAGCCTGCGCGAGGGAGGTACATATGGCAGTGGAGACAGCGCAGGCGGGTGTGCGGGCGAGTAAGGAGCAGTTGCTCGGGCTGTACCGGCAAATGCTGGAAATCCGCCGCTGCGAGGAGCAGTTGGCGCGCTTGCATCAGACAGGATTGATTCCCGGCGCGTGTCATACCTATGTCGGGGAGGAGGCGATCGCGACGGCAGTCTGCGCGCACCTGCGGGAGAGCGACACGGTGATGAGCACGCATCGCGGCCACGGTCACGCGCTCGCCAAGGGCGTCCCGCCGCGCGAACTGATCGCCGAACTCCTGGGCAAAGTGACGGGTTGCTCGCACGGGCGGGGCGGCTCGATGCACCTCTTCAAGCCGGAAGTCGGCATGCTCGGCACGAGCGGTATCGTCGGGCCGAGCATCCTGATGGCGGCGGGCGCGGGCTACACCTACATGCTCAAGCAGTCGGATCAAGTAGCGGTCGCCTTCTTTGGCGATGGTGCGACGAATAACGGCGCCTTCCATGAGGGGTTGAACCTCGCCACGGTCTGGGACTTGCCCGTCTTGTTTGTCTGCGAGAACAACCAGTACGCGACCGAGGTAGCGTACTCTTCGGTCACGAAGCAGCCGAGCGTCGCGACGAAGGGCGGAAGTTATGGCATCAATGCCGTCGCCCTCGACGGGAATGATGTGCTTGCCATCTACCAGGCAGCGGGCGAGGCGGTGCGCCGGGCGCGGACGGGCGGTGGACCGACCTTGCTCGAATGCAAGACGTATCGCACCCGCCCGCACTCCGAAGGAATGCGCGACGCGGGCTACCGGACGCAAGAAGAGGTCGAGACCTGGCGGGCGCGCGACCCGATCCCGCGATTGCGCGCCTATCTGCTGGCAGAAGGCATTGCCTCGGAGGATGAACTGGCGGGGATTGACCGCGCGGTACAGGAGTTGATCGCCGCAGCGGTCGAGTTCGCCAGGGAAAGCCCCTGGCCCGATGCCGCCACCGCGACCGATCACGTCTTTAGCGAAGGACTAAGGAGTCATGATGCGTGAGATGACGTACACTGCTGCCGCCCTTGAGGGGCTGGCCGAGGAGATGGAGCGCGATCCGCTGATCTTCGTCGTCGGGGAGGGGATTGGGGCACGCGGCGGCAACTTCGGCACGACCGTTGGCCTCTACGAGCGATTCGGCCCGGCCCGCCTGCGCGACACGCCGATTACCGAGCGGGGCTTCACCGGCCTCTGCACCGGCGCGGCGATGACCGGTTCCCGGCCGATTGTGGACTACATGTTCATAGACTTCGGCCTCGATGCGATGGGCGAGCTCATCAACCAGACCGCGAAGATTCAGTACATGAGCGACGGCCGCCTGAAGATGCCGATTGTCTTGCGCGGCTGCATCGGCATCGGCAACTCGGCGGCGACGCACCATTCCGGCAGTTATTACTCGATCTTTACCCACGCCCCCGGTTTCCGCGTCGTCGTGCCGACGACACCGTACGACGCGAAGGGACTCCTGAAGACCGCCATCCGCTCGGACGATCCGGTGCTGTTTATGGAGCATCGCGCCGTCCTCAACACCAGGGGGCCGGTGCCGGAGGAGGAATATTGCATTCCCTTCGGCCAGGCGCGGATCGCCCGCGAGGGGAAGGACGTGACCGTCGTCGGCATCGCCGGAATGGTCAACCGGGCGCTCGCCGCCGCTGACACGCTGGCGGGGGAGGGCGTCTCTGTCGAGGTGATTGATCCCCGGACGCTCGTGCCGCTCGACATTGAGACGATTCTCGCTTCCGTCCACAAGACGGGGCGGCTGCTTGTCGTGGACGAAGATTACAGCCCGTGCGGCGTCGCGGCGGAGATCGGCATGCAGGTGATGGAGCACGGCTTCGACGATCTCGATGCGCCCGTCGCGCGGCTGACCGGCGCGCAAACACCGGTGCCGTACAGCGCGCCGCTCGAAGAGGCGATCATCCCGAACCCGCGCACCATCGCCCAGGCGATCCGCGATCTGCTGGCAGCATAGGGGAGTAGTCGGTAGTCAGTAGCCAGTAGCCAGAAGGGGGATGATCCCTCTGACTACTGACTACCGGCTACTGACTACTGAGCGAACGGAGTAAGCGACGATGGCGATAGAGGTTGTCATGCCCCGGCTTGGCTGGAATATGGAGGCCGGGACGGTGGTGGAGTGGCTCAAGCATGATGGCGACCCCGTGAAGGCGGGGGAATATTTATTCCTCGTCGAGAGCGACAAGGCGACGACGGAGGTTGAATCGCTCGACGATGGTATCTTGCGCATCCCCGGTAATGCCCTGCGTGTCGGCGAGGAATTGCCCGTCGGGACCGTGCTCGCCTACCTCGTGCGGGAGGGGGAGCATGTGCCGCAGGAGAAGCAGGCAGTCGGCAGTCGGCAGTCGGCAGCGGACAGTGTGCCGGGCGTAGGGGCGGCGCTCGAACCGCCCTCCCTTCCTCAGTCCTCAATACTCAGTAGTCAGCACTCGTCATCACCCGCCGCCAGCCCACGGGCAATCCGTGTTGCCGGGGAACTTGGCGTGGATTGGACGAAACTGACGGGGAGCGGGGGGAATGGCCGGATTGTCGAGCGCGACGTGCGCGCCGCGTTCGAGCGGATGGCGCCTGCTGCCGCTGCCCCCGTTGCACCGAGCGCCGCGCCCGCGCAGCTCGCTGCGATCGCGGCGGCACAGGCAACGCCCGTAAGCACCATGCGCCGCATCATTGGCGAGCGGATGGCGCGGAGCGCGCATACCGTCGCCCCCGTCACGCTGACGACCGAGGTGGATGCGACCGCGCTCGTCCGGCTGCGCGCCGAGGTCGCGGCCGCGCTGGCGGGGGGCGATGCGCCGGTGCCTTCCTACAATGACCTCTTCGCCCGGCTTGTTGCCGTCGCGCTGCGTGAGTTCCCGGACCTGAACGCCTCCCTCACGGAGGGCGGAATCGTGCGGCATAACGCGGTGCATATCGGCATCGCGGTGGATACCGAGCGAGGATTGCTCGTCCCGATCATCCGCGATGCGCACGCGAAATCGGTCCAGACAATCGCGGCGGAGGCGGCGCACCTGATCGCGCAGGCGCGGGCGGGCAACGCGGCGCGCGATGATCTTCAGGGCGGCACCTTCACAATCACGAACCTCGGCATGTACGACATTGACGCCTTCACGCCGATCATCAATCTGCCGGAATGCGCGATTCTCGGTATTGGCCGGATCGTTTCGCGCCCCGTCGTCGTGGATGAGGAGACGGAGAGCATCGCGGTGCGGAAGATGGTTGCGCTTAGCCTGACCTTCGATCACCGCGTCGTGGACGGCGCGCCCGCTGCCCGGTTCCTCAAGCGGATCAAGCAGTTCGTCGAGCAACCGCTTATCTGGGTGACGCGATGAGTTCGGAGTTCGGAGTTCGGAGTTCGGAGTTCGATGACTCACTTCGAACTCCGAACATCGAACGTGCGACTGAGAGGAGCGCATCATGCCGGTGGACTGGCTGGACTTAACGGGCCGGGTGGCGATCGTGACGGCGGGGTCGGCGCATGGTGGGATCGGGCATGCGACAGCAATTGAACTGGCGAAGGCGGGGGCGGACCTCTTCGTCTGTGACATTGACAGCGTGGGCGTGCAACAGACGGCGCGCGAGGTCGAGGCGCTCGGTCGCCGATGCACGGCGGTTACGTGCGATATGGGCGACGCGGATGCGATTATCGCGATGTTCGATGACTTCGACCGCGCGTATGACCGTGTGGATATTCTCATCAATAACTGCGGCCTCGGCACCCGCTACCGCCCGGAGGAATTGCCGTTGGAGGAGTGGCGGAAAATCGTGCGCATTAACCTCGAAGGGACATGGGTCTGTACGCAGCAGGTCGGGCGGCGGATGATCGCGGCGGGCCGGGGTGGGGCGATTGTCAGCATCAGTTCGATTGCCGGCAGTTCCGCGTTGGGGCGCGGCAATTTCGTCTACAGCGTGACGAAGGCGGGCATCATTCAGTTCACGCGTGAGCTGGCGGTGGAGTGGGCGCCATACGGGATTCGCGTCAACGCCATCCAGCCCGCGCAGACGATGACACAGGCGATGACGAATATGCTCAATGATCCGCAACTCGACCCGAAAACGCTGACCGCGCGCTTTCTGCGTGGCATCCCGCTCGACCGGATCGGCGAGCCGGAAGATATCGCCCGTGCTGCCCTCTTTCTCGCTTCGGATGGCGCGAGTTTCATCACCGGCCACACCCTGCCCGTGGACGGCGGCAACCTTGCCCTCAATGCGGGTGGCAGCAAATTGTGGCCGATGGAGGATGCGCGATGAGTGTTTCCGCATCGGCCCTGGCGTTCGTTGGTGCGGGCGCGCTCGGCCAGTCATTCGCCGGATTGCTGGCGAAGAATGGAGAGGCCGTGACGCTGCTCGCCACCCCGCGCACCGCTGCGGCGTTACTCGCGGCGGGCCGCATCCGGCTACGCGGCGTGGTTGAATGTGACATTGCCACTGCCCCCGCGCCCGCGCCACCGGGCAGCGTCGGCGTCACGACGAACGCGGCGGATCTGCCTACCGGTGTGGGATTGATTTTCCTCACGAAGGGGCACGATTTAGCGGGAGCAATCGCGCATGTCCGCGCGGCGTGGCCGAAGGATGCCGATGACACATCGTGGGTAGCGGGCCTTCAGAACGGTCTTGCGAAGGACGATATGCTCGCGGCGGCATTCGGCGCGGCGCGCGTCGTGCCGGGGGCGACGATCCTCGGTGGCGGGCGCGGCGCGGACGGCGCCGTGACGGTAACGGCCCTCGGCATGACCTACCTCGGGGAGATGCAGGGCGGTAGTTCACCGCGCGTGGATGCGGCGATTGACGCGCTGATGGCGGCGGGCATCCCGGCACAGGCGCCCGCGAGCATCCAGAGCATCCTCTGGTCGAAGGCGTGCAACGCGGCAGGCGTCTTCGGCGTCTCCGTCCTCGCGCGCGCCACCGGGCCGCAAATGAGCGGTGATCCAAGCATGATGCGCGCCTATCTCGCCCTCGTCCGCGAGACGGCCGCTACCGGCGCGGCCTATGGCGTGACAGTCGGCAACTACCCGAACTTCCCGCCAATCCACACCTACACCGTGACGCCGGACGAGGAGACAGTGGCGAAGATCCTTAAACCCGGCCCGCTCCCACGCGGCGGCAGCTTGCCCTCGATGACGCAGGACGTGCTTGCCGGTCGCCCGATGGAAGTCGAGCAGGTCTTCGGCGATCTCGTCGCGCGGGCCGAGCGCGCGGGTGTCGCCGCGCCGTGTCTCACCTTCGTGCGCGATGTGCTGCGCGGCATTGACCGCATCTCACGCGGCGATTGACCGCCCCGGATTGCAATGGGTTTCGGGCGGTGCGATGCTGTGAAATGTGAGAATACGCGGGTGGAGCAGGCTTCAGCCGGCAATGCCGAGGTGGCAGGCTGAAGCTTGCTCCACCGAAAAAGGAGCGGGAAACGTGGCGGAGATGCATCTGTGTCCCTCCGATCAGTTGCGCGCGTATGTCCGCCAGGTGGCGCGGGCAATGGGGGCCGATAGCGATATCGCGGACGAACTGGCGAATCATCTCGTCAAGGCGAATCTCTCCGGCCATGACTCGCACGGCGTCCTTCGCCTGCCGCAGTATGTGTCGCAGGCGGACGCGGGTGGCCTTGTGCCGAACGCGAGGCCGACAGTGGTGCGTGAAATGGGCGGCACCGCCGTGATGGATGCGCGGTTCGGTTTCGGCCAGTACTCCACCGCCGTGGCGCTCGACTGGGCGATGAAGCGGGCGAAAACGGCAGGCATTGCCGCCGTCGCCGTGCGCCACGCGACGCATATTGGCCGGCTGGGCGAGTACACCGAGCGGGCGAGCGCGGCGGGGATGATCGCCATTGTCACGATTGGCACCGCCGCGCCGGGAGGTGGCGGCGTCGCGCCGTTCGGCGGCGCGCAACGCTTTCTCGGCACGAACCCGTGGTCCTTCGGCGTCCCGGCGGATGGCCCGACGAATATGGTTTACGATGCGGCAACGTCCGTCGTCGCGGAAGGGAAGCTGCGCGTCGCACGATCCAAGAATGCGGCACTCGCGCCGGGAATGATCGTGGATAAAGAAGGGAACCCTTCCACGAACGCCGAGGACTTTTATCATGGCGGCGCGCTCTTGCCGGTCGGTGGCGATGTCGCCGGGCATAAGGGGTACGGCCTTTCGATGTCGTCCGCGCTGATCGCGGGGCTGGCGATGGTGGATGATGACCGGGCGGTGATGCCCGTGCCATCAGCGCATCCGGACGCGGGCATGCAGCGCGGCGCGCTCGGCGGCGTCTTCGTGATCGCGATGGATCCGGCGGCGTTTGGCGACAGCGCGGAATACCGGCGGCTGACGGGCGAAACGCTCGCCGCCGTCAAGGAGACGCCGCCCGCGCCCGGCAAGGACGAAGTGCTCGTCCCCGGCGAACCGGAAATCCGTTCCCGTGCCACTCGCGAGCGCGAGGGCATCCCGATCCCGGACCCGATCTGGCAGGACCTCTCCACCCTCGGCACCCGCTTCGGCATCCCCATGCCCGAATCCGTGTAGAGCGAAACGGAACCCGATTGAACCGCAGAGACGCAGAGGACACAAAGAAGAGAAAGGAAGATAAAGGATGCCGTCAAATTGTATCCTTCTCATTCTTCTCTGTGCCCTCTGCGCCTCTGCGGTTTAATTGAATTCGATTTAAGGAGGCACCGATGGTTACAATCTTTTCCGCACCGGCGGAACGGCAAACGGATATTTACGCGCGTCTCGGCGTCCGCACGATCATCAATGCGCGGGGAGCGACGACGGCGGTCGGCGGGACCCTGCCGCCGCCGGAAGTGATGGCAGCGATGGCGGAGGCGGCGAAGGCGTTCGTCGTCCTCGAGGAACTGAATGCGAAGGTTGGGGAGAAGATCGCGGCGGTGACGGGTGCGGAGGCGGGCTACGTCACCTGCGGCTCGGCGGCAGGAATGCTGCTCGCGGCGGCGGCCTGCATCACCGGCACGGACATCGTGCGTATCCGCCGTTTGCCGGACACGACCGGCATGCCGGACGAGATCATCGTCCATCGCGCGCACCGGATCAACTACGACCAGATGTTCCGCGCGCCCGGGGCGAAACTGGTGGAGATCGGCATCCCCAGCGCCACCGAGCGGTGGGAATACGAAGCCGCCTTCACCGCGCGCACCGCCGCCGTCGCCTTCGTGGACTCGCCCTCTATCGGCCCCGGCGCGCTCGATTTCGGCACCGTCATCGAAGTCGCGCACGCGCACAATGTCCCGGTGATCGTGGATGCGGCCTCGACGTTACCGCCGGTCAGCCATCTGACGCGCTGGATCGCGGGTGGCGCGGACCTCGTCATTTACAGCGGCGGGAAGGGGATACGCGGCCCGCAGGATTCCGGCCTGCTCTCCGGTCGCGCGGACCTGATCGCCGCCGCGAAGATGAACGGCAACCCGAACGCCGCCATCGGGCGGGCGGCAAAGGTGAGCAAGGAGGCGATGGTCGGCCTCGCCGTCGCGCTCGACCGCTTCATCACGCATGACCACGACGCGGAGTTCGCCGCTCACCGCGCGCAGGCGGAACTGATCGCGCACGAGCTGGCGGATTTCCCGAACGCGGAATGCGCGGTGATCGCCGACCCGGAGCGCTATCCGATGCCTCTTGCGGTGATCCGGCCTGTTGACGGCGCATGGTCCGCGCCTGCGGTCCGGGCGACACTGGCGGCGGGTGACCCCGGTATCTTCGTCAATGTCGAACTCGGCGGCATCGGTATCAACACCCACTGCCTCCGAGACGGCGACGCGGAGCAGATCGCCACGCGCCTCCGCACATTGCTGCGGACGATGATATGAGGGGGAGCGGTCTGTTGCCTGAACATATCCCATTAGATGCATTCGATCTCCGCGTGCTCCCGGCAGGGCAGAAAATGCGCGTTCTGCTCGATGCTTTCCCAACCCTCAGTGGCGGTGTGCAACTTCCCGCGCTCATTGTGACGGGGGCAAAAGCCGGCCCGGTATTGCTCGCGGTCGCGGCGGTGCATGGCAACGAATACGAGGGGCAGGAGGCGGTGCGTGCCATCTTCGCCCGGCTCGATCCGGAGACGCTATCCGGCGTGTACTGTGCCATCCCGGTCTGCAACGTTTTCGCGTACGAGGCCCGCTCCCGCGCGACGCCGCCGCATCTCGACGGCCTGAACCTCGCGCGCGTCTTCCCCGGTAGCGCGGGCGGCTCCCCAACGCAGCGATTGGCCCATCACCTGATGCGGATGGTCGTCCGCAATGTTGGCGCGGACGACCTGTTCGTAGACTTCCACAGCGGTAGTGAGGAGATGAACTATCTGCCGCTGATCGGCTACCGCGACATTGCCTCCGCGAGTCGCGCGGCTTCTGAGGAAGCGGCACGGCACTTCGGCGGGGCGATGCTCTGGCTCGTGGATGACGGCGTCGGTATGTTCAATGCCGAGACGAGTCGCCTCGGTATCCCGACCGTCGGCACCGAGACGACCGGGCAGGCGGGCTGCCGCCCGGCAGACGTGGCGATCTTCACCGAGGGACTGTTGAATCTCTTGCGTTTCAAGGGAATGCTCCCCGGTGGCCCGCCCCCGCGCGCAGACGCCGTGCCATGCCGGGGCGTTTCCGTCGTCGCGACCGAAACCGGCTTCCTGCGGCTCACTCATCGCCTCGGCGCTGTCGTGCAGGCGGGCGAGGTGCTGGGCGAGATTATTGATCTCTTCGGCGACCAATTGCAGGAACTTCACGCGCCACACGGTGGCACGATCTGGATGCAGCGCACCTGCCCCGCCACCCGCGCCGGTGAAGTTGCCTGCATCCTTGGCGTGCCGGGTAGCGAATGACCGTCATGCGCCATCATGCACGCTGATGACAAGATCGTCAGCCCCACTACCCACCGCTGCCATGCCACCGTTCATCGCCCGCGCGCATGATCGCCCTGTGGGGAAATTCCCCAGGGACGAGATGGAGAACACGCGGCAGCGGAGGACAGGGCAGATGAATTGGGACGAGATGACCGATCAGCGCGCGATGTGTTGGACAGCACCCGCATCGCGGCCAAACCCGGGGGGAGTCGCGAGCCATGAGCGGCAGGCGTATCGTCTGGCGGTGTACCGCCGCGCGCAGGATCGTTTCGCCGAACTCGTAGCAGGCGGCGCGGTGACACGGACGACGGCCACCTGGCGTGCATTCCAGGAAGTGTGCGCCACCTACGATCTCGAACCCGCTGAGTGGGGGCTGCTCATTCGTTGCCTGATGATAATGGCTTCATAAGATGGCGCGCGTGGGATCACGCTTCCTGTGCGCGCGGCGGCATGGAGAAGGATTCGAGGCGCTGTCGGCGGATCAATCCCAGCCAAATTGCCGGATGAGGAAGCCGCTGCCGACGTGCAGGACAATCGGCGAGCCGTGCGGGCAGACGGTCGGGCTGTCCGTCGCGCCGAGGCGGCGAAGGAGATCATGCATCGCATCCGGTGCGAGGGGGCTGCCACGCCGGAGGGCGGAGCGGCAGGCGAGCGCGGTGCAGAGGCGGTCGCGCCAGGCATCGGTGCCATCGTCGGCGTAGCCGTCCGCCTCGGCGAGCGCGCCCAGGAGGAGCGGGCCGAGGCCGTCCACTCCGGTCAGTTCGGCGGGCAGGGAGCGCAGGAGGAAGGTGTTGCGCCCCCACACCTCACAGGCCACGCCGACCGCCGCGAGATCGGGCATTCGCTCGGTCAGACGGCGCGCATCGGCGGGTGACAGCGCGAGGACGAGCGGTTCGATGCCCTCTTCCTGTGTGTCTTCATGCCGCGTTCGCGCGCGCAGATGCTCGTAAATGATCCGCTCGTGCGCCCGGTGCTGATCCACGAGGTACAAGCCGTCCGCTCCCTCCGCGAGGATCAATCGCTGCTCCAACTGCCCGACAATCCTGAGCGCGGGAAGATTGCTCGCCGGCACCGTCGTCTCGGCGGGAGGCGCTGAGAGATCGCGCATGCCACCAAGTGAGAGCATATCGCGCATTTCTCCCCCTTCCGCGTCGGGAGGGAGCAGGGGGGTGGACAAAAACGACCAATCCGCGTCGTCCGGCGGCAGGGCGGGCAGCCGCCCGAGCGTCGCGCGGCAGGCTTCCGCCAGCGCCTCGCCAAGTGCGGCGGTATGCAGAAGGCGCACTTCCGCCTTCGCGGGGTGAATATTGACATCCACCGTGTCGGGCGGGACGGTGAGATGCAGCACGGCGAGCGGGTGCCGCCCGCGTGGCAGGAGGGGCCGGTACGCCGTCTCGAATGCCGAGGCGAGCGGCGGGCACTTCACGCACCGTCCATTGACGATCAGGGTCACTGCCGCGCGGCTCGGGCGCGAGATGGCCCGGTCGCCGAGTACCCCGGCAATCGTGCCTGCCGCGACGGTCGCGGTGAGGGGGAGGAGATGCGCGGCGACGGCTGGCCCGTAGAGCGTAGCGGCGGTGTCCGCGAGGGCATCGTTCCCCGGCGTGCGGAAGGCGGTATGACCGTCGAAGGCGAGCGTGAAGGCGACGGCGGGGTGGGCGAGGGCGAAGCGGCGCACTGTCTGGCCGATCTGCTGCGCCTCGACGCGCGGCGCGCGAAGAAAGCGGCGGCGGGCGGGGAGGGCGGCGAATACGTCGCGCACCGTGACCGTCGTTCCCCGGCTGCGCGCCCGCTTGCTCTGCTCGATGATCGCCCCGTGCCGCAGATGCAGGACCGTCCCGGCGGGCGCGCCGTCCGTCGCGGTGTGTACGACGACATCCGCGACCGCGGCGATCGAGGGTAGCGCCTCGCCCCGGAAGCCGAGCGTCTGCACGCGCAGAAGATCATCGAGGGCGCGCAATTTGCTCGTTGCATGCCGCTGGAAGGCAAGGGCGACCTCGTCCGCCGCGATGCCGCCGCCATCGTCCGTGACGCGCATATTCTCTAATCCGCCGCCGCGCACCTCGACAATGATCTGTCGCGCCCCGGCATCGAGCGCGTTTTCGACCAACTCCTTGACGACCGCCGCGGGCGTCTCAATCACTTCGCCCGCCGCGATCCGCTCCGCGACGGCAGGTGGCAGAAGAGCAATCCGGGGAGTGGCGAAGGACTGAGAGCCGCGTATTGGCTGCTGGCTATTCATAGGGTATCGCCCACTCGCGTTCGTCGGGATGCGATAGCCTCTGGGCGCGTTCCTGGAGACGACCAAGTACCGCGATCGCCTCCAGCGGCGTCATCCGTGCCAGATCGAGCGCCGTCAGATCATCCACGAGGGAAGAGGACTGAGGCGACGCCTTTGCGCCGTGCCCATTCCCATTTTCGTTTGTCCCCGTTTCTTTCGTGCTCTTCGTGTCTTCGTGGTTCAAAACGAGTTCCCTCGCCCGTTCGACAACATGGGATGGGAGACCGGCGAGGCGGGCGACGTGGATGCCGTAACTCTTGCCCATCGCGCCGGGGGTGATGCGATGGAGGAAGGTGACATCGCCGTCCTCCTCCGCGACGGCGGCGGAGGCGACTTGCACGCCGGGGAGGCGACCGGATGCATCCGCGAGGTCGTGATAGTGGGTGGCGAAGAGCGTTCGCGCTCGCACGCGATGGACGAGGTCTTCCACGACGGCGCGGGCGATAGCGACACCGTCGTCTGTCCCGGTGCCGCGCCCAACTTCATCGAGGACGATCAGCGAGCGCGGCGTCGCGTGGCGGAGGATCGCCGCCGTCTCCATCATCTCAATGAGAAAGGTACTCTGGCCCGCCGCGAGGTCGTCCTGCGCGCCGATACGGGTGAAGATGCGATCCACGAGGCCGATACGCGCCGATTCCGCCGGGACGAACGAGCCGACCTGCGCCATCAGCACGATGAGCGCCACCTGCCGGAGATAGGTGCTCTTGCCCGCCATATTCGGCCCGGTGAGCAGCAGGAGTTGATGCCCCTCGGTGTCCAGAACCGTGTCGTTCGGGATGAAGGAGTCGCCGGTGTTCGCCAGCGACGCCTCGACGACCGGATGCCGCCCCGCGACGATCCGCAGTGTCGTATCATCCGCGAGTATCGGGCGAACGTAGCGATGCTGGACGGCGCGGTCCGCGAGGGCGCAGAAAACATCCACATGCGCTACCGCCCGCGCCGTGCCAAGCAGGACAGGGGCCGCCGCGCCAATCTCGCGCAGCACACCGCGATACAATTCCTCCTCCCGCGCCGTGATCCGCTCCTCGGTGTGGAGAATCGTCGCTTCCCATTCCTTCAACGCGGGCGTCACGAACCGCTCGGCGTGTGTCAGCGTCTGTGTGCGGCGGTAGTCGTCAGGAACATGCGGCAGGTTCGGACGGGAAACTTCGATGCCGTAGCCGAAGACGGAGTTGTACTTGATCTTCAGCGAGCGAATGCCGGTGCGCTCGCGTTCTGCCGCCTCCAGCGCGGCGATGGTCTCACGGGCATGTGTCGCGGTGTGGACGAGGCCGTCGAAGTCGGGGTCGTAGCCGGGGCGAATGCGGCGGCATGTCTCCTTGCCCTCCGGCGCGAGCACGGCGTGACTGATGAGGTCAGCAGCCCGCGTGCAGGGATCGAGGTGGGCGGCGAGTGCGGCGAGCGCGTCCGCGTCCGCGTCGTGCAGCATCGTCGTCAGCGTCGGGATGGCGTGGAGCGCGTCGCGGAGGGCGAGCAGTTCGCGCGGCGTCGCGGCCTCCTGCCGGGCGCGGGCGGTCAGCCGCTCCATATCCCCGATGCCCGCGAGCAGGGCCAGTGTCTGCATGCGAAGCGCCGTGCGGGTGACAAAGCCCTCGACGGCGTCCAGCCGCTTTGCGATGGCGGCGCGGTCGGTGAGCGGCTGGGCAAGCATCCGGCGCAGGAGCCGCCCACCCATCGCCGTCTTCGTGCCGTCCAGCGTGCCGAGCAGGGAGTGCGCCGTCGTCTGCGTCCGGCCCGTCCAATGGAGTTCGAGGTTGCGGCGGGTCGCGGCGTCGAGATGCATCGTGCCGTCGGCTGCGTAGGTGCGCAGCCCGGTCAGGAGCGGTAGGAGCATCGCATTCGTCTCGCCGAGATAGGCGAGGATCGCCCCGGACGCACGGACGGCGAGCGGGGAGTGCGCGCAGCCGAATGCCTCCAGCGAGACGACGCCGAAATGGTTCCGCAGCGCGTCGGTCGCCGTCTCCAAACCGAAATAACGTGCGTCGTACGGCGTGATATGGCCGGGCGTCTGTGGCCGCTCGTGCGGGAAGGGATCGGGGTCTTCAGGCGATTCGGGCTTCGGCACGAGGCATTCGCGCGGGCCGATCCGGAGCAGATCGTTCTCGACGGCGACGCGGCAGAGGGCGGGATCGCCATCCACGAACTCGGTGACGGCGAACTCGCCCGTCGTCACGTCCACATAGGCGAGACCGTAGCCCGCCGGGCCGGGGCAGAGCGCGGCGAGATAGGAGTTCTCCTTCGCGGGCAGCAAGGACGGTTCCGCGACCGTCCCCGGCGTGACGACGCGCACGACCGCCCGGTCCACGAGGCCGCGCCCCGGCTCGGACATCTGCTCGCAGATCGCGACGCGGAACCCTTGCCGCAGTAACCGCGCGAGATAGGAGTGCGCGGCGTGATACGGTACGCCCGCCATCGGCACGCGCCCATCCTTGCCGAATGGGCGGCCCGTCAGGGTGATGTGGAGGGCTTGCGCGGCGGTCTTGGCGTCCTCATCGAACATCTCATAGAAGTCGCCCATGCGAAACCAGAGGATGGCGTCGGGATGCTGTGCCTTGATGTCGAGATATTGCCGCCGCGCCGGTGTGACCATGACCCATCCCCCATCTGCCCCGCTGTGGTGAGGGAAAGTATACCATCACCTGTGAGGCTCTTGAACGTGGTGGAGCACGAAGGTGAGACTCTGGAGACATATTCTGGTTTCGGTGCGCGCCGGATCGTGAGATTGGGAGCGAGCAATGCTGGTGGACAAGAGCGATCTCATCGTGCAATACATCGGGGCGAATCCCTATCGTCCGGAGTCGAACATGCGGTGCTTGTCGAGTCCGGCATCCCTGTCTGGGCACTGATCGGCGCGATGCCGCTCGCCCATTCGACCCTTGACGAAGTGGCTGCAGACTACGAGATACGCCTTACCGCTGTGCATGCCGCGCTCGCGTACTACGAGCGGCAAACGGCATTGATTGAGGTTGTGTCCAGAGAGTTCTGTAATTAGACCGCCGCTTTGAGAGGCGGTCATCGTCCTCCACGATCGGTCATGGCAACGAACCGGATCGAAGGAGGAAGACGATGGTCTACAAACAGCGTGCCGGCATCACCGCGGCGACACAATCCGTCCTGACTGATGATCCTGATTTTCTCCGTTTCCTCGTCGAGCGGGTCGTCCAGGCGGTGCTCGACGCCGAGGTGACCGCCCATCTGCACGCCGAATCATATGAGCGCAACCCCGAACGGCGTGGCTACCGCAACAGCTACAAACCCCGACAGCTCAAAACTCGCGTCGGTACACTGACCTTGCAGGTGCCCCAAGACCGGGATGGCACCTTTTCGACGCAACTCTTCGCCCGCTATCAGCGCAATGAGAAGGCGCTCGTCCTGGCGCTCATGGAGATGTATGTCGAAGGCGTCTCCACCCGCAAGGTGCGCGAGATCACCGAAGCGCTGTGCGGCACCAGTTTCTCGAAGAGCCTGGTGTCTGAACTGGCCGGGCAGTTGGACGCGGAGTTGGAGGCCTGGCGCACTCGTCCGCTGAGCGAGACGACCTATCCGTATCTCAGTGTGGACGCGCGCTACGAGCATGTCCGGCAAGGCGGGCAAGTCGTCAGCCAGGGCGTGCTCATCGTCGCGGGAGTGCGAACAGATGGATATCGCGAGGTGCTCACGGTCGCGGATACCGAGAGCGAAGCGACGTACCATCAGGTATTCCGGGATCTCAAAGCACGTGGCCTGAGGGGCGTGCGGCTCGTGACGAGCGACGACCACAGAGGGCTGAAGGCGGCAATCGCTCGGCATTTCCAAGGCGCGGGATGGCAACGGTGCCAGGTTCACTTCGCTCGGGATCTCATCAAGTT